>JAVWHP010000009.1:0-60115 GCA_036639955.1 Erysipelotrichaceae bacterium
ACTTAGTATCGACCTTAGCCCCATATTCAACAACCTTCTTAGTATCGTCAAACACTGTAGTTATTCCTTCAAGTGTTTTTTCTGCCGCATAAGCAACAGCTGCTATACTTGTCATAGTTATAGCAACTGCTAATCCTAACACAGAAACAACGGAAACAATTAGTACCTTCTTTTTCCCATATTTTAAAATTGGATTCATTAGAATCACCTCCATTAACATCCGAATTTTTTGTCACTTTTTGACTATACTTATTATAGCACAAAAACAGTTTAAAAAAAGTTTAAAAAAAGTTTACAAAAAATCCACGAAAAAGTTTACAAAAAGTTTACGAAAAGTTTACGAAAAGTTTACTTTTACTACTAAGTTCAAATAAAATATTAATAACTCTAAAATCATTTTCATTATTTAATATCCTAATTAAATAATTTATAAACTTTTTCATAAAGGATAATTTTATTAATTTAGTATCGTTGCACTTCACAACTTATAGCAATCGCAAAATTTATTAAGGCAGAATTGTAAATTTTAATGCGAGTATTTCTCCCAATTTTCATTTTGTTTTCAATCTCGGTATCTGAATCTAATTGCACATATTTGTATTTAAGTAATGCTATCTCTTCTAGATCCGGCATTAAATTAAATGCCACCAGTACAGCATTAATTTGTTGAATGAGTAAATCTCTTTTTTCTATCTTCTCACACATAGCTAAATCTGTATTTACAAACGTTGTAAAAGATACTATTTTATCAAAATTCCAAGATGATTTAATATTAAAGTCATTTTTAAGTAAAGTCATCAATGTACTAAATTCTTCTAATATCAATTTAGATTGCGTCTTCGTTCCCTTTATATCTAATGTATCTTTATACATGCTTATTACCACCTTCCGTTTGTGCCAGTGACTGGCACAAGTTAGTTTTAATACTTAACAATGTTTTTTATGCCTACTGCATAATTACCTACATTGTGAGGTTCCTTATACCAACAGCCATTTTTTATACAATGATCATAATACCTTGCTTCCTTATGTAGCATTACATTATAAACTTCCTCAGCATAAGGTACCCACGGAAAAGTAATATTCATAGTATTTAATGCATAAGAGATATAAGCACTATGATCATCACCAAGAAATAATTCTCTTATTGATTCCTTTTTTTCACTATTGATCACTTTCATTGGTATCACAAAATCAATAATTCCATAACCTATATTACATTTTGAACCACTTTCATAAAAGCATACAATGTCTCCAGCTTTTGAATTAGACATTTTATTAGTGTAATTAATATACTTTATTCCTCTAACTCGATAAACGTTTAATTTTTGAAGATAACTCTTACTGAATGTATCTCTAAAACCTGTTTTAACATTCTCAATACGATAGTGATCCAAAACCTGTGTCATAAAATCAACAACCCAAACTTCCGCTTCATGATTATTAGCCTCATCACAATTAATTAACTTAACCATATCACCTTTTTTCAATACAACACTACACATAATTTAACCTTTACCATTGTGCCAGTCACTGGCACATTTATTGAGTACTTTTTCTAGAGTCTCTAGTTCTGCTGCAATTTTTTTACATTGTTTATATACAATTTTTCCATTAGCCGTTATTTGTTTATTAATATCTAACGGGCCAATGTTATTAACATCACAGAATGTTAATATTCTATTTCTCGTATTATGTCTTCCACGTCCAATTTTAGCTGCCGCTCTTGCATAAATAAAATCATTTTCAACATATTCAATAATTACTTTATATATAGATATTTCTTCTGTTACTTTACTCATATTCACCTCTTACTTAAGCAGTGTAAATACATTATCATTAATTTCACAATCTAACGATTCTAGAAGTTGATTAAATGCATTTTGAACATCTGCAAGCTTTCTTTTTTGTTCTTTCCATTCACACCCAGTGAACTTATCGCTAAGTTTCTCAATGTAGCCATTCATAGAAACAAGTAGTTGATCTATCGTTTCTTTTTTTATAGGGCATTCTCCAGTAACTGATAGCTCGTCTTCTTTATATTCATCTTCTTTTTCAATTTTAATATCTATGTTCCCTTCAGAATCATAAATCATCTTTAATTGTTCTTCCTCATTATATGAAGATATAGTTGATGCGTTTGCTATTGTGATATTGCCTTTAGCTATTTCTTCCTTTAATTCTGGAATTGCATTCTTAATAATTTTTTGATAAGTCCCAACTTGTGAACTTGATATATTCATTTCTTTAGCTATTAAATCCCTTACCCTTCCATCAACCTCACCTTTTTTCTTACGTTCATTGTAGATAAAATTTAGTCGTTCAATAGCTATCATACGATCTGCATTACTTATAACTCTAGAATATGAATTAGTAGCAATAATACGCTCTTCTTCCTTCAAGTCATCCATCTTATCAAGTACTCTGCAGGGAATCATTTCAAATTGTTTATGTCCTTCATCAATAAGTAATGATAAAGCACGATATCTACGTTCACCAGATATAAGTTTGTAGCTGTTATCAAACCTCATAACCTCAATATTATGAGATAATCCATTTTCTAGAATATCTTCAGCTAATGTTTTAACATCAACAATTTCATAAAAGTTTTTTTCATTAGGCACAATTTGCATATAGTGAATCATTTCAATTGGTGACATAGGTCTATATGTATCCATAATATTTCTCATACTAAATCACCTCACTCAATTCATTTGCTAAAGATACATAATCTAATGCTATATTGCTATTACCAAGAATAAAAGGTTTAAGAACATCATCTTGTGTAGACTGTGTTACTGGTTTACTTTGATGTCTTATCATAGTGCTAAGCAGTTTATCCTTATAAGTACTTTTAAGTTTAAGTATTGCACTATTTGCATCATTATTTCTTTCTTTATCGCTTATAAATATAAGCATTCTTAATTTTGGATTTTGTCTTACTTTAATCTGATTTACATATTCACTCATTGCATACACTCCATCAATGCTATTACCATCTGTTCTAGATGGAACTAAACATATATCAGAAGCTAACAGTGTATTAATAGCTAATAAATCAATAACAGGATTACAATCTATAATGATATAGTCATAGTTTTTTATTACTGGTTCAATAATATACTTCAACCTTAACATTGGCTCATTCATAATATCTTTTTCAAGATCCTTTAATGATTCATAAAGTTCATCTGAAGATGCTACTAAATCAACATTAGAATAAATTGTATTTATAATACAATCTGAAATAGAACACTTACCTAAAATTGCGCCACAAATATCTTGCTTAACGATACTATCCTTTGATAACATTTTAGTTGTATTAGCTTGTGGATCAAAGTCAATTGCAAGCACCTTTTTTCCTTGTAAACCAAAATACACTGATAAATTTATTGCAGCTGTTGATTTACCAACACCACCTTGACGGTTCTTAATCATAATTACTTTAGACATATTAATGTCCTCCTTTTTCGTTTTCTTTTTCGCTTGTTCTAATTAAAACTAGTAATAACTTATTTTTGCCGGATACTCTTTGAATGGCATTTTAATAATTACATCATCATTATTAATTAAGTACCATCCTACTGTGTCATCATATTCTATACGAACTTCTGTCCATACATTTTTGCTTGTTTCAATTTCAAAACAATCTCCACAACTCAACTCACGAACACCAATACAGTATCTACCATAGTTTCCTAAAACTAAATGTTTGTTTTCCATATTTTCTCCTTTCTAAGATTTAGGTATTAGTTCTAAGTACTGCAGTTTATATTTACTACCTGGTACACTTGATAACTTTACCTTATCCTCTTTTGCTATTACGTAATTAACAGCAAGTGCTTTGATTAAATTAAGTCTTTCAACTTCATTCATAAATTCAATTCTTATTTTTAACATCTTTTCACACCTCGTTTTCGCTTAAGTTTAAATATTTTTGATATGATCTTCTCTATCTTTATATGTTTGTTAGTTTACTATTCCTGATATTACATCTAACTACTCAATAAGCGATTATACTGTTTAGTAGCATTTTTAAAGAATAAAATCTGGTCAACCATTTTATCTTCATCAGCTACATTATTACAGAATGACTTATACAGTAATTGATTCTTTCCATCAAAAATTTGTATTTGAATAATAGCATTTTTATAACTTATTCTTAAATCTTTTAAATCTTTAAATATAGAACTATAAGATCTATATAGATAATCTTTTGTAAGAGAATAAACAAATCTTTTCTTCCTAAATAGAATAAAGGTTACTTTAAACTTCATAATTACACCTCCTTAATAACCTGGCCACATAATATTCATAAAGTTTTTAGCAACTTTATAATGATCATCAAATCTTATCTGATCACTAAATTCCTTAATGAATTCTTTTGAAACATTTTGATGATGAACTTCTTTTAGATAATGTTCTACTTCTTTGTAAAATCTATCATCATTAATTAGGTTAGAACAAGACAACTCATCAAGATCCAGCTTCATTTTCTCAATTAAATCAGTTTTATTAATTTTTTCTTTTTTATAATTCTTGCATAAATTCATAGCTTCATTTAAATCATATGCAGTTTCTACTTCAAATCTTTCAATTTCAGTTCTTTCACAAAAATCCTCTAATACATACATAATAGCTAATTTTCTTCTAAATCCATAATAAACTAGTTGGATATTCTCTTGTGAATTATTAGCCACAATAATTTCATCACCTTGATAATAAAAATACTCATTTGCAAAATCTTGTGTATTCATCTCACTATTTCCTTCCTACCATTCTACTGGTAATTGATATGAATTTCTTATAGCTTAGAACCATACATCATTCTCACTAAATCCTTAGCAAGCTCATTATGGGAGCAAAACTTAACTCTAGTGAATATATTATGCATCTCCTTAGCATCAAGTCTACGTCCAGTTAATCCTAATATATAACAACTAACAGCACTATGATAAGCTTGATCACTGCAATAAGTATCAAGTGATATCATACGTAAATCAGAAGATATTCTTCTTGTAATCTTATTTATGTCTATGCTCATAAATTCTCCTCTCTAGTATTCATCTGTAAATAGAATAGTGGTTACTTCATGGCCTTGATCAGTAATGATGAATATTGAACCTTTACATGTTTCATAAACGGCCAATATATAACCTAAAGTGTCTACTGCGATATTATTCATATCTACACTGTCTTGTTTTGATATACCCCAATCCTTAGATGCATAAGCACTTATGGCCTTTTTAACATCTTCCAAAAATTGTTCATTAACATCTATTTCTGCATAAACTCCTGAAGTCATAACCAGTTGATTAATAAAATTTGACATAATATCAACTCCTTTCTATTTCCATATTCCAACTTTTGAATCTTTAGCTGTTCTTTCTGCATCAAGAAGATCATTTGTATATTTGTAATCACCATATAAATAAGCAACTTTCGCAAACCCTTTTGTAACAAGGTCTTGCTGAAGCAATGAATCATCAATGAATACCCAAGCTAACTTTCTTCCATACTTATCGGTCCCATTACTATCTTCATATTCTAAGCGTATAGATTTCGCTGACTTTAAAGAACTGCAGGTATACTCACTAGCTTCTTTACCAAATGGTTGAACTGGAGTATTGGGTTTAACAGTTTCAGGAGTATCTATAGCTAGAAACCGTACAGTTTGTTGTTCCCCATCAATAGTGAATTTAGCAGTATCTCCATCTACACAAGATTTAAACGACACCTCATTAACGGTTGATGAATGCAACTCTTTAGGAGCAATAGAAATATAAATACTAATAGCAGCTACGACAGTTAATAGAATTAATTTGACTTTTAAAGATTTCTTAACTTTGCTCATTTGTCCTCCTTTTCAAGGTCTCCGGAAAGGCCATATATATATCATTGGTACTATGTTTTTTGAAACCAACCAGAAACTGTTGGTTCATTCCAATGCTACTTGCCCCATTTCAAGCCATTTTCTAAGCTTTTTTTGCTCATCATAGGTTATCTGTCTCACTAAATTATCAACCGTTAGAGTGTCTAAAATATCAGCCATAATTTCTTCTATTTTTCGTTTGAATCTATAGGCATTTTCTTTAACATATTTTAGATCTTTACTAACTGTACCTTTATCAATTGATAACTTATTACATATTTGATAATTCCTAAGTCCTTGGCGCTTCAGAGCAATAACTGAAGTCCTCCTTTGATACATAATTCTTTGTTTTTCTGTCATGTTCAATAAACAGTTCCTTCTATGTCTACGATTATAGCAACTATCCTTAAGACTCTTATGTTTAAGTGTTTTAAGCTGCCTTTGTTCCTCCTTCGTTATTTTAAGCAAGGATATAATCTTTTTGATGGAACATATCCGCCTATTCTTTGAAGGATTGCATTGATCCATTACATCATTATCTGACAATGGATAATGAAATGACTTATTAATATCATTAGCCTTACTTATTTCATCACCTGGAGAACATCCTGACCATGAAAGCCTTTCTCTCACCAGATATATTAATTTCTCTCTATATCCTATATATTCTTTTTTTCTGTTACGTAATACTATAAGTTTACTTAAATCATCAATGATTATTCGAGTATCATTTTTTCTTCTTTCATAATCTATATCTTTTTGGTCAGCAGCCTTTTTTTCTTTTATAATTTCATACTGCTTAATTTTCTCTGCTTTTATGTTCTTATACTCTATACACTGATTCTTAGTATAAGGAAGCATTGAAGTGAAATCAGTCAATTTGTATTCAGTATCTTGAAGATCTAACACCTCAACCATTGTTCCACTTTTAGAATTGTATGTACCTGGTATTCTAATTACTTGTGTAATGTTCATAGCTTTAGGATCCATACCATAGCTTTCAAATTTATCTAGGAACATTTGATATATAGCTTTATATATTTTTATGCAATGCATAGGGCAATGCTCAAATGAATAAATTACATATAAACCTCTACCTGAATCAACTAAAGCTGTTGGATCTAATGGTAGTAGTTTAGAAATATATTTATTATAGAAACTTAAAGGATCTAAATTTTTATATTTTTCTATAGCATAGTAATCAAAATCTAAAACAAATGAGTTAAGATGTCTTACATCTTGTGTCGATTTACGATCTCTCCAAAAGCTGTTTAGAGAAAAGTAGCTGTCATATACATGATTGTTTGATAATTCAATTGCATGAGCTAAGAATTCGCTTATTGGATATAAGCGGTCATATACTCTACCTTCTTTTATATATTTCATTTTATTAATATAATCCTTAGTTAAATAATCATCCCAGCTTCTAAGAATAGAACCATAACAAGTATTATCACTGTCATCATGTATTTTAGCTATAAATTCTTCAGAGCTAATCATTTTCATCATCAGATTCAATTGATCTGATTGTATCTACATACTCTTTAACTTTTTCACAAATAATATCTTTATCTGATTGGTTGCTATTTTTAAAACGAACTTCTGTAAGCATAGCTTGTACGACTTCATCATGTTCAACTAAATATTTAACAATATGCCTAAACAGCTTACTTTTATCTTTCATAGGATCTAAATTACATTTCTGTATTAATGCTTCGTACATTTCTTTGTCTTTTTCTTTCATATATAACGTCATATATTGGTATTTGTACACAATAATCCTCCTCTATAGGCGATAACGTTATTTTAAAAATAAAAAAGCGACCGTTATCTCATCTCTGAGTAACGTTCGCTTTAAATATGATAGCTATTGAACAAGCGCCCAATAGCAATATTGGTATAATGGCGCCTCAAACAGGACTCGAACCTGTGACAATTCGGTTAACAGCCGAATGCTCTACCAACTGAGCTATTGAGGCAAGAATGGTGACGCGTACGGGATTTGAACCCGTGAATGCTTGCGTGAAAGGCAAGTGAGTTAACCGTTTCTCCAACGCGCCATCAATGTTTTTATAATCACATTGCTTTAATAGTATACCAAAAATGGAAGTTGAGGTCAAGAAGTTTTTTTATTTTTTTTAAAATTTTGTGTTTATTCTTTAAATATATCCAGCCTTTACAAATACTTAGTAATTCTACTTATAATATGTGCAATAAGCAATAAAATATAGGCATATTATTTTTATCTTATCAAGAAAATGTGCTATCATATTTAAGTAAGAAAGCGAGGTAATTAAAATGATTGATGGACATATGCATTTAGAATACGGACCACTAAATATTGAATACGTTATGGAGTTCGTAAAAGAAGCAGTAAATAAAGGATTAGATGAAATACAAATATTAGACCATACCCATAGGTTTGTTGAATACCTACCAATATATGAGGATCTAAAAGAAGCAGCACCGCAACAAAAAGAATGGTTAGAAAAGAAAGAACTAAACACACTAGCAGAGTACCACGCATTAATTGAACAAGTTAAAGCGATGGAACTACCAATTAAAGTTAAGTTTGGACTAGAAGTTTGCTACTCTCCAATACATGAACAAAAAATTAAAGAGTTACTAGCTCTATATCCATATGATTTTGTAGTAGGAAGTATACATTCAATAGATTCATTATTATATGATATGAGTTCATTCTCTAAAGATATACTATGGAATAAATTTAGCGCAGACCATATCTATAAAAGATATTATGAAATAATGGAAGAACTTATTAAGTCTGACTTATTTACTCAAGTAGGACATCCAGATACTTTAAAACTATTTCAAATTTATCCTAGCTATGATTTAAAACCAACATACCACCATATAGCTAAGTTAATGAAAGAACACAATGTATTAGCAGAAAATAATACTGGATGTTATTACCGATATAACCATCCAGATATGGGACTAAGTAATGAATTCCTAAACATTCTAAAAGAAGAAGGAGTTAAAATTATAACTGCTTCTGACGCTCATCATCCATTAGATGTAGGAACTAATATAGCAGATATAACAAATAAATAGACTGTGCGTAAGCACAGCCTTTTTATTTGTAAATTATTTAAGATACTTAGCATCTATTACCTCTTTAGTTTTAGAATTTAAATAATCTAGTGTTACACTTTGATTCTCATAACCATTAAGTGCATGCTTAGCAGCTAATTCATTAGTATAATCAGCTAACTTATAAACTTTAAAACCATGTCTAGAATTCATTATATCATTACTATTGCCTTCATAATGAATAACTAAAGGAGTCCAAAATACATTTTCTATTTTATAATCATTATTAGATTTAACAATATCAAAGTTTATCATACCAGATAAGTTATTATCTACACCTAACATACCACCTAAGAAGTTACCTAAAGAATAAACTACTAAAGTTTCATTACCATTAATTCCTTTTAATGTAGTTATTGGTTGAATTACATGAGGATGTTCACCAATAACTACATCTACATCTAAATCAGCTAAAAGCTGAGCATACTGAGTTTGATAACTATTAGGAGTGTTAGTATTTTCATCACCCCAATGAGAAGAAACGATTATGACATCACTAACCTCCTTAGCCTTAGCTACATCGTTTCTTATTTCAGATTCGTTGAAATAAGAAACGTTATAACTATTAGGAGGTTGAATACCATTAGTACCATAAGTATAAGCTAAGAAAGCTATTTTAATACCATTCCTCTCTATAACTTTAATAGTATCTCTACTAGCTTGTGAATCATATATACCAGCAGTTATCATATTAGGATAGTTTTTAAAAGTAGCTATACTATTAATAATGCCTTGTTCACCACGATCTAATGCATGATTAGTAGCTTGGTTAATTAAATCAAATCCTAAATCATTAATAGTTTTGGCCATACTCTTAGGAGTATTAAAACAAGGATAACCACTAATACCTAAGTAATCACCACCTAATATAGTTTCTTGATCAAGATAAGCTAAATCAGCAGATTTTATATCATTAGCAACTTTTTCATACATAGGATTAAAGTTATAAAAACCATCACCCATAGTACCTTCAAACTTATCAGCTTCATCAGCTATAGGACCATGAATTAAGTTATCTCCAACGCCAACAACATGAACTCTACCTATTTTAGCTAATACTTCTATCACTTCTTGTTTCAGTTCTTTTTTAGGAATTCCCTTAGATACTTCTGTTGTCTTATTAGAACAACCACTAAGTATCACTAATACTATAAATATTATAATTGATTTCATAAATTATTTCTGTGCTTGATATTCATCAAGAGTAATATTTCTTTTCTTTATATCTTTAGCTATATCAATACCAACATATCTTAAATGCCAAGATTCATAAGCAAAACCAGTATTATCAATACGATCTTCAGGATAACGTAATATAAATCCATAGTTAGCTATATTGTCTAATAACCATTGATAATTAGGAGAATTTTGGATTTCTGTAAAATTATAATTATCAATGGTTATATCTACTGCTAAACCACTATTATGTTCACTTTGTCCAGGTCTAGCATAATATGTGTCAGCATATTCTTGTCCATTATTATTTAAAAAATAATCATATAAGTTCTTTTGATAATTATAGCTTCTATAGCTTGATATACTTCTTATATTAAAGCCTTGAGCTATACATGCTTCTCCTAGCTTTTTTAACGCTTCTCCTGCGCTTCTTACTATCATTTGTGAGTTTCCGGTTGTACATGAGTCATCTACTCCTTGTATGCAAGGAAATGGCGTCTTTATCATATCATCAGGTACATAACCATTAGGTAAAATATGATACTTATTTATAACCATAGCTACATCACTAGTATCCTTTATCTCTTCTATATTACTAAAGAAAGGTGTATCTAAACCTATATTAACATCACTAACTACTCTTTCAATCTTATAATCACTATGTAGTTTAGCATATTCACTATAACGATCCTTTAACCCATCCCTATAATATTTTATATCTCTAAATTCATCAACTACCTTTACTTCTACCTTTTCATCAGTCTTATCTACTTCATCTTTAATAACAATATCTTCTTTCTTAACCTCTTCTTTCTTACTATCAGTACAACCACTACCTAGCATTACTAAAGCAATCATTAAACTAATCATTATTTTCATATAAAGTACCTTCTTTCTATTACTCCATATCTATATATGTTATTTAATTATTATCTCCTTAATTCTTTTTAAACATCTCCATATAAACAGGTATATACATAACAAACGAAAATAGCATAAATCCAATAGTAACTATTATTAGCATATTAGCATATAATATTGGCATCTCATAAGCAACTACTAACACTACCATCAACACATAAAAGACAGCAGTAGAAACTTTACCAAACCATTTCGCACCATCTAATCTCATATCTTTCTTTAATAGTATTATTCCACATATAGCCATCATACCTTCTTTAACTACTAATACTATAATTAGTACTAGCATAATATCATATCTAGATAATAATGCTATAGCTATAGCTAACTGTAATAATTTATCTGCTATAGGATCTATCATCTTACCAAGTGTAGTTATCATATTAAATTTTCTAGCTATAAACCCATCTAAGAAATCAGTAAATCCTGCTATCGCTAATATAATAGTAGGTAATACATAACCATTAATATTATCTGCTTTAACATATAAATATACAAATACTGGTATTAATATTAATCTTATATAACTTAATATATTAGGAATACTAAATATTTCTTTACGTTCTATTTTCATACTACACCTCTTTCTATCTCATCTAAGTTAATTGTACTTTCAAACTTACTCTAATGTCAACTAAATAATTATAATATTATATAAAGTATAAACACTATAATTTTTCATCATTACTTTATTCCATATCTTTATTCTTTTATAATGTTTATGGTCATATACATTGTACTATCTTTTTTTAAGTTTATAATATTATTGAGGTGAAAATATGAATTATTCTAAAATTATAGAGGGTACTAAGATTACTTCTAATGAGGATTTATCTGATAATGAGTATTGCGCTTATATAGCTCATATCAAAAATAATAATCCTCGTCAATCTGTTGAGTATCTTGATTTAGTGTTTGAAGCAGATGATGTAAATATGTCTTATCGTTTACGTCCTGTTCATTTTGAAAAGATTCGTCGTATTACTGGTTATCTTGTTGGTACAATGGATCATTGGAATAATGCTAAAACGGCTGAAGAATCAGATCGTGTTAAGCACGCTTAAGCAATACTAATTAGTATTGCTTTTTATATACCTTACCATTTCTTGCTCTTTTATAGGTTATAGCACACCTCCTCTTATATTGTTTACATACAGTATATTAGAAAGGAGGTGTAATAATGAATTGTTCAAATAATTCTTATGATTCTTGTAATTCTTGTAATTCTTGTAATTCTTGCGGTTCTTCTTCTGACTATGAATCTTATCTTGAAAACAATTGTTATGATGGTTGTTCAGGTTCAACTAGTTGTAATTCATGTAATAGCGTAGGTGATAGTTTCGATGGATGTGGTTATGATGATTCCTTCTTTTCATCTTGCCAAAGTAATTGTGGATGTGGTTGTAATAATGGTGGTGACAATGGTTCTTGTCTATTAGTTCATAATCATGAACTTCTAGGTTCTACTAACCCTAATGAAGCTTCTATCAATCCATGCACTCCATGCAACCCATGTTGCAATAACGGATGCAATAATGGATGCAATAATAGATGCAATAATTGCTCTAACTGTGATAACCAAAATCAGTATGCTACTCATAACCATCGTTTTGCTAGCATTACTACTAGTGAAGTAGGAACTGGCAATACACATGCTCACACTGTTAGTTTAACTACAACAACAGTTAATGGTCATACACATACTATTAATACTAAAACTGGTCCAGCTATCATGTTAAATAACTCTAAACATATTCATATGATTGAGGCAGTAACTACTAAATCTAATGGACATACACACACTATATCAGCACATACTCTACAAGCAAAATTAGACTCAAAATCATAATATATAACAAAGAGTAATGGAAGAACCATTACTCTTTATAATTTATAATAGATATATTATGTAAATTAGATAATCGACTATGAATAGCTCTATATCTATGACTTAATATAGCAACAAACAACTGTAAAGCACTAGCTATAAATACAAATGAAATTATAAAGATAATACCTAATATAAAATACTGTAAATTGATATTATCTACACCCTTAATTATATTAACTAAATACAATAAATATAAAGGACTAGGTAATACTACTATAAATAAATATATATATCTAATAATATAATTATATAGCTTACCACTACCACCATCACTATTAACTAATTTAATCTTTACAATCATCTTACCTAAAGTTTGACCCCTAAACATAAAATTAAACAATATAAAATAAATAAATATAGTTGCTACATATGTACTATAAGCTAACTTTATATTGCTCAACTCTACCCTCCCCTTTAACATAAATATTAAACTAACATTCATTAATAATATAATTATTAAATCTATCCCCATAGCACTTATTCTTCTTAAACCACTAACCTTATGACCTCTTAAATATGAAGTCTCTTCTAATTCATCTTTAGTAGGTAAATACCTAACTAATATAGGAGTAATAATATAACCTATAATACCTCCTAAAGTATTAAAGAATAAATCATCTAATTCAAATAACCTATAAGGTCTAGAATATATTCCAAATAAACCACTTAATTGTATTAACTCAAAAGATAAAGATACTAAAAAACATATAATAGTAGTACTTAACCAACCTTTTTTAAAATAATATCTTAAATAGATACCTAATGGTATTACCATTAATATATTAAAATATATAGTAAAACAATTAGGTTGTAATAAAGCAGGTAACCAAGTACTCATATCATGTATATTAAATACAGTTGTACTTAGCAATAATTTAACTGATGAAAATAGTTCTAAAGATACATAAGGAGTAGTTAATTTAGCTACTTCAGTTCTTGATGGTAATGGTAACATTGTAAAGAAATAAGCACATAACAAATAAAATATAAATGAATAAACTATAGTAACTCTAGTTACTAAAATAGAACCATATTTATTATATTGAATTAATATATAAGGTAATGTAATTAATAAAGCTAATAATGGAAATACTAATATAGCAGTTCTTATTGGTATTAAATATATTGACATTCCATTCACCCCTAATCTTATTCCACTAATTTTAACATTAACTATCTTTAATGTCTAATACTAATTATATTTTTAACATTCTATATCCAACTCCTACATGAGTTTGAATATATTTATCATTAGTATTACCTTCTAATTTCTTTCTTAAATAAACCATAAATACTCTTAAAGAAGCAACATCATTATCCCAACCACTTCCCCATACATTCTTAGTTATATAATTTAGAGTTAGTACTTTACCTATATTTTGAGCTAATAAACATAATAACTTATATTCTATAGGAGTTAAATGTAGTTCTTCATCTTTTATATATGCACTACCTTTAACATAATCTATTTTAAGATCTCCATTAATAAAAATTGATGATTCTTCTAATGTTACACCTACTACTGAATGAATCCTTCTTAAACTAGCTCTTATTCTTGCTAATAGTTCTTCTACTGAAAAAGGCTTAGTTAAGTAATCATCAGCACCTTCATCTAATGCTAATATTTTATCATTATCATCACTTCTAGCACTTATAACTATTATTGGCATATTAGACCAACTTCTAGTTTTTTTAATTATTTCTATTCCATCTATATCTGGTAATCCTAAATCTAATAATATCATAGAAGGTTTATATTCAGATATTATTTCTAAAGCTTCTTTACCATTAGATATACTCATATATTTATAATCATGTGTTTCTAATGTCATAGCTATTAAATTTCTAATAGCAGCTTCATCTTCTACTACTAATATAAGTTCTTTATTCATAGTTTTTCACCTCTTCATAGGGTAATGTAAATGAGAATATACTTCCTTTAGGTTCATTATCTTTTACTAAAATTTGACCACCATGAGCATTAACAATAGATTTACATAAAGCTAAACCTAAACCTAAACTTCTTCTACCATCAATTACTGTATTTTTAGGAGTATAGAACATATCAAATATCCTTAACTTATCTTCTTTAGATAAACCTACTCCATTATCAGATATAGATACTTTAACATACTTACCTTGTTTCTCATAGTTAATTAATATTGTTGATCCTTCTGGAGTATATTTGATTGCATTATCAACAATATTAATTATAACTTGTACTATAAGATGGGCATCCATCTTACATACTATAATAGAATTATTATTTATTACTTTAATTGTATGCTTTAATGATCGACGATTAATATGCGATATAGCTTCTTCTATTATTTCGTCGATTAGTTCTGGTATAAGTTTTAAATGCATGGTTCCATCTTCTATTTTAGTTACAGATAATAGATTTTCAACTATATTAATTAACCACATAGAATCATCATAGATATCACTATATAGTTGAAATCTATTATCTTTTGTTAGTTTAGCTTCGCTTCTAATTAGTACATTAGCATTACCACTAATACTAGTTAAAGGAGTTCTTAAATCATGAGATATAGATCTTAATAGATTAGCTCTTAATTGTTCATTCTTAGCTAAAGTAGCAGCTGCTTCTCTTTGTTTACTAGCATTATCTTTTTCTAATGCTAGTGCACATTCTCCTAATATAGATAACATTATATTATTCTCAAAGGTTTCTAAAGCTTTAGTATCTACAGATATACCTACTACACCATAAACTTTATCAGAAGCTCTTACTGCTAAATATAGACACTTACTACTTCCTAAAGTATTAGTAGTAGCTCCTGCATGTTTTTTATTTTTAAATACCCAATGAGCTACTGCTCGTTCATTACTACATATTAAATTATCAACCATATCTTTATCTTCTATAGTAGTAAACACTATAGGTTCTTGTAGTATTTCATCCTTAATAGGATAAAATACTATATTACGATTAAATAATTTTAATAGTTGTTTAGAAGTAACACTAATTATATCATTAGTTTCTTTTTGTTCTTGTAATAACATATTAGTTTCTAATAATATTTTAGTACGATATGCTGTTTGAGCTGATTGTTTAGCTTGTAGTTTTATCTTACTAGCTAATGAACCAGTAAGGATTGCAGCAATAAACATTATAAGAAAAGTAACTGGATAACCAGAATCATAAGCTTTTAAAGATAATATAGGTTCTATAAAAAAGAAATTAAAGATTAATACACTTAAGATTGAGCTAATTACACTATATATACTACTGCTAGTTACAATAGCTGTAACTAATACACTTAAAATATATACAGTTATTATGTTAGATTCACTAAAACCTAAATTAAAAAATAGATAACCTAATAATGAAGCTGCTAATAATATTAATATTGAAGCTACAATATCTTTTAATCTTATTGGATCCTTCTTTATATTCTTAGTTGCTTTATAGTTATTTTCTATTTGGTTTTCTGGAATAATATATATATCTAAATCTGGTGCTAGTGCTATTAGTTTTTCTGTTAATGATTGTTTAGCTAAAAAGGTTTTTAATTTTATATTACTTCTTCCTAATATAATTTTAGATACTTTAGATAGTTTTGCAAATTCAGCTATTTGATATGCTACATCATCTCCATAAGCTGTTTCTATTGTTGCTCCTAATTGTTGTGCTAAATGAATGTTCTCTCTTAGACGTAATCTATTATCTTCACTCATATTAGAGTAATCACTAGTTTCAACAAATAGAGCAGTAAAACCACTATTAAAAGCTTTAGCCATTCTAGAAGCTGCTCTTATTATTTTAGTATTACTAGGTGCTGAAGATAAGCATACCATAACATGTTCATCAGTAGAGTAATCTAAACCTAAAGGAGGTTTAGATTTCTCTGCCATTCTATTTACACGATCTGCCATTCTTCTTAAAGCTATTTCTCTTAAAGATATTAAATTAGCTTCAGTAAAGAAGTTACCCAACGCTTTTCTAGCTTGATTTTCTTTATATATATTACCTGCATTCAATCTCTCTATTAATTCAATTGGTTCAATATCAACTAGCTTTACTTCATTAGCATTATCAAATACATGGTCAGGTATTCTTTCTCTTACTAATATTCCAGTAATAGCAGCAACCTTATCATTTAAGCTTTCTATATGTTGTACATTAAGCGTTGTATATACATCTATTCCAGCATTCAATAGTTCTTCTATATCCTTATAACGTTTAGTATGTCTACTACCTATAGCATTACTATGAGCTAGTTCATCTACTAATATAAGTTGTGGTTTACGTAATAATGCTTGATCAATATCTAGTTCCTTTAAACTTATATTCTTATAAGGTATATTAACTGTAGGTATTACTTCTAATCCATTAATTAAAGCAGAAGTTTCAGGTCTAGTATGAGGTTCTATATAACCTATAACGACATCTACGCCTCTCTTCTTTATCAAATGGGCTGCTTCTAACATAGCATAAGTTTTACCAACTCCTGCTGCATAACCAAAGAATATCTTTAAACGACCTCTTGAGGTATCAACTGTTTGTTCTTCATTAATCTTTTTTAGCATTTCTTCAGGAGTAGCTCTTGTTATCATCATTACACCGCCTTCTATTTATCTATCTTTCTTATAATTCTTATATCTTATAATTCTTCCATCTTTTTTATTTTATTATAACACACTATATAAGTATAAAATACTAGCTTCAACATTACTTGAATTACTAGTATAATTTGTTATTTTAATATTCCTTCTATCATTAGATTTACTTTTAAAACATTTACTGTTTCTTCACCAAAGATACCTAATAATTTAGAGTTTGTACATTCCTCTATAATCTTTTCTAGTTCTTGACTACTTAGATTAGTATTAGCTACTAGTCTTGGTATTTGATAAGTAGCTGCTGCTACTGATATATGTGGATCTAATCCACTTCCTGAACATGTTACTAAATCTACAGGTATACTTTCTGTTTTAGCTTCTGGATTAGCAGCTTTAATGTTAACTACTCTTTGTTCTATAAGTAGTTTATATTCATCACTAGCTGGACTCATATTAGAAGGGATAGCATACATTAACTTATTACCATCTTTATCAGTATAAGTATTAGTATCAATATTCATTATACGTCCCCACATATGATTAGCATCATTAAATTCTTGTCCTAATAGTTCTGAACCATATTTTTTACCATCTATTTCAATTATACTTCCATTAGCTTTATCAGGGAATACTACTTGTGCAAATACACTAATAGCTGCTGTATATAATAATCCACATATTACACTGAATATTAATAGTAATATTGCTGCTTTAGGAAATACTTCTTTGATTGTTTTCATAATATTACTTCCTTTCTATACTAATCCAATGAGGACTAGGATCATATCAATTAATTTTATAAATATAAATGGTGTTATAAGTCCACCTAAACCATATATTAGAAGGTTTCTTTGTAGTAGTTTACTTGCTGATACTTCTCTGTATTTTACTCCTTTTAATGCTAAGGGTATTAAAGCTATAATTACTAATGCATTATAGATTACTGCTGCTAATATTGCGCTTTGAGCGCTTCCTAGGTGCATAATGTTTAATGCTGCTAATCCTGGATATAGTCCCATAAATAGTGCTGGTATGATAGCAAAGTATTTAGCTAAGTCGTTAGCTATTGAGAAGGTTGTTAGACTTCCTCTTGTCATTAATAGTTGTTTACCGATACGTACAATTTCAATCAACTTGGTTGGAGATGAATCTAGGTCTACCATGTTTCCTGCTTCTTTAGCGGCTTGGGTGCCGGTGTTCATGGCTACTGCTACATCTGCTTGAGCTAATGCTGGAGCATCATTAGTACCATCACCAGTCATTGCTACAAGATGACCTTGCATTTGAAAGTTTCTAATCATTTCTAGTTTACCTTCAGGTGTAGCTTCTGCTAAGAAGTCATCTACTCCTGCTTCAGCAGCAATACTAGCAGCTGTTAAAGGATTATCTCCAGTAATCATAATAGTTTTGATACCCATTTTACGCATATCAGCAAATTTTTCATGGACGCCTTCTTTTATAATATCTTTAAGATGTATTACTCCTAAAATTTTATGATTCTTAGCTACCACCAATGGAGTACCACCCTGATTAGCTATCTCATTAACTGCATCCCTACAGGCTTGTGAATATGCTCCACCATTGGCTTCAACATAATCTTTCACGGAGTCAGCAGCACCTTTTCTAATTTCGTTTCCTTCAAAGTTGACTCCGCTCATTCTAGTTTTAGCAGTGAAGCCAATGTAGGACATGTTCTTATCACTTAAATTTCTTTCTCTAATATTGAATAGTTCTTTAGCTAACATTACCACACTACGTCCTTCTGGTGTTTCATCTGCTAATGATGATAGTTGAGCAGCATCAGCTACTTCTTCTTCACTATAGCCATCAACGCCAACAAATCGACATGCTTGTCTATTACCTAATGTAATTGTTCCTGTTTTATCTAGCATTAGAATATCTACATCTCCAGCAGCTTCAATAGCACGACCACTCATTGCTAAAACGTTAGCTTGGTTTAGTCTTGACATACCTGCTATTCCAATTGATGATAATAAAGCACCAATTGTAGTTGGAGCTAAACAAACAAGTAATGCTACTAGTGTTGTAGCAGAAGTAGGATTTGGTGCTCCTGCTAGTTTTGCACTAAAAGCAGAATAAGTATATAAACTTATAGTAACTAAGATAAATATTATTGATAGAGCTACTAAGAATATTTGTAAAGCAATTTCATTAGGTGTTTTCTTACGAGCAGCACCTTCTACCATTGCTATCATTTTATCTAGAAAGCTTTCTCCTGGCTTACTAGTTACTTGAACTACTATCCAATCAGATAGAACACTAGTTCCCCCAGTTACAGCACTACGGTCTCCACCACTCTCTCTAATAACAGGAGCAGATTCTCCAGTTATAGCACTCTCATCAACAGAAGCAGCACCATCTATTACTTCACCATCAGCAGGTATTTGTTCACCTGCTTTAACAATAACAATATCTCCCTTTAATAATAAGGCACTAGATATCTCAGTAATCTTATCTTTAGTATCAATGGATTCAATCTTATTAGCTAACACATCTTTTTTAGCAGATCTTAAAGAATCAGCTTGTGCCTTACCTCTACCTTCAGCAATAGCTTCAGCAAAGTTAGCAAATAATACAGTAAACCATAATATAATTGTTACTGCAAACGTAAAACTAGAATTAACATCTTTAATACCAAACAAAGATATAACCCATAAAATAGTTGTTAAAATAGAAGCTATATAAACTAATAGCATAACAGGATTTTCTGCTTGTGTCTTAGGATTTAACTTTATAAAAGAATCTTTTATTGCTCTTATTAGCATCTTTTTATCTGCTAAAGCACTTTTATTTTTATTTGTCATATATTTTCCTACTTTCTATAGAATCATTTCAAAGAATTCAGCAATTGGTCCTAATGCTAATGCTGGAAAGAAGCTTAATGCACCTATTAATAACACTATAAATATTAATAAGAATACAAATAATGGATTAGTAGTTGATAGTGTACCTGATGTAGTAGCTATCTTCTTCTTTTCTACCATACTTCCAGCTATTGCTAAGATAGCTACTATTGGTATAAACCTAGCAAATAGCATTACTATTCCTAACAATACATTAAGGAACTGTGTATTAGCATTGAATCCTGCAAACGCCGAACCATTATTACCTCCACATGATGTAAATGTATATAATAATTCTGAGAAACCATGAGTACCACTGCTTGATAAGCTATCCATTACGCTTGGTACCATTGCTGCTATACTACTTCCTGCAAGTATTGCAATAGGTGTTGCTAAACATGCTAATACTGCCCATTTCATTTCATATGGTTCTATTTTCTTTCCTAGGAATTCTGGTGTTCTACCTACCATTAGTCCTGCTATAAATACTGTTAATATAGCAAATCCTAACATTCCATATAGTCCACATCCTACTCCTCCAAATACTACTTCTCCTAATTGCATTAGCAGCATAGTTACCATTCCACCTAATGGTGTAAGACTACTGTGCATTGAATTAACTGATCCACTAGATGCCGCTGTTGTATATGCACTCCATGTTGATGAAGAAGCTATTCCAAATCTTGCTTCTTTACCTTCCATATTACCTCCTGCTTGTTCTACATTAGTAATGTTAACATTACCATTAGAAGCTAATTGAGGTGTACCTATTTGTTCATTAACTGCTATACAACTTAATGCCATTAATAAGCATATAAACATAGCACTAAATATTGCTATTCCTTGTTTCTTATTTGCTACATTACGTCCAAATGTAAAGCATAGAGCTGCTGGTATCAATAATATAGAAGTCATCTCTATAATATTAGTAAATGCATTAGGATTCTCTAATGGATGTGCTGCATTAACTCCAAAGAATCCTCCTCCATTAGTTCCAGATTGTTTTATTGCTACTTGTGATGCAGCAGGTCCTGTTGGTACTAATTGTTCTTTAATTATAGTAGCATCATTTACTACTACACCATCTATAGTTACTGTATTATTCTCTAGATCAATGATAGCATTATCTAATATTTCACCATCACTATTAATTGCAATGCTTTCTACTAAAGCTACCTTATCATAAGGATTAATACTTTGTACTACTCCTCCTCCAACTAATAACATAGCTATTACTATATTAACTGGTAATAGTATTTGTACTATGATTCTAGTCATATCTACCCAGTAACTTCCTAATCCTTTTTCTTTTACTCTTTTAATTCCTCTTATTAATGCAAATAATACTGCTATCCCTGTTGCTGCACTTACAAAGTTTTGTACACATAGTGCCATTGCTTGTGTAAAGAAACTTAATAACGCTTCTCCTGTATATGCTTGCCAATTAGTATTAGTTATAAAACTAACTGCTGTATTAAATGCTAAATCCCATTTAACATTTGCTAATCCTTGCGGATTACCAAATATATAGCCTTGTAGCATCTGTATCAACATTACTACTACTAAACTAATAAACGAAAATACTAATACTGATGTTAAATATTTTTTCCATCCCATATCTTCATCTTCTTTAATTCCTAATATCTTAAATATAATCTTTTCAATAGGTAAAGTAATTTTACTCATAAATGTTTTTTCTCCATTCATTACTTTACCTATATAGCTTCCTAAGGGTATCGCTAATAGGACTAATACTATTAGATATCCTATATATTGTATAATTGTTTGCATTATTGTTTATCTCCCTTCATTAGTATTACTACATAATATATTAGTAATAGCATTGCTATCACTCCTATAAATCCTACTATTACATCCATATAATTTCTCCTATATTCTTTAATCTTTAGACAGTTCTTTGTGTCTTGTAATATTATAGCAGTCCTTAAATTAAGAAGGTATTTGTATATAGTTACTTGGTGTTAAGATTATATTAAGTTAATAGTTTATAATATAAAAAAAGAGCCACTAGATGGCTCTTTAGTACTTTATAAGGTTGTTTGGGTTGATCTTATTTGATCATTTCTTCTATTTCATCAATGATTGTTTCGTTTAATACTTTACAGCTGTTATCAAATTTTGCTTTATCTACGCTGTTAAGATCTAATTCCATTATTTCTTTTACTCCATCACGATTAACTACAGCTGGTACTCCAATGTAGATTCCTTCATGACCATATTCTCCATCTAAATAAGTAGATACAGTTAAGATAACATTTTCATCATCTAATATAGCATGTACTATACGTGCTAGTGCTAAACCAATACCATAGTATGTGGCTCTTTTTCTTGAAATAATTTCATAAGCTGCTTGTTGTACTTGTGAATAGATTTCATGTAAATCACTTAATGGTTTATTCTTACTATCTAAGATTTCTAATAAGTTTTTACATCCTACATAACTATGAGTCCAAGGTACAAAGCTTGAATCTCCATGTTCACCCATGATATAAGCATGAATATTGTTTGTAGATACATTTAAATATTTAGACATTAAGTAACGTAATCTAGCAGTATCTAATGTAGTACCTGATCCTATTACTCTTTCTCTTGGTAATCCAGATACTTTCCAAGCTACATAGCTCATTAAGTCTACTGGGTTACTTGCAATTAGCATTATTCCATCAAATCCTGATTTCATAATACTTTCTACAATACCTTTCATAATTCTTGTATTTATTTTTGTTAGGTCTAAACGAGTTTGACCCTCTTTTTGTGCTGCACCTGCAGTAATAATTACCATTGCTGCATCTTTACAATCATCATAGCTTCCAGCATTAATTGTTACATTACCTGGAGCATATGCAAGACCATGGTTTAAATCCATAGCTTCTCCAATTGCTTTTTCTGTGTCAAGGTCAACTAAAACTAATTCATCAATTCCACCTTGGTTTAATAAAGAATAAGCTGCGCTCATTCCAACAAATCCTGTACCGACTAATACTACTTTTCTCTTTTCATTCATATAAAACACCTCTTCAAATTTTAACCATATATTAGTATATCCTTCTTTTAATTAAGTTGCAATGAAATAAATTATTACAATCGCTTACAATTGAATAACTGACAAATTCTTACCAATTATAAGTCAATTTTTGTAAATACTCAAAGTAATTTAAGTATATATAAACTTAGTATATAATATTTTATCTTAATCTAATCTAGTAATAAATGTAAAAAAGCACCTTCTAGATCCCACTCTAGAGGTGCTTTTTTACTACCTTAGGTTAAATATAATTATTGAGCATAATAACTCCTAAGATTTATGGTGAAACGGAAACAACATCATTGATGATACGATTAATGCATAAGCTATTGAATAACTAATTTTATAATACTTAAAGTTATAGCTAACTATAATTATAATAATATATAATATAGCTATTAATATTGAAATATGTTTATTTCTTTTCTTTTCTTCTTTAGTTAAGATCTTGTTTAAAGTATCTTGAGGTGAATATTTCCATATTACTATTATACTAAGTATACTAGATACTAATACAACCACTATATTAATATTTAATAAATTTAGTAATACTACTAGTACTATGTAAAGAAGTGATGATAGAATTAAACAATTTCGATAATTACTTGCATGATAACCTCCACAGTACATCCTTAACCACATAAAGGATATAAAATAGATTAAGGCTTCAGGCAATGTATTACTTATAATACCAACAAAAGCTACTATGCAAAACAATACAAGTTTAAATAGGAAAACTTCAAGACCATAAGTTATTAATTCTAATTCATTATCTTGGATGATGTCGCTATTGCGACACATCCTTGATAATTTAAGAGCAATAGTATGTAACACTACTTTTTAAACTTATTTATACTACTAGGTTCCTTTGGTTGGAAACTAGGTCCTAAACAAGTTGTGTTAGCAGAACTTTTAGCAGTACTAATTGCTACTTGTTTTACTATGCTTAAGAATCTCTTCTTTATCATCTTTATTTCCTCCTTGTATGTTAAAATCATAACTTATAATGTCCATCATTTGAATAGTTTTTACTTAAGGTAAAGATAATTGCACCTAACTTACAGTAGTTTTAATTGGAATGATAATTTTAACTTCAAATACATTATTCTCTGTATTTATAGATATTTCTCCACTATATAACTTAATAATATTTCTTATATTAACTAGTCCAACACCATGATGTTCTTCTTTAGTAGTTTTAAATTTTCCCTTAATATCTTTTTTAATATTTATATAAGGATTAGTTACATTAATAACTAAGAAATCATTAAAACGATCTATAACTAAATTAACATATCCATTTTGAATTTTCTCAGTTGCTTCTACTGCATTATTTAAAAGATTAGATAATAATGATACTAAATCCATATCATTTATAAAAGACAAATCATCATAGCGTATATTATATTCAAAATTAATATTATACATATCACACATAGTAATTCTTTCATTAATAATTATTTCTAATATACTATTATTAGAAGTATAAGGAGAATCAAACTTTTCAACTACATATAATAGTTTTTTAGCATAGTTATCTCCTCTTGAAATTTCATCCTTCTTATATAGCGCTTCTATAGCATGTAAATGTCCTTTAATATCATGACTTAGTTTCTTTGATTGTTCATATTTTTCTTTAATTTTATTATAATGTTTGAATTCTAGCTTAGCTTGTTGAGTAATTAATTCTAATTCTAATTCTAATGCACTATTTTCACTTATTTTTTGATAAAAGTATATAAGAACTAAATCTAGAATAGCTATACCTACAATTATAATCATTGTAAATATTTGTAAATAAAAGTCCTTTTCATTTTTAGCTAATAATATAATATCCATTATAGCTAAGAAAGATAACGAAGATAATAATACATAGCCTAATGATTGACAATAATTAGATACAATAGTTTTAGAAGAAATAAATGTCTTTATAATATAATAGGTTGGAACAATAATTATTAAAGATAATATCATTTGTAATAGATAACGATAATTTACTACAATATCTAGAGTTAGAATGTGTTCAAATACAAAAGGAATAAATACTGCTACTCCACTTTCTATAGCTAATAAAAAAGATAGAAAAGCAATTGTTAAGATTACTACTGATTTATCATTAGAATAATATAAAAACTTAGTAATAACTATTACCATTATTATAGTAACTATATAATTTAAGGTTATATTAGATGATACATTAGAAAAGATTGCTAAAGATGTAATACCTATATAAAAGATATTATATAAGTTCTTATTATCATAACTACGTTCAAATAAAGATTCAGCAAAATCATAAATAATGTAATTAGTCACACTACAAGAGAATATACTAGCAATAAATAAATAGACTAATTGCATTATTTCACCTTCTCACTGATGTATTCAGTTAGTTTACCTTTAAAGTAAACTGCTTTCTTTTGTGACATAGGGATTATTTCTCCATTAGATAATATAACATTATATCCTTTAAATGATCCTACATGAGCTAAATTCACTAGAAATGATCTATGAGGGTTAGCAAAGCCATATAGAGCCATTTTTTCACTTATAGAACCTATTTGATCACGAATTGTATAAGAACCAGTAACACACTTAATTCGAACGCTGCGCTTAGACAATACAGTTCCTAAGTATTCAAAATATATTATATCTTTTACTTTCAATATTTTATCTCCCTGTTCAGTATTAAAATTAATGGTATTCTCATTTCTACAACTACTTATATTAGCGTTAATATCTTGTAACATCCTAATAAGATGTAACTTATTATAAGGTTTCTGTATATAACCAAATGCATGTACATCAAATGCTTCAGCTCTTTTATCATAACCAGTAACAAATACTATATAGCATTTAGCATCATACTCTCTTATTCTTCTAGCTACTTCAATTCCATCTTTACCTGGCATATCTATATCTAAAAATACTATATCATAATTCTTTTTAGCTTCTATAAAGTCATCTCCATTTTCATATTCATCAACTTTATATGCTGGTTGTTTTAATCTTTCACAATATTCTTTTATACTACCACTGATTTGGAGTCTAATTAATATTGTATCATCCACTATAGCTACTCTCATTACTTCACATCCCGTTCTATTTATATTATATATTATATATTTTATATTACAAATACATTTTAGTGTTTACATAAAAAAAGCCAAACTATGTTTGGCTTAAGTTTATATATATGGTGGAGCGTAGCGGGATCGAACCGCTGACCCCCTGCGTGCAAGGCAGGTGCTCTCCCAGCTGAGCTAACACCCCATATTTATATATATTCGATGGTGGGCCTGAATGGACTTGAACCAACGACCTCACCCTTATCAGGGGTGCGCTCTAACCACCTGAGCTACAGGCCCATATCACCGAATGCCTATTAATAATACCATTTAAAGAAGGTCATGTCAACAACTTTTAAAACTTTTTTTATTTTTTTTCTATAAACTTTTACACCTACCATCCCTACTGTTTTCTCTTGACTTTTCATATTATTCTTAGAGCCTTTATATAGGCGATTATTGCATAATATAAGCCTTCCTTTTATTCTTTTCTTCTGCTTTAATTCACTAGTTTTTTCTTACTTTTATCTTAAGTTTTGCTCTATTTCTGTATTAATTCTACCTTTTTTTTACTTTTATTAACTATATAATAATATATTTATTTTACGCATCAGTACGAATCCGTTACTTTTTTAATTATCCTAATATAAATTTTGCTAGTGTTTCTGCCTATTCACTAAATTTTATGTTACTTTTTTTATTATCTTATATTATAACTAACCAATAACATAGAAAAAAAAACTTCTCATTAAGATGACTTTTATCTGTTATTAATAATCATATTATTCTAAGTTCTTTTATATAAGCAACTATTCCATTATTTATGCCTTCTGCTAATTCTTTTCTATAGTTATCATCTACTAGTTTTTTCTTATCTTTAGCATTAGATATAAACCCACACTCTATTAAAACACCAGTCTTTTTACTTTTATTTAATATATAATAATCTCCTTTTTTTATAAGCAACTTAGAATTCGTTACTTTTTTAATATTTTCATCTATAAGTTTTCCTAGTTTTTCAGATTCAACATTATTTTTTTGATAAAATATTTGAGATCCACTTACTCCGCTATTACTATAAGCATTCATATGAACACTTATAAATAAATCTATTGGTTCACTATTTATAATATTAATCCTTTTTAACATATCTTCTTTTTTACGTCTACCTGTAGTATTCCCTGCTAAGTCACTATTATCACTTCTAGTTAAAGTAACTTTAGCACCCATCCCTTTTAAACCTTCACTAATATATTTAGCTATAGATAAATTTAAATCAGCTTCTTGTATATCACCAGCTCTAGCTCCACCATCCATCCCACCATGACCCGCATCAACAACAACATTAATACCATTTAATAAATCAGTATTATATAGTTGCTTTATCGCACTTGTTGCTAAATTATTATAATGATTATAACCTAAAAATATTAGAACAAGTGCGAATAAAGCAATAATAATTTTAAGGATGTTAATTATAGGTTGTTTCTTCATTTTATCACCTTTATAGTATATAAATAAAAGCATAAATTAATTACTAATTTACGCTTTTATTATAATCATATCCAAATTATTCCACCTTCGGTATTATTTATTGACTGCACTTTTTTCTACGCAATACTAGCAGTAGAAGATGATAGCATCACTTTACTAATTCATTTAAATGATTGACTAGCGAATTCAACGATTCATCATTCGCTCCTATAAGTTTTAGAAATTTAATTTGTGTTTGTTGCATAAATCCTTTAACATAAATTTCATCTAACACTTCGACTTTAACTTCTAAAGACCCAAACTGTAAAATCTTAAACAATATGATTTCAACATTACTATTTTCATTAACAATTACTATCCTTACTGTATTGTTCTTCATATCATATACTATATCATATGTCATTTTCAATTCGTTATTTTTGCCAAAATATTGAATAAAGCTTGTTTCAGTTATTTTTTCCATTTTATCATATTCAGTTAAATTATACTTAATTGGATCTAAAAGTATTTCTAATAATTTTTCTTTACCACATTTTACTACGGTTGTAAGATTTGACATTTTCTCACCTGCTTAATAAATTAAGTATATCATTAATATTAATATTCACAATAATAATTTTAAAATTATGCTAGACTTTAATTGGAAAATAAAGTGAAATTTCGAAATTTGAAAAATCCATAGATATAATATAATTATGTTGACTAAAAAAAGGATACTACCCTGTAAACATTATTAATTTCATCATACCATCTTAAAATAGTAACATCTTACTTATGAACATTACGAATTTATCGCTCATTAAATTATCAAACATGATTTATAATAAAGGAAATGAATTGAAGTACTAGGAGATAACTTCCCATTAAATCTTTAGCTAATGATGTCGATACTACATCCTTTCATATTCCATATATTTAAAGCGCTGATATTTAATTATATCAGCGCTTAATTTCATCAATCAACGTAATTTTCTTTAATAATAGATAAATGACCTTCTTCATCATTTACAATTCTAAATTATAAAGAGAATTTGTGTTCAACATCGTATCCAAAAAACCCTTCACTTTCAGGTACTCTAACTGCTTATCATCATTTAAATACATAAAAGTTATGAACTGGTTTAGAATCGATAAATTCTGTTACATCTATAAATGAATCTTTACCATCAGTATAAATAAACAGAAAAGAATAATCTTTATCTACATTTTTCATTAAATCATATTTATCATTAAACAATTGCATATTAAAATCCCCATTATCTTGTAATTCTAGAATATCATTCCTCATACTACCTTGAATATATGCCATGTTATCTTTAATATTAAGAGCTTTATAGATAGGAATATCATATTCAAGATCTTTTCGCTCATTAGTTCTAAAATCAAGCAGATAGTGTTTTTGCTCATCTTTTGAAAAGATAATTGCATATT
Source organism: Erysipelotrichaceae bacterium (assembly GCA_036639955.1). Taxonomy (GTDB): domain Bacteria; phylum Bacillota_I; class Bacilli_A; order Erysipelotrichales; family Erysipelotrichaceae; genus JAVWHP01. The sequence goes on from JAVWHP010000009.1 coordinate 29,462, forward strand.
TATCTATAAAGCCTCGTAAATACTCTTTGCTCGTAGTGATCGCATATGGAGTAATTTTATTATCTTTATAGAGTAGCAATCTTGATGAAGTGTCAGTAAAATCTTGCAATAAAATTTGTCCATCGCTCAGAGCAAATAGACGATTTGTATAAATTATATTATTTGGCTCAACAGGCAAATAGTTTTTTGTAGATATCACATTCTTTGTTTCGAGTAATATATTCATACTATCGTTTTCATATTTAATAAATTTTTGATTAAGTTTGATTTCACTTTCATCATTTTGTATGAAATCTGATAGCATGAAATATACTGCGTTCCCTTGTGTTATAAAATAAGGTCTATAGTCATCTGTATTAGCAGATTTAACTGATGCAGTTGTAATCAACTTTGGTTTTCCGTCTTTCACTTCTTCAATTTTTAATGTGTAAGACGACAAGTCTTTTTTCTCTAAATAGGCATATACATAACTATTTTCTAGTTCTGTAAAAGCAAGCACCCATGTATCCTTTTTAAAAGTAGTAATTTCCTTAATTTTATTAGTTTCCATATCATAAGAATATATTCTGTTAGTGCACGTAAAAAAGTTATTTGAATTTGTTTCTTGTACAATTATATTAGCCTTACCATTAGAAACAAAGGCATCAATATCCTCTTTATCATTCAAATTTAGCTCATTCAAAATATCAATTTTATTAAATCCTTCTTTAAAAGGAAACTTTTCATCCTTAATAATTTGATTGGTGTTATTATCACATCCACATGAGACAAAAAGGACTAAAACAAAAATACTTAGCTTTAAAATTCTTCTTAATTTCATAATTTATTTACCATATATAAAGCCCTTCTGCTCCACTAATAGCTGAAGTCATTGTTGAAATTGGAACTTCATGTTGACCATAAATAATTTTATCATATTTCCATGGATCCAAATATATAACTGTATTGTTATCTGAGTATCCTTTTGCCGCAACTGCATGTCCTCCGCCGGATCCAACATAAAGATATCTAGTATCAACAAGCAACATAAGACCTACATAGCTGTTAATATTTGATTGCAAAGCATTTATTAACGGCAAACTCGAAATCCTTTGTACTTCGAAATTCAACCCAGTAATATCTCTCAACGCTGTTGCTGCATTTCCTGCAGTTGTTCCTAGAGACGTTGTTTTCATTGCTTTAGCAATTTTTTCTTGTGTCCAAATATTATTACTTCCTAATTGGTAATCAATTATCATTTCTCCACTTGCAGGCGCACACCATGATTCATTTTGTTGCCCTCTAAGTGGTAAAGAGATTGTATATATATTAGCTCTGTTAGTAAATTTATAATTATCTATCTTCTTTAATTTTTCCTCACGTGCACTTACTCTCTTGGCATCATAATAATCAGGTACTTGCTCGTACTGCTCTTCAGAATCAAATCCCTCAGGAACGTTTACTGTGCCTTCATCATTAGCAAGAATTTCCGTTGCTCCTAAAGGTAATAAAAACATACCAAAAATCATAAAAATCAATACATTTTTCATAAATATCCTCCTCCGTTAATCATTATTAACTATTTACAGTTTACAACATACAATCTTAAAAGTCAAATTATTATGAAAGCGCTTAAATTTAAATTTCATTCAATTATGATAATATCCTTATGCATCAACATTGAAAATGTTCCAGTTAAAATAAATAGATGACACAGTATCTCATTAGAAGGAGATACGTATGAGAAAGGTAGATCTTAGAATGAATAAAGAATACAAATTTGAAATTATAAAAAAGATAACCTATCACCTCTTTTTGGAGATTTGCTACCATTGGGTGACTAACTGAATAATTATTTTCACTTCTTTCCGATTAGCAATGCACAAAAAAACCCTTTGGATAAAGGGTTTTCGATGTCCAGATACTTCCTGAGAAGTCCTGAGATATTCCAAGAAGATAATCTTCTTATCTCTTTGAGAATTGTGGTGCACGACGTGCTGATTTAAGACCTGGTTTTTTACGTTCTTTAGCACGTGGATCACGTGTAACGAAACCAGCTGCTTTAAGTGCTGCACGGTAATCAGCAGAAGCTTCTAATAAAGCTCTAGTAATTCCATGACGCATTGCTCCAGCTTGTCCAGTATATCCTCCACCATTAACGTTAATCTTAACGTCGAATTGACCTACAGTTTCTGTAGTTTCAAATGGTGAACGAACTACCATTCTTAATGTTTCTAAAGGTAGATATTCATCAAGAGTTTTACCATTAACGGTAATTTCTCCTTTACCTGGAGTCATGAAGACACGAGCAACAGACGTTTTACGACGACCTGTTCCTATATAAGTAACTGTTTTTTTCTTAGCTGCCATCTTTTCTTCCTCCTAACCTTTAATTACTAACTCAATTGGTTTTTGAGCAGTATGTGGGTGTTCGCTTCCTGTATATACAAATAGATGTCTTTTTTGTTCATCACCTAAAATAGTGTGAGGTAACATACCTTGAATAGCTTTTTCAACCCATTCAACTGTATAACTATCTTTCATTGTACGCATAGAACGTGTACGAATTCCTCCACGGAATCCTGAATGATGATAGTAATTCTTAGTATCTAATTTGTTTCCAGTAACTTCAACCTTGTCAGCGTTAATAACGACAACATAGTCTCCGCAATCCACGTTTGGAGTAAAAGAAGGTTTGTGTTTTCCATGTAAGACTGCTGCTACTTCAGTAGCAAGTCTTCCTAAAGTTTTTCCTGTTCCGTCGACAATGTACCAAGTACGTTGTACGTCAGCAGGTTTTGTAAATGTTGTTTGGCGCATAATTTTATCGTCCTTTCCGATGTAGTTTCCGGGGCTACAAAGGCAAAAGTGCCTTATACTATTTTATATGTTAACGTTCAAGTTGTCAACATAAATTTTTATTATTATTTACATTAACTAAAAATAATAACTATTTTAATAAATCAATTCTTTTTATACCTAAAGAATCTAAGTATTCTATAGCTTCTAAATAATAAGTATCATCTTCTAAAAATTTATTATCATGAGCATCATAACCTATAATAGCAGTACATCCTACTTGAGCAGCTATCTCCCAAAATTGAGGATTAGGATAACGATATCTTGAATTAGTCTTTACATCCAGTGCACGACCATTTAGATTGTATTCTAATGGTATATTATACTTCTTAGCTGCTTCACATAGTCTTAAAGATACTTGAGTACAATCTATATCAAATACTGGATAACCACGCATATATAGCTCTGGATGAGCTATATATGCAAATAGATTAGTCTTCATTGCTTTTATGGCCTCATCTACATACATATCTAACATTACTCGATCATTACAATCAGCCCCAAAATATATACCAGACTCATCAGTTTTATAAAAATGATTACCCAATATCAAATAATCTAATTCATATTCTTTAACTATATCCTTTAACCAAGGCATATAACATTCAAAATACTCACATTCCATTCCTATTTTAATACTAATCTTATCTTTATACTTATCTCTTAAATTACGTATACTTTTTACATAATCATCTAATTCATCTAATCTCATTCTCATTGTAGCTACATACCCACTAGTATATGGCCAAGGACAATGATCTGAAAACCCTATTTCATCAAACCCAGCTTTTATAGCACTTATTACATAATCTTCATCTTTTCCTACTGCATGCATACATCTAGTAGTATGCATATGATAATTAGTTTTCATATTTTACCTGCTTTCATAGTTAACTTTAACTAAATATAATCCTTCTCCATCAGCTTTAAACTTACATAAATGTTTATTACTAACTACTAGCATTCTACTAACTTCTTCCAAATTTAGTTTATTTGTTCCTACTTCTACTATTGTACCAACTAGATTTCTAACCATATATCTTAAAAATCCATTACCTTCAAATATAAAATGGTATACTCCATTTTCATATGTAACACTTAAGGTATAAATTGTTTTAATACAACTCTTTCTTTCATCTATTTGACTACTAGTAAATGTTTTAAAATCATGTTCCCCTATAAATAGTTTAGCACATTCTTTCATCTTTTCTAAATTTAATTTTCTATATTCTCTTCCTACATAATTTATAATAAAAGGATTATTATAATTAGTACTTAAATAGTAGTCATATCTTTTAGATACTACTGAAAACCTAGCATGAAAATCTTCTTTTACTAATTCTACTGATTGGATTCTAATGGCATTGTCAAGATTTGAATTTATAGCCATTATCCAATGGTCATTATTTATGTTTAATTCTGAATCAAAATGAAATACTTGTGCTATTGCATGTACTTTAGCATCTGTTCTTCCTGATCCTACTATTACTATCGGATGTTTATGTATAATACTTAATGATTTTTCTATCTCTTCTTGTATAGATTTAACATTTGGTTGTTTTTGCCATCCATTATATTTACTTCCATCATAGCTTACTATAGCTTTATATCTCATATAACATATACCATTAGTATAATATTAGTACTTAATACTCCTATAGCTAGTAATATAATCATATAATCACTTAATTTCATTTTTAATACTTTATATCTTGTTCTATATTCTCCTGGTATATATCCTCTTGCTTCCATTGCATCTGCTAAATCTGTTGCTTTTTGAAATGCAGATACAAACAATGGTACTATTAAAGATATAATAGCTGTTAGTTTTTCTTTTATACTTCCTTCTTGTAGATCTACTCCTCTACTTGCTTGTGCTTTCATTATTCTTTGTGTTTCTTCAATTAATGTAGGAATAAATCTTAATGCTATTGATATCATCATTGCTATTTCAGATGCTGGTACTTTAATAACCTTTAAAGGACTTAATAGATCTTCTATACCTAGAGTTAAACTCATTGGTTTAGTAGTAGCTGTTAATATAGTAGTTATTACTATCATTAATGTTAATCTTATTACTATATATAGTGTTTGTGATATAGCATCACTATATACATTAAATGATAAAATACTAAATGCTATATCTCCTGTTCTTATCATAAACATATTTATTATACATAAGAATGCTAACATAAACATCATAGGTTTCATGCTTTTCCATATAAAGTTTAAATTTAGTTTAGATAATATAGTTGCTAATAGTACTATTGCCGCTATAATTGCATAACCATAAAAACTAGCTGGTATAAATATAGCTATTAATAATATAATCATTGCTATTATTTTAGCTCTTGGATCTATTTTATGCATAAATGAATTTAAAGGTATATATCTTCCTAATGCTATATTATTCATGATTAGATACCTCTTCTTTTATAGCTTTAGCTAATTGTTCTATTGTTAATACATTATTGGGGATGTTAAAGTTCAATTTATTTAGGGTTTCTTTTATTTCTATAATTGGTGGGGGTGTAATGCTTAGTTTTTCTAATAGTTTAATGTCTTTAAAGAAGTCTTTTACATTACATTGTTTTATTACTTTACCTGAGTTTATTACTATTACTTCATCACAGTAGTTTAATACATGTTCCATGTCATGGCTTACTAGTAGTACTGTTTTATTTAGTTTCTTATTTAGGTTATAGAAGATATTCATCATATCTTTACTTCCTTGTGGATCTAATCCTGCTGTTGGTTCATCTAGGACTAATATAGAAGGGTCCATAGCTAATATACCAGCAATCGCTACTCTACGTTTTTGTCCTCCTGATAGGTCAAAAGGAGACCTATCAAGGTCTTCTTCACACATACCTACTAGTTTAATCATTTTACTTGCTATAGTATGTAGTTCTTCATTAGGAGTACCAAAGTTTTTAGGTCCAAAGCATATATCTTTTTCTACACTATCTTCAAATAACTGATATTCAGGAAACTGAAATACTAAACCTACTTCTTTTCTTAATGCTTTTAAATCTTTATTCTTTACATTAGCTATAATCTTTCTATTAGCTACTTCTATACTTCCACTACTAGGTAATAATAGAGCATTAAGATGTTGTACTAGGGTTGTCTTTCCACTTCCTGTTTCTCCTATTATAGCTGTTATCTTTCCTTCACTAATTTCTAAATCTATATCTTTTAAAGCTACATATGAAAAAGGAGTTCCTTCATTATATGTATATCCTACTTTTTCATATTTAATTGACATAATTCTTCCACCATCTTTTCTTTATTTATCTTTTCATTTACTTTTACTCCTATCTTATTTAACTCTTTTTGTAATTTAAAAGTAAATGGTATATCTAATTTTAACTCTATTAATTCTTTTTCTTTTATTAATATATCTTTAGGTATTCCTTCCATTACTACTTTCCCTTTATCCATTACTATAGTATAGTCAGATATAGCTACTTGTTCTATATCATGTGTTATTGCTACTATTGTAATGTTTTTATCTTTATGTATATTACTTATTAGATTATTAATCTCTTTTCTTCCTTGTGGATCTAACATACTTGTAGCTTCATCCATTATTATAATATCTGGTTTCATTGCTAATACTCCAGCTATTGCTACTCTTTGTTTTTGTCCTCCTGATAATTTAGTTGGTTCACTTTCTAAGTAATCTTCCATGTGTACTTCTTTAGCATACTTATTTATAATGTTTTGCATTTCATCTGTTTGTATTTGATGATTTTCTAATCCAAATGCTATATCATCTGAAACTGTTGCTCCTATAAATTGATTATCTGGATTTTGAAATACTATCCCTATCTTCTTTCTTATTTTATATACTGTTTCTTCATTTAATATTTGATCATTAATTTCTATTGTTCCACTTTTAGGTGCAAATAATCCTACTAATAGTTTAGCTATTGTAGATTTACCACTTCCATTATGTCCTATAATAGTTGTATAGGTTCCACTTTTAATGTTAAATGAAATATGATGTAATACATCATTTTCATTATCATAACTATAGCTAATATCTTTTGCTTTTATAATATCCATTTTTAACACCTCGATTGCTTTCAATTATACATCTTTTTATGTATCATAACAATTTATATTTCTTATATAGTTGTTATTATAATTTATACTTATTCATTTTCTTTTTAAAGTCTATTGTTAATACTATAAACATTAATAGCCAAGCTAATGGTTCTGCTAGTATTACTCCATTATAATTTAGGTATGGTACTAATATAAATACGGCTGCTACTTTTACTAAGCATTCTAATATACTAGATATAATTGGCACCATTTTTTCTCCCATTCCTTGTAGTACATTTCTTATAATAAATAGTGGTCCTAATGCATAGAATAATAATACACTGAATTTTAGATATTGACTTGCTATTGCTATTACTTCTGCATCATTATCTTTTAGAAATAATTTAATGAAGAAGTCTACATTTGTATAAGTAATTATAATAACTACTGTTGTATATACAAAGCCGACTAGACTGGCTTTCTTTACTAGTTCATTAATTCTTGAATACTTCTTTGCTCCAAAGTTTTGTGATGCAAAGGTTGTCGCTGCCATTCCAATTGATGCTAATGGGTTCATTAACATTTCTATAATTTTTCGTGCTGCTGTATGTGCTCCAATATATAGTGGTCCTAATGCATTTACTGAGCTTTGTAATACTACTGTTCCTATTGAAACTATAGATGCCATTAATGACATTGATATTCCTAATGTAATTTGTTCTTTTGACATTTCTTTTTCAAACACAAAGTCTTTCTTATGTGGAACTATACTTTTAAATTTTTTAAATAGTACTATTGTTGCCAACACTACGGATACTGCTTGTGCTATTAGTGTTGCTATAGCTGCTCCATTTACGCCTAAACTTGTGTATTTAAGTAATATGTAATCTAATATAATATTTATAAATGCTGAAACTATAAGAAAGTATAGTGGCGTTTTACTGTCTCCTACTGATCTTAGTATACATCCTAAAACATTATATAGTACTGCTATAATTAGTCCTGAGCATATTATTCCTAAGTATGAACTAGACATTCCAATTAATTTTTCTGGAGTTTGTAGTAGTTCTAATAGTGGTACATTAATAAATAATGCTAATATGGTCATAGCAATTCCAATTGCTGTACTATATACGAAAGTATTGGCAATAGCTTTTCTCATGTTATTATGGTCACCTGCGCCAAAATATTTAGCAATTGGAATTGATATACCATTAACTAATCCGATAGTTAAGCTTAGTATTAATCCATATAAGGGTGACGTTGCTCCCATTGCTTGAAGTGAGTCAATTCCTAAAATTTGTCCGACTATAATGGTATCAGTAACATTATAAAATTGTTGAAATAATGATCCTATTACTAATGGCATTGCAAACATTAGTAATGTCTTTAAGACTGGTCCTTCACACATATTCTTCATAATATTATCCTCCAATAAACTTCTGAGCATCTTTCTTAGTAAATATTTTTTTTGAAACTATAAAGCTCTTATCGTTTAAGAATTTTTTATTTAAGAAATCATAGTAAGATCCTGGCGAAACTATTCCACTAAAATCGAATAGATGTAATCCTACGCATTCAGTTAATTTAGATGTAAATGATACACAATTGCTGCTTAAAACGAAGAAGGTTTTGAATCTTCCTTCTTTAATTTTATAGAAATATGAATGTTCACAATTCTTAGTAACTCTGCTTATATAATTATCTCCATCACCATGTGGTTCCATATTTAGTCTTTTTCTTTCTTCATCACTATAAAAGCGTTCTGTATTATCTAACATACTTATTATTGATTTATCTATTTCTTTCTTTTGTTCAGTATTTAAGTTTATTCCAAAGCTTATCAATATTTTATTTTCATTTGCTAAACAATTATGTAAATACTCATTTCTATCTGCTATAAGTACTACACCTTCTCCATAGGATCCATGTAGTTTAGCAGTATGTGGATCATAACAAGCATAAGATATCGCTTGTTCTTTATAAACTACATCCACATGGCCCATCATTGCTGGTCCATGTGGTGCAAGATGTACCAATATCTCTAAATCAGTTTTAATCTCATCTTTCACTACTTTAAATGCTTCTCTTTTGCTTTCATCTTCATCAACTTTTAATATGAAATAGATTAATTGTAATGGTATCCAACTAGATATTGAAGGTGGTAATGCTATCTGAATCTTGTTAGCTACTTCATCTGATGTTGGTGCTACATTTCTTAATAGTTGTAATAAGAAATTAATTCCATAAACGATTAAGTATATACCTAATATTTTAGTTAATAGAAAACCATGTTCCTCTGGATTAGTTAATAGCATCATAGAAATGAATAAATCAAAAAACAAGAATATTGAGCTGCTCAATTTCCCAGGTAATTTATCTTTGATTTTAGTATATAGTACTATAATCTTTACAATTGCGTGTAACCCTATCCATAGCCCCATTATTAAAAACAGTAGTTTATAAAATAGTTGCTCATTTGCTAAGCATAAAATCCCAAGGCCTAACCAAATAATTCCGTCAAATATTTTAGCTAATCGATTGTTCGTTATTTTTTTATTTATTATAATGTTAACAATTCCTAATATACTTATGATCAATAATCCTATTACAAATGTATAGTGTACCCACCTAATTGCTCGATCAGAATTAAAGATGAAATTAAATCCAAATATCGTAAAGAAAATCCCACTCGTTATCATCGTTAAATACTCAAAATTCTTTTTAAACATAGAACTTAATCACCTCTCATTGTTGTATTATATCATAAAAAAAGGTTCCTATGGAACCTTTTTAAGCACTAACTTTACTCTTCCATCCTGTATATAATCCTGAATTAGCATATGCTTCATTTGCTAGGAATAATATAGCACGATTTATTTTTTCTGTTTCCAATGATGAAATGTGTAGTACGATTAAATCTAATGTACTTTCACCTTTTGTAATAACGTATCCACGATTTATAACTTTGTTTTTAAATGACTCTAAATCTTGAGCACTATCAAATGTTACAAAATGTTGTATAGGTCTTTCATGACTATTAATATCACCTTTATCAGTTAGATTTTTAATAGTTTCATTCTTCTTTTCTTCGATTTCATCCAATATGCTTTGTGTAAGTTCTGGAAATTTATCGCTCTCTATTAAAGTATTCTCTTTGGTTTCTTCAACCTCTGGTTCAACTTCATCATTTCCTTCACTTATAGGTTCCTCTGATGTTTCTTTGTCTTCAGTTTCAGATTCTGTATCAGTTTCTTCGTCAGTTTCTTCTTCAGTTTCCGCTTCAGCTTCTTCAAGAGTTTCTTCTTCAGTTTCTGCTTCAGTTTCTTCTTCAACTTCTGCTTCTTCCTCAGTTTCAACTTCTAGTTTAGCGTCTTCTTCAGCTTGATTTGTTTCATCTTCTTCTTTTTCAATTTCAGTTTCAAAATCATCATCTTCTTCAGCTTCCACTTCAGCTTCTACTTCAGGCTCAACTTCCGGTTCAACCTCAGGTTCAATAATTGGAGCTACTGGTGACATTACTGATGGATTCAATTCATTGAATTTACTTCCAACAGCTTCTTTTATATTTTCATATGCATCCATAGCTTCTTCATTTAATTCATTTTCAGATTCGACATTTTCTGATGCGTCTTCCTCTTCGTTTTTTGTGAAAGCATCTTCAGCATCTTCTGTTGCTTTCACTCGATTAAAATTTACTGATTGGTCTTCCTCTTCATCGATATGATCAAAACTAGTAACTGCTGCCTGCTCTAAATCTTCTTTTACTTTTTCACTAACAACTTCATTAGCTTTTTCCATAATAGCGTCATTTAGATCTTCAGAATAATCTTCAGTAAGTTCATCATCATTAATATCAGATTCTACTAATTCTTTTTCTAATTCAGCAACCTTTTCGTTTTCATCTTTTTTTAACTTGTAATATGCAAGAGCTGCAATACTTCCTACTACAGCTAATGCGGGCAATATTTTTTTCATATTGTTCACCACTTTCTTTTTTATATTGTATCACATTTATGAATCATTTTATATCATAATTGGATATTTTAATATTATTTCTTCTTTGTTATTGCTATCCCATCCCCAATTGCTAGAAATTCAGTATTAAATTCCTGATTATTCTCCAAATAAGTAATATAAGTTTTTATTTTTCTTACTAGTTGTCTTAAATTTCTACTTGTTATTGTTTCAGTATGTTCAACAAATCCGTGAAATGCTAAATTATCAGATATAATAACTCCACCTTCACTTAATAGTCCACTATAACGTTCGAAGAACTTAATATACTGTGCTTTAGCTGCATCAATAAAAATTAAATCATAGCTTCCTTCAACTACAGAATTTAAAGCATCTTCATTAACGATTGTTATTTGTTTAGTAAGTTCCATATTAGCAATATTTTCTACAGCTAATGTATAGCGTTCTATATCTTTTTCAATAGTGTATACATGTATGTTTGGATCTAATGATGCCATCTGAATTGCTGAATACCCTATAGCGCTTCCTACTTCTAATATATTTTTAATATTATGTTCCTTAATATAAGTTAGCATATATTCTAAGCCTTCATCTAACATTACAGGAACATCATTAGCATTAGCATACTCTTTAATAGTTTTTATATCTTTCATATAATTACCTCTCACTTCTTATTAATTATAACGTTATTATTGTACCACGTTATAATTAATAAAAATAGATGTCTTACCGAAGTAAGACATCTAAATATAATTTTAAACTAATTCGATAATTGCCATTGGAGCATTATCTCCACGACGATTAGTAGTTTTGATTACACGAGTATATCCACCTTTACGGTCAGCATACTTTGGTGCAATATCACTAAATAATTTTTGTACAGCAGTTTGTCCTGTTGCTTCATCTACGATAATATCGCGGATGTATGAAGCAGCTTGACGGCGAGCGTGAAGATCTCCACGTTTACCTAAAGTAATTAATTCATCAACTACAGTACGTAATTCTTTAGCTTTCATTTCAGTTGTTGTAATACGGCCCTTAGAAATTACTTCCGTTGCCATGTTACGAAGTAATGCTTTTCTATGATCAGCAGTACGTCCTAATTTACGATTCCACATTGGTTGTAAACCTCCTTATAACTTATTCGTATGATTTAAAGTTTAAACCTAAATCATATATTTTATCTTTTACTTCTTTGAGTGATTTCTTACCTAAGTTTCTAACTCTCATCATTTCATCTTCGGTCTTTTGTGTTAACTCTTCAACAGTCTGGATTCCAGCACGTTTTAAACAGTTATAAGAACGAACAGATAAATCTAAATCTTCAATCATCATTACTAGTCCTTTATTAACAATTTCTCCTTGAGCTTCTTTCATGACAGATTCTAAGTCATTTACAGCGTCATTGACAGTTGTTAAAATTTCTAGATGATCAATTAAAATTTTAGAACCTAATGCGATTGATTCTTGAGGAGTTATAGATCCGTTAGTCCAAATCTCAAATATAACTCTATCATACTTAGCATTTTGTCCAACACGAGTTGGTTCTACTAAGTAAGAAATCTTTTCGATAGGAGTGTAGATTGCATCTGTATAAATGGTACCTAATGGTTGGTTAGCGCCTTGATACATCTGTTTATTAGTATCTGCGTTAACATAACCTCTTCCCATACGAACCTGTAAATCCATTTCCAACTCTCCATCTTCTTCAAGAGTACAGATGTATAAATCTTGATTCAAGATTTCTACACCTTCTGGACAAATGATATCTGCACCAGTTACGGTACCAGGTCCTTTTTTAGAAATTCTCAATGTATACACTTCATCTTCTGCAATCTCGATAATCAAAGTCTTGATGTTTAGGATCATAGATGTTACGTCTTCTACAACTCCAGGAATTGCAGTAAACTCATGATATGCTCCTGTAACTTTAATTGAAAATACGGCTGCCCCTGGTAAAGAGGAAAGCAAAACGCGTCTAAGTGCGTTACCAATTGTTGTTCCGAATCCTCTTTCAAGGGGTTCAAAAACAAACTTACCGTAATTTTCTGAATCTACATATTCTTTTACTTCAAATTGTGCACGTTCGAATTTTTGCATATAATACCTCCTCAACTAAGGTAAATTAACCACGTGGTCGTTTTGGTGGTCGACATCCATTATGTGGAATAGGTGTTACATCATTAATTAATGTAATTTCTAATCCAGCAACTTGTAATGCTCTTACAGCGGCTTCACGTCCAGGTCCTGGGCCTTTAACACAAACTGCGATTTGTTTCATACCATTTTCGATAGCTGCTTTACCAGCAGCTTCTCCAGCTAATTGAGCTGCGAAAGGTGTTGATTTACGAGATCCTTTGTACCCTAATGCTCCTGCACTTGACCAAGCAATTGCATTTCCGTTTTCATCAGAAATGGTAACAATTGTATTGTTAAAAGTTGAATGAACATGTGCGACGCCTCGGGCAATGTTCTTGCGGGCACGACGTTTACGTGCGCCTGCGGCTTTTTTAGTATTTGCCATTTTAGTTCCTCCCTATCGTCTATTTCTTCTTGTTTGCTACTGTACGAACTGGACCTTTACGCGTACGAGCATTTGTTTTGGTACGTTGACCACGAACTGGTAATCCTTTACGGTGACGAGTTCCACGGTAACTACCGATTTCCATTAAACGTTTAATGTTTAATGATGTATCACGACGTAAATCACCTTCAACCTTGATTCCATCGATTTCACTACGAATGGCACTAATTTGTTCTTCTGTTAAATCTTTAACACGAAGTTCTTCACTAATCCCTGTTTTTGCTAATATTTGTTCCGCTTTAGTGCGGCCAATTCCATAAATATAAGTTAATGAGACAACAACACGTTTGTCACGTGGAATGTCTACTCCTGCAATACGAGCCATATTTGTCTACACCTCCATTACCCTTGTCTTTGTTTGTGTTTTGGGTTTTCACAAATTACCATTACGCGACCTTTGCGCTTAATGACGCGGCACTTATCGCATATTGGTTTGACTGATGGTCTTACTTTCATGCGTTTATCCTCCTTATTCAGACTATTTATGTCTGAATGTTATACGCCCACGTGTTAAATCGTAGGGCGAAATTTCTACAGTGACACGATCTCCCGGTAAAATGCGAATGTAATGCATACGGATTTTACCAGAAACGTGAGCTAAAATAACGTGTCCATTTGATAATTTCACTTTGAACATTGCGTTAGGAAGAGTATCTTCTATAACGCCTTCTATTTCAATAACATCTTGTTTACTCATTATTTAGATGTTCCTCCTTATTGGTTGTGGTTGTAAGAATCTCACAACCATCTTTTGTAATTACAATTGTATGCTCATAGTGTGCGCATAGCGAACCATCTTTAGTTACTACAGCCCACTCATCACTTAATACTCTTGTATGCGGTTTTCCCATATGAACCATTGGTTCAACGGCGATTGTCATACCCTCTTTCAAAAGTATTCCATGCCCTGCTGGGCCAAAATTTGGAACCGTTGGATCTTCATGAACTGAAGTACCAACGCCATGTCCTGCATAATCTTGTGGTATTGAATAACCATGTTCGAAAACATAATTACCAATAGCATTTGATATGTCAGTTACTCTATTACCTGCCTTAGCCATTTTTAAACCTTCAAATAATGATTGTTTAGTCACATCGAGCAACTCTTGCGTCGCTTTATCAATGTGTCCAACAGCATAAGTCCAGGCAGAGTCACCATGATAACCATGATAACAAGCACCAATATCTACTGAAACGATATCTCCGTTCTTAAGCTTAACATTACTTGGAATGCCATGAACTAGAACAGAGTTTATAGATATACATGTTGCTGCTGGAAAATCATATAATCCTTTAAATGATGCTGTAGCATGATTAGCTACAATAACATCTTCTACGATTTTATCAATTTGTTTTCCTGTTATCCCAGGTTTAATTGCTTTCGCAACTGCTTCATGGGCCAATCCAACAATTCTTCCAGCTTCTTTCATATAATCTATTTCTCTTGGTGACTTTGTAGTGACCATTATTTAGCCTCCAAGGCTTTTAATATGTCCTTCCAAACGTCATCAACAGATTGATTAGCATCAACACTAATAAGTAATTTCTTACTTTCATAGAAATCTAATACTGGTTCAGTTGACTTCTTGTATTCATCTAAACGAACACTTAAGCTTTCAACAGTATCATCTTTTCTTTGGTATAATTCTCCACCACATTCATCACAGATTCCTTCAACTTTAGAAGGATGAGATTTAGTATGGTAGATAGCATCACACTTTTTGCAAAGACGACGTCCAGTAATACGATTTGTTAATGCTTCGAATGGCATATCTAATGTAATTACTAGATCTATAGCTAGTGGTGTACCTGCTGTAAGTTGATCAAACACTTTAGCTTGGTCTAACGTACGTGGGTATCCATCTAACAAGAATCCATTCTTGTTATCAAGTTTTTCTAAGAAACTCTTTACCATTGGGTTAGTAACTTCATCAGGTACTAATAATCCTTTGTCCATATAGTTCTTAGCTTGTAAACCTAATTCAGTTTGATTACCAACTTCACTTCTGAAGATGTTACCAGTTGAAATATGGTTTACATTAAATTTTTCTACTAATTTTGTAGACATAGTACCTTTACCGGCACCAGGTCCACCCATAATTAATATGTTCATAAACTTCACTCCTATCTTTGTAGGAAACCACGATATGATTTCTGTGTTAATTTTCCTGTTAATTGTTTAGTTGTTTCCATTGCAACTCCGACTACTATTATCAACCCAGTTCCACCTAATGATAGGCTTGCTGGTAAATTAGTAACCATTGGTACAATGTGTGGAAGCAACGCTATAAATGCTAGGGAAACTGCACCGAATACCGTAATTCTACATAAAACAGTATTAATAAATTCTTTAGTCTCAACTCCTGGTCTAACACCGGGAATATAAGAGTTGGATTTACCTAAATTTTCTGCAATCTTTTGAGGATCCATCTGTAATTTAGTATAAAAGAAAGTAAACAGTATAATCATTACAACATATATTACTAATCCATGGTAAGACTGTAAATTGAATACATTCTTTATACCAGCTAATATCGTATTTTCTGGTAAGAAGCTTGCTATCGTACCTGGAATAATCATTAATGCAGAAGCGAAAATTACTGGAATTACACTTGCTGAATTAATTTTTAATGGTAAATATGTCATATCCTTCTTAGGCTTATCTTGAATTGCACTAGATGTATATTGAATTGGGATCTTACGAACCGCAGTTGAAACATACACTACTAATACTACTATTAATAAGTAAACAAGTAGATATAGTATAAACTTAATAATACCAAACATCAAGGTTGCATCAGTAGCTGCTCCAATAAATGTAGCATATGCTCCCATAAAGTTTGCAGGAAGGTTGGCAACTATACCAGCGAAAATTATCATTGATATACCATTTCCAATACCTTTAATTGTAATTCTATCTCCTAACCAAAGTAAGAACATAGATCCAGCTGTAAGTAATGTAATAATATAAATGTATGATTTAACGCTTGTATCAATTAGAACTCCGTACTGAGCATTGAATGTATATGTAATAGCGAATGCTTGTACAAAACATAGAACAACACCTAAATAACGTGTATAACGGTCTAATTGTTTTTTACCACTAGCTCCTTGTTTAGAAAGTTCTGCTAATGGTGGAATGATATCCATTGATAACAACTGTATAACAATACTTGCTGTAATGTATGGTCCAATACCTAATGCGAAGATAGAGAATTTCTCCATTGCTCCACCACCAAGTAGGTTCATCATTCCAAAAATTCCACTCCCATTAAATTTTTGCAATACTGCTTGTGTATCTACACCTGGAACAGGAATTGCTGCTCCAAATCTAAATATAAACAGGACGCCTAATGTGAATAAGATCTTATTTCTAATTTCTTTATTCTTAAACAATCCGGTTAGAGTTGCTATCATATTAGATAACCTCTGCTTTTCCGCCTGCTTTTTCAATACTAGCAATTGCTGATTTTGAGAATTTATTAGCTTTAACAACTAATTTCTTTTCTAAAACACCAGTTCCTAGGACTTTAATTCCATCTAATTCTTTTTTAACCAATCCTGTTTCTAATAACATTACTGGTGTAACTTCAACTCCATCTTCAAAGCAGTTTAAGCTTTCAACATTAACAATTCCATAAACTTTACGAGTAAAGTTTGTGAATCCACGTTTTGGTAAACGTCTTGCTAAAGTTGTCTGACCACCTTCAAAGCCTAAACGAACACCACCACCACTACGTGAGTTTTGTCCTTTTTGACCTTTACCAGATGTCTTACCTGTTCCAGAACCGTGTCCACGACCGATTCTTTTGCTCACTGATCTTGAACCTTCAGTGTATTTCATTTCATGTAATTTCATGTTATTTCCTCCTAATTAACCGCGAATATCTTGTGGCTTTTTATCACGGAGACGTGCTATTTGATCTACAGTTCTTAATTCCTGTAAAGCAACAATTGTAGCACGAACCATGTTAATTGGAGTACGTGATCCTAAACACTTAGAAAGAATATCACTAATACCAGCTAATTCTAATACGGCACGAACAGGTCCACCAGCAATAACTCCAGTACCTTCTGCAGCAGGTCTTAATAATACAGATCCAGCTCCATAGTTTCCAGTAATTGCATGAGGAATAGTTGTTCCATTTACGATTGGTACATTGAATACATTTTTCTTTGCATCTTCAATTGCTTTTTTAATAGCATCAGGTACTTCGTTAGCTTTTCCAGTACCGAATCCAACGCGGCCTTTTTTATCTCCAATAACTACTAATGCAGCAAAGCGGAAACGACGTCCACCCTTAACTACTTTAGTAACACGGTTGATAGTTACCACGCGTTCTTCGAACTCTTTATCGCGTTCACGGTCTCTTCTTGGTTTGCGTTCCATTCGCATGACCTCCTTAAAATTTCAATCCGGCAGTTCTAGCTGATTCAGCTAGTGCCTTTACACGACCATGGTAAACGTATCCACCACGATCAAATACTACGTTAGAAATTTTAGCTTCTAAAGCACGTTTAGCAATTTCTGCTCCTACTTTAGTTGAAGCTTCAATATTACTTCCGTTTTCTAATTTCATATCAACACTACTTGCTGACGCTAATGTCTTACCATTAACATCATCGATAATTTGCGCGTGAATGTGCGCATTTGAACGGAATACGTTCAGACGTGGACATTCAGGAGTACCATTGATTTTTCTACGAACACGCGCATGACGGCGTAAACGTTCTTCGTTTTTTGCAACTTTCTTTAGCATCGTTCTATTGCTCCTTTCACACTATTTCTTACCAGCAGTTTTACCTTCCTTACGACGGACAGTTTCACCTTGATAGCGAATACCTTTTCCTTTGTAAGGTTCTGGTTTTCTGGTAGCACGAATATTTGCAGCCCATTCTCCAACTAGTTGTTTGTCAATTCCTGAAACCGCAATTTCAGTAGCTGATTTACATTCGATTTGAATACCTTCTTCACATTCGAATTCAACTGGGTGTGAATAACCTATGTTTAATACTAATTTTTTACCTGTAACTGCAGCACGATATCCAATACCGACAATCTCCAATGTACGAGTAAATCCATTTGATACACCTTCAACCATGTTATTGATTAAAGCACGTGTAGTTCCATGTAATTGTTTTGTATGCTTTTCCTCATTAGGACGAGCAACAGTTAATATTCCTTCTTCCAATTTGATTTCCATCAATTGAGAGAACTGACGAGTTAAAGTTCCTTTAGGTCCTTTAACAGTCACCTCGTTACCAGCAGCAATTGTAATTTCAACTCCTGCAGGAACGGTAATCGCTTTATTACCGATACGTGACATCTTATTTTCCTCCTACCATACGTAGGCGATAACTTCGCCACCAATATGTTTAGCTCTTGCATCTTTATCAGTCATTAGTCCATCTGAAGTTGATATAATAGCTATACCTAAACCATTTAATACTCTAGGGATAGAATCAACTTTAGTATAAGAACGTAAACCTGGTTTAGACATTCTCTTTAAACCAGAGATAACTTTTTCGTTATTAGCACCATATTTTAATGTAACAGTAATATCTTTCTTAAGATCTCCTGATACAGTGTAATCTACGATGAATCCTTCTTCTTTTAAAATTCTTGCAATTTCTTTCTTTTCTTTTGATGCTGGAATTGTAACTGTTTCGTGACGTTGTTGTACAGCGTTACGAATTCTTGTTAGCATATCAGCGATCGGATCTGTCATGATCATCATAACTAAATTCCTCCTTCCATTCCTACCAACTAGCCTTTTTCACACCCGGGATTTGGCCTTTATAAGCCAATTCACGGAAGCAAATACGACATAGTTTGTATTTTTTTAACACTGAGTGAGGACGTCCACAACGTTCACAACGTGTGTACTCACGCACTGAGAACTTTTGAGGACGTTTTGATTTTAAAACCATTGCTTTTTTTGCCATTTTAATAAGTCCTCCTATTTATGGAAAGGCATGCCTAATCCAACAAGTAATGCCTTTGATTCTTCGTTTGTTTTAGCAGTAGTAACGATTACTACGTCCATTCCACGAACTTTGTTAACCTTATCGAAATTGATTTCTGGGAATATAAGTTGTTCTTTAATTCCTAGTGTGTAGTTTCCTCTTCCATCAAATGATGTTTTAGAAACTCCACGGAAATCTCTAACTCTAGGTAATGAAATATTCATTAGCTTGTCTAAGAAGTCATACATTTTCTCTCCACGAAGAGTAACTTTACAACCGATAGGCATTCCTTCACGAAGTTTGAAGTTCGCGATAGATTTCTTAGCTTTAGTAATTAATGGTTTTTGACCAGTAATTTGAGTTAACTCAACTACAGCTTCATCCAAGATCTTAGGATTAGTGATTGCTTCACCAATACCCATATTGATAACAATCTTATCAATTTTAGGTGCTTGCATAATTGAACTATAATTAAATTCTTTAACCATCGCTGGTACAACTGTTGTTGTATATTTTTCTTGTAGGCGGTTCATATTTATTTAGCCCCCTTTTTCTTTTTATCTACGTCATTACCAGTAGCTTTGAAAACTCTAGTTTTAACGCCATCTTCAATTTTGTAACCAATCTTACTTGCTTTCTTAGCTTTAGCATCATATGCCATTACATTAGAAACATGAAGTGGTACTTCAATTTCGATGATTCCACCATCAGGGTTATCCTGAGTTGGTTTAAGATGTTTTTTCATTAAGTTAACACCTTCAACAATAACTTTTTCTTCTGTTGGGAATACTTTAGTTACTTCTCCAGTTGTGCCCTTGTATTGGCCTGAAATAACTTGTACTTTATCGCCTTTTTTAATTTTCACGAAAGACACCTCCTATAAAACTTCTGGTGCTAAAGAAACAATTTTCATATATTCTTTATCACGCAATTCTCTTGCAACTGGACCAAAGATACGAGTTCCACGAGGAGTCTTGTCATCTTTAATCAATACTACTGCGTTGTCATCAAATTTAATGTAAGTTCCGTTATCACGACGTACTTCACGACGAGTTCTAACGATTACAGCTTTAACAACTTCACCTTTTTTTACTGTTCCACCAGTTGTAGCCTGTTTAACAGTGCACACAACTACATCACCGATGCTTGAAAATTTACGTCTACTTCCACCTAAACTACGGATGACTAAAACTTCTTTAGCACCTGTGTTGTCAGCTACTCGTAATCTACTTTCATTTTGTATCATGTATATTACCTCCTAGCGACTAAAGAACTTCAGCTTTTTCAACGATACGAATCAAACGGAAACGTTTAGTAGCTGATAATGGACGAGTTTCCATAATTTCTA
The DNA here is from genome assembly GCA_036639955.1 of Erysipelotrichaceae bacterium. GTDB lineage: Bacteria > Bacillota_I > Bacilli_A > Erysipelotrichales > Erysipelotrichaceae > JAVWHP01. The sequence goes on from JAVWHP010000009.1 coordinate 50,230, forward strand.
CTTTGTCACCTAATTTTGCTTCATTCATTTCGTCATGAGCTTTGAATTTCTTAGAATATTTTACACGTTTTCCATATAATGGATGTGTTTTCTTTGTTTCAACTATTACTGTTATAGTTTTGTCCATTTTATCTGAAACTACTGTTCCACGATAAGCTTTACGGTTAGATCTTTCCATAATGTCGATCCTCCTTAATCTTGATTACTAAGCTCGCGCTCAGTCATCACTGTTTTAATGCGGGCGATAGTTTTCTTAATAGTTTTCATACGAGCACTATTTTGAAGTTGACCTGTTGCCTGCTGGAAACGAAGGTTAAAGAGTTCTTCTTTAAGCGTTTCGATCTCTTTTAATAATTCTGTGTTGTCTTTTTCTCTGATCTCTTTTGCGCTCATCTCTAGTCCTCCTCGCCCTTGCGTACGAATTTAGTTTTTACTGGTAATTTGTGAGCTGCTAAACGGAATGCTTCACGTGCAGTTACTTCATCAATACCACCAATTTCAAACATTACACGTCCTGGTTTTACTACTGCTACCCAACCTTCAGGTGCACCTTTTCCAGAACCCATACGTACTTCTGCTGGTTTTTTTGTTACTGCTAAATGAGGGAAAATTTTAATCCAAACTTGTCCTCCACGTTTCATATAACGTGTCATAGCAATACGAGCTGCTTCTATTTGACGGTTACTTATGTAAGCACCAGTATCTGCAACTAATCCAAACTCACCGAAAGCAACTGTACGTCCAGCTTTTGAACGTCCCTCGTAGCTTATCTTGTGAGGTTTTCTATATTTAGTTCTTTTAGGCATTAACATAATTATTTACCTCCTTCAGTCTTAGGAGTTTGTGCGTTTCTTGTTTCTTGTTTAGCACCTGTGTTAGGACGACGATTGTTGTTACGACGATTACGTCTGTCGTTCATTGGCATTTTAGGTGCCTCTGGTTCAACAACCATTTGTCCAGGTAATACTTCACCACGGCAAATCCAAACTTTAACTCCTAAACGTCCATATTGTGTAGCTGCTTCTTCATGTGCATAATCAATATCTGCACGTAAAGTATGCAATGGAACGTTTCCTTCAGCATATCCTTCAGTACGAGCCATATCAGCTCCACCTAGACGTCCTGAAACACAAGTTTTAATTCCTTTTGCTCCACAACGCATAGTTTTTTGAATAGCTTTCTTTTGTGCTGTTCTGAATGAAGCACGTTGTTCAAGTTGATCAGCAATATTACGAGCAACTAAACGAGCATCTAAATCAGGATTAGCAATTTCTAATACTTTAACGAATACATTTTTACCACTTGTAAGTTTTTCTAACTTTTTCTTAAGGATTTCGATACTTTCTCCATTAGTTCCAATAATAACTCCTGGACGAGCTGTACGAATGATAACATCCACACGGTTCTTTGAACGTTCGATTTCTACTCTTGAAACAGCTGCTGCTTTTAAATCAGCATGTAGGAACTCACGAATTTTACAATCTTCTAATAATAAATCGGCATAATCTTTATCAGCGTACCATCTTGATTCCCAATCGCGAATGACACCAACACGTAGACCGATTGGACTAACTTTTTGTCCCATGGGTAACCTCCTTAATTACGCTCAGCAACCACAATTGTAATGTGGCTGGTGCGTTTATGGATTGCACTAGCATTCCCTTTTGCACGTGGCATGAAACGCTTTAAGGTAACACCTTCATTTGCATAACATGCTTTCACGTATAATTTTTCTTCATCTAAATCATTGTTGTTTACGGCGTTGGCTACGGCTGAGTTTAACACCTTACCGATAGCTGTAGCAGCTTCATTTGGGGTAAATTTTAATATTGCTGCTGCTTCTTCAACGTTTTTCCCACGAATTAAATCGATTACTAAACGAGCTTTTCTAGGTGGGATACGTAATGTCTTTGCTGTTGCTTTAACTTCCATCATCGTTTCCTCCTATCTCTTCGCTTTCTTGTCGTCATCACCGTGACCTGTGTATTTACGAGTTGGTACGAATTCACCTAATTTGTGACCTACCATATCCTCTGTAACATAAACTGGAAGATGTTCTTTTCCATTGTAAACGGCGAAAGTGTGTTCCACGAATTGTGGAAATATAGTCGAACGACGTGACCAAGTTTTGATTACTTCTTTTTTACCTGACTCATTAAGTTTTTCCACTTTATTCATTAAGTGGTCATCACAGAATGGTCCTTTTTTCAAACTACGACTCATTTTAATTTCCTCCTTCCGCTTACTTGCTGTTACAACGACGTACTATTAATTTAGTCGAAGCATTTTTCTTCTTACGAGTTTTAACACCCATTGCTTTTTTACCCCATGGAGTCATTGGAGCTTTACGTCCAACTGGACATTTACCTTCTCCACCACCATGAGGGTGATCATTAGGGTTCATTACAGATCCACGTACTGTTGGGCGGATACCTTTCCAACGGCTACGACCTGCTTTACCTAAGTTAACCAAGCTGTGATCTTCATTTCCTACTTGACCAATTGTCGCACGACAGTTAGATAGTACTCTACGAACTTCACCAGAAGCAAGGCGGATAGTTACATATTTCTCTTCAATTCCTAAAATCTGAGCAGATGTTCCTGCAGATCTTGCAAGTTGTCCACCTTTACCAGGTTTTAGTTCAACGTTATGAATGAATGTTCCTTCAGGCATATCTCTTAATTCTAAACAGTTACCTGTTTTGATATCAACATTAGCACCTGAAACGATAGTCATTCCTACTTCTAATCCTTTAGGAGCTAGAATGTAACGTTTTTCTCCATCAGCATAATTTAATAAAGCAATATTTGCTGAACGGTTTGGATCGTATTCAATTGTAGCTACTTTAGCTGGAATACCATCTTTATTTCTTTTAAAGTCGATGACACGGTATTGACGTTTGTGTCCTCCACCTTGATGACGTGTTGTAATACGTCCGTTGTTATTACGACCACCCTTAGACTTGATTGGTTCTAGTAATGAACGTTCTGGTTTACTTACTGTAAGTTCCTCGAATGTTAAACTAGTCATTCCACGACGTCCAGGTGTCGTTGGTTTATATTTTCTAATTGGCATTGGATTAAAGCCCTCCTTACGCATTTTATTCAGGAAATAGCGTTACTCTCCCTGACTATTCAACTATTTTTCTTCGTTGAATAAATTAATAGTGTTTCCTTCAGCAAGCTTAACGATTGCTTTATGAACTGCACTAGTTGTTCCAACATATTTACCCATTCTTTTATCTCTAGGGCGTTGGTTAAGGATATTAACAGCAACTACTTTAACACCGAAGATCTTTTCGATTGCTTGGCGAATTTCAGTTTTGTTAGTTCCTTTTGCTACTTCAAATGTTACTTTGTTGTCAGCATCCATTAATTTCATTGATTTCTCAGTGATAATTGGACGGATAATAATATCTCTATAGTTATTCATTATCCCAATACCTCCTCAGTACACTTAACTGCAGCTTCTGTGAATACGATTTTGTTTGCATTAATAACATCGTATACGTTGATTCCATCAGTAGTAAGCATACTCATTGTTGGAATATTACGCATAGATAACCAAGCATTTTCGAAATCATCATCATCAGATACTACGAATAATGTTTTATTTGTTGCTTTAATTGCAGTAATGATATTTTTGAAGTCAGCAGTTTTTGGAGCTTCTAAGTTCAATTTATCAACTACGATCATATCGTTGCTTAATACTTTTTCAGTTAATACTGATTTCAATGCTAAACGACGAACTTTTTTGTTAATTCTGTAAGCATAGCTACGTGGAGTAGGTCCAAAGACAATTCCACCACCACGCCATTGTGGAGAACGTGTAGAACCTTGACGAGCACGTCCAGTTCCTTTTTGTTTCCAAGGTTTACGACCACCACCACGAACTTCACGACGATTTTTTACATCATGTGTTCCTTGACGGCTTGATGCTTGTTGCATAACAACTGCATCGAAGATCGCTTGTTGATTTGGCTCGATGCCAAATACTTCAGGATTAAGAGTAATTTCTTTAAGCTCTTTTCCTTCTTGGTTTAATACGACCATGTTAGGCATCTTCTAATCCTCCTTCGTATTTGAGTAGTCAATCAACGTTGCAGCTGGTTTTGCTTTTTTAGCGCAATTAGCTGAGTGTACTACTACAAGACCACGTCTAGGTCCTGGCACATTACCTCTAATCAAGATGCAGTTATTTTCAACGTCTACCTTAACTACTACTAAGTTTTGGTTAGTTGTTGTATAAACTCCTTCATGACCGGCCATGTCTGTTCCTTTATCAATAGTGTTAGTTCCCAATCCAGTGGTAGCTAAAGAACCGATACCTCTGTGGAAACCTGAACCATGTGACTTAGGTCCGATTTTTTGATTGTTACGGTAAATTGCTCCCATGTAACCTTTACCTCTTGAGGTACCGACTACATCAACAATGTCACCAGCAGCAAATAAATCTACTTTTACTTCTGTTCCTACTTCGTTAGTCATTTCGTTTCCACGAATTTCTTTAACGAATCTCTTAGGAGCAGTGTTTGCACCCTTAACATGTCCAAGACATGCTTTAGTAGCACGTGATTCTTTAATGTCTTCAAATCCTAGTTGGATAGCTTCGTATCCATCATTTTCAATCGTTTTTTTCTGTAAAACAATGTTAGGTGTTGCTTCAACTACAGTTACAGGGATTAATATACCATCTTCTGTAAATACTTGAGTCATTCCTAATTTGCGTCCTAATATACCTTTCATGATGTCACCTCCATCACGCCTAAAGCTTAATTTCGATGTCGACACCACTTGGCAGTTCTAAGCGACTCAATGAGTCAATAGTTTCTGCTGATGGTCCAACGATCTCAATTAAACGTTTGTGAGTTCTGATTTCGAATTGTTCACGAGAATCTTTGTATTTGTGTACTGCACGCAAGATTGTAATAATCTGCTTCTCTGTTGGTAATGGTACGGGTCCAACAATTTTTTTAGCACCATGGGCTTGAGCTGCTTGCACGATTTTTTCGGCAGATGCATCTAAAGCTCTGTGCTCGTAGGCTTTTAAGCGAATACGCACGCTGTTGTTTGCCATGAAAATCTCCTTCCGTCTATAACTAGACACGGACACGCTCGATACGAATTACCTAACAACACCATTTTTCATGACAACGACTGTCGGTGTGTCAGCAACCTCGTACTTCAATGCGGTCGTAGGTTTATTATATCAAATTCCTTTCATCTTTACAAGTACTATTTTAAATAAATGCTATATTTTCGCATTTTCTTTGATCATACTATATTTCCAGCATTTACTTACTTTTTGTAACTGTTCTTGCTCGCACTCTTCCATATTAGATTTTTAAACAAAAAAAAGAGTGCCTAAGCACTCTTAATTGGTTTTATTAACTTTTAAACTCTCTAATTATTTAGAAAGAATTTCAGTAACGTTTCCAGCACCAACTGTACGTCCACCTTCACGAATAGAGAACTTAGTTCCATTTTCGATAGCGATTGGAGCGATTAATTCAACAACCATTTCTACGTTGTCTCCTGGCATTACTAGTTCTACACCTTCTGGTAGAGTAATAACTCCAGTAACATCTGTAGTACGGAAGTAGAATTGAGGACGGTAGTTAGAAACGAATGGAGTATGACGTCCACCTTCTTCTTTACTTAAAACATATACTTGTGCTTTAAATTTAGTATGAGGGTGTACAGTTCCAGGTTTAGCAAGAACTTGTCCACGTTCGATTTCTTCACGGTTTACACCACGAAGTAAAGCTCCGATGTTATCTCCTGCTTCAGCATGATCCATAGTTTTACGGAACATTTCAATTCCAGTAACTACAGTTTTCTTAGTATCATGGATACCAATGATTTCAACTTCTTCTCCTAATTTAAGAACTCCACGTTCAACACGTCCAGTAGCAACTGTTCCACGACCAGTAATAGTCATAACGTCTTCTACTGACATTAAGAAAGGTTTGTCAATTTCACGAGCTGGATCAGGTACGTAAGAATCAACTGCTGCCATCAATTCAATGATTTTATCAGTCCAAGCTGTGTCACCTTCAAGAGCTTTTAATGCAGAACCACGGATTACTGGAGTGTTATCTCCGTCAAAACCGTATTCAGATAATAATTCACGAACTTCCATTTCAACAAGGTCGATTAATTCTTCATCATCAACCATGTCACATTTGTTTAAGAATACAACAATATATGGAACTCCAACCTGACGAGCAAGTAAGATATGTTCACGAGTTTGAGGCATAGGTCCATCAGAAGCAGCAACAACTAAGATTGCTCCATCCATTTGAGCCGCACCAGTAATCATGTTCTTAACGTAGTCAGCATGTCCTGGACAGTCAACGTGTGCATAGTGACGTCCTGCAGTTTGATACTCTACGTGAGAAGTGTTAATTGTAATTCCACGTTCTTTTTCTTCTTTAGCTCCATCGATATCAGCGTAAGCCATAGCTTTAGCGTCACCTTTACCTGCAAGAACTGTTGTGATAGCTGCTGTTAATGTTGTTTTACCGTGGTCAACGTGACCAATTGTTCCAATATTAACATGTGTTTTCGATCTGTCAAATACTTCTTTTGCCATTGTTATTTCCTCCTAATTTTATAGTTTTCATTAATATTCTAATTCAAATGCTAAAGAAAATCAACTATTAATTAATTTTCTGCTGCATTCTTTTTAGCAATTTTTTCAGCAATGCTCTTAGGCACTTCAGAATAGTGGTCAAATTTCATAGAATAATTACCACGTCCTTGAGTGAATGAACGTAAATCAGTTACATATCCAAACATCTCTGATAAAGGAATTGTAGCCTTAACTACGATAGCATTTCCTCTTTCAATCTGATCTTGAATTTGTCCACGACGAGATGAAACATCTCCCATTACGCTTCCTAAGTATTCAGCAGGTGCTGTTACTTCAACCTCCATGATTGGTTCTAATAGAACTGGTTTACATTTTGATGCAGCAGCTTTTAAAGCCATACTAGCAGCAATCTTATAAGCCATTTCACTTGAATCGACATCATGGTAAGATCCATCGAATAATGTTGCTTTAATATCAATTAAAGGATATCCGGCAACTAATCCGTTATTTAATGCGGCTTCAACACCTTCACCAACTGATTTAATGTATTCACGAGGAACACTTCCACCAACTGTAGCGTCAACGAATTCAAATCCTTTTCCTTCTTCTTGAGGAGCGAATCTGATCCAAACATGTCCATATTGTCCACGTCCACCTGATTGTTTAATATATTTACCTTCACACTCAGCTTCTTGGCGAATAGTTTCACGATAAGCAACTTGAGGTGCACCAATGTTAGCTTCAACATGGAATTCACGTTTCATACGATCAACGATGATATCCAAGTGTAATTCACCAACTCCAGCAATTATAGTTTGACCAGTTTCTTGGTCAGTATAAGTCTTGAATGTTGGATCTTCTTCAGCTAATTTAGCTAAGGCTAATCCCATCTTATCCATATCTGCTTTAGATTTTGGTTCTACAGCAATATGAATAACTGGTTCTGGGAAAATCATTGATTCTAGTATTACTGGATCTGATTCACTACATAGTGTATCTCCTGTTGTAGTATCTTTCAATCCTACAGCAGCAGCGATATCCCCAGCAAATACTTCATCAATTTCTTTTCTTGCATTTGCATGCATTTGAACGATTCTACTGAAACGTTCTCTCTTATTCTTAGAAGAGTTTAATACATATGTTCCAGCTTTAGCTGTTCCTGAATACACACGGAAGTAAGCAAGCTTACCAACGAATGGGTCAGTCATAATTTTAAATGCTAATGCTGAGAATGGTTCAGAGTCATTTGCATGACGTAATACTTCTGATCCATCATCTACGTCTATTCCTTTAATTGATTCAATATCTAATGGAGAAGGCATGTAATCAACAACTGCATCTAGTAATAACTGAACACCCTTGTTTTTGTATGCTGTTCCACATAATACTGGGAAGAATTTTCCAGAACAAACTGCTTTACGAATCGCTGCTTTAATTTCAGGAACTGTTGGTTCTTCACCTTCAAGTACCTTCATCATCATTTCATCGTCAAAGTCTGCTAACATTTCACATAACTTTTCTCTGAATTCTTCAACCTTAGCTTTGAATTCTTCTGGAACTTCAATTGTTTCAATGTCAGTTCCTAAGTCATTTTTATATACATTAGCTTTTCTTTCTATAATATCAATAATACCATAGAAATCTCCTTCAGCACCCATAGGGATTTGAATAGGTGTAGCTTTTTCTCCTAAACGACTAACAATTGTTCCTGCAGCCATATAGAAGTCAGCACCTGTTGCATCCATTTTATTAACGAATACAATACGAGGTACTCCATATGTTGATGCTTGACGCCAAACAGTTTCTGTTTGTGGTTCTACACCGGCTTTAGCATCTAACACTGTTACAGCACCATCTAATACTCTTAGAGAACGTTCAACTTCTACTGTGAAGTCAACGTGACCTGGAGTATCTATAATGTTAATACGATTTCCCTTCCATGCAGCAGTAGTAGCAGCTGAGGTAATTGTAATACCACGCTCTTGCTCTTGTTGCATCCAGTCCATCGTAGCTGCACCATCATGTGTTTCACCAATTTTGTGGTTAACACCTGTATAATATAGAATACGTTCTGTTGTTGTTGTTTTACCGGCATCAATATGAGCCATAATACCAATGTTTCTAGTATTTTCTAATGAAAACTGACGAGCCATAAACGTACTCCTTTCTTACCAGCGGTAGTGTGCATAAGCTTTATTAGCTTCTGCCATCTTATGAGTGTCATCACGTTTTTTAACTGATGCACCTGATCCATTAGCTGCATCAATAATTTCAGCTGCTAATCTTTGTTCCATAGTTTTTTCATTTCTTAAACGAGCGTAGTTAACTACCCAACGTAATCCTAATGTTAAACGTCTTTCTTCAGAAACTTCTACTGGTACTTGGTAGTTTGCACCTCCTACACGACGAACTTTAAGTTCTAGCATAGGCATAACATTTTCTAATGCTTTTTCAAATACTTCCATAGGTTTTTGTTCTGTTTTTACTTCTACGATATCAAACGCGTTGTAAAGAATTGTCTGAGCGACACCTCTTTTTCCATCAATCATGATTTTATTGATTAAACGAGTAACCAATTTGGAATTGTAAATAGGGTCGACTAATACGTCACGTTTTGCAATATGTCCTTTTCTAGGCATAATTTATTCCTCCTTTCATAATTGATAGCTATTTTTTAGCTGCTTTTGGTTTTTTTGCTCCGTAGCATGAACGGCTTTGGTTACGATCTGTAACTCCTGCACAGTCCAATGTACCACGTACAATGTGATAACGAACTCCTGGTAAGTCTTTAATACGACCACCACGAATTAATACAACACTATGTTCTTGTAGGTTGTGTCCGATTCCTGGAATATAAGCTGTAACTTCCATTCCATTAGATAATCTAACACGCGCATACTTACGTAATGCTGAGTTTGGTTTCTTTGGTGTCATTGTTCCAACACGAGTACAAACCCCACGTTTTTGTGGAGAGCTCAATTCTGTTGGACGACTTTTCAATGAGTTAAATCCTCTGTTTAAAGCAGGTGATTTTGATTTACTTACACTTTTCGTACGACCATTACGTACTAATTGGTTAATAGTTGGCATGAAATATCCTCCTTTCTCTAACACACATTTCCGGGTGTGCCATTTCTACCTATAAATTTTATCCCCTATATTCTGGGGATCTATTTACGCTAGCCTATCTATAATAAATCATTTTAAATAGGTTGTCAACAACTTTCAGTCATAAAATAAAAAAAGTTCATCCAATGGATGAACTAATTACCTGGCAATGTGCTATCTTCA
>JAVWHP010000010.1:0-56338 GCA_036639955.1 Erysipelotrichaceae bacterium
AAAGATTTTTCTACAATTGGAAAATAATACAATAAATTAATTTCATTATATTTATCAGGTTATCAAATACACAATTTCTACCTATACAAATAAAGAAATGTTTAATTATAAATATCAACTTAAGAATATAAAAATTTAAAATTTAACAATTGAAATATCTATAAAATAATATATAAGCCTTTGCTATTTATATAAGTATTTAGTATAATAACCTAGGAGGTGTTAGTATGTTAGAAAAGATAATAGAACAAATAGATTCATATTTTGAATATGGATTTATAGGATCATTAGCAATAATATTAGCATTTATAGTTATAGGATATATAGTAATTAAAGTATTAACACATATTATAAGTTTAAAACATTTAAAGAATGAAAAACTTATAGATAGATTTATAAAGATAACTATTATGAGTATAGTATGCTATAGTTCATTACAACTAGTAATACCTTTACAAAAGATAGCAGTACAGTTATTAGCTAGTGGAGGAGTATTAGCAATAGTTATAGGATTTGCTGCACAAAGTGCATTAGGTGAAGTAGCAAGTGGAGTATTACTATTATTTACTAAACCATTTAAAATAGGAGATTTAGTAAAAATACCAAGTGAAAATCTTATAGGAACAATATTAGATGTATCTATAGTACATACTACATTAAGAACATTTGAAAACACAAAAATAGTAATACCAAACTCTATAATGAATAAATCAATAGTAGAGAATATATCACAAACAGGAGCAAAGAAACTAAATTTCTTATATATAGAAGTAGCTAATGATACTAATATAGAATTAGCTATGAAAATAATAAAAAAGAATGTTGTAGAACATCCAAATTATATGAACCCTAATAATGATAAAAAGAAAGATAAAACAGTAGATATTAAATTAGTAGACTTTAAAGAAGGAGCTATAGTATTAAGAACTAGTGTTTATTCTAAGAATAATGATGAAGGATTTAATACACTATCTGATTTAAGAATAAATATAAAGAATGAATTTGATAAGAACCATATTACTATTCCTTGTCCTCATAGAGTAGTATCTATGAATAAGTAATATAAAATATTATAAGAGGTTAGTAGTTTTACAGTTACCATCTATATCAAGAATCTTCTCAGTAATGGGAAGATTCTTTTTACTTAAAGTACGTGCTTCTAAAATAAGTTTAGTAAGATCATGACAACATAAAACATCAGCATGTAATATTTCAATAGATTTGATATCATTGTTAGTTAGGATTACTGTAAGTTTTTTTAGTTGAAGATCATAATCATCTTTAGCACATGCAATAAGTAGTACTTTATCATATAAATATTTAGTATGAAGATTAGATACTAGGTAACCTGCACAGTCAGCACAGATTAAAAGATCAGCTTTATTTAGATATCTAGTTCTATATGGGGTAAACTTTAGTTTAATTGGCCAATTATATAATTCAGATATGTTGTCATCGCAAGCTCCTCCTGCACAGTATTCTTTATCTCCAGTTGGTACACTAATAAAAGATATTGCACCTGTAGGACACTTATTAAGGCACTTACTGAAGGATTTACATGTTATTTCTTCTAAACAATAAGCTTTACCTTTTATAATGTTTATAAAACCATTGTTACATGCTTCTACACATTGTCCACATCCTATACACTTATCTTGATCTATAGTAATCTTTTCTTGCATATAAACACCTCTTTAATATAGTTTACAACATACTAAAAGGAATTGCATCTTATTAGCAATAAAAAAAAGAATTCCCTAAGGAATTCTTTAAGTTTATTAATCTTTGTATTGTCTCTTACGAGGTTTAGATGTACGAGTATCATCGCTCTTATGAGCATATGAATTATTTTTTGCATCTTCACGAGGCTTTCCAAAACTAGAGCGATCTCCACGAGGTGCTCCACCACGAGGTCCACGATCTCCACTTGGTTTATGGTCACCACGATATCCACCACGATCTCCACCACGGCTTCCTCCACGACTTCCACGATCTCCACCACGGCTACCGCGATCTCCACCACGACTGCCACGATCAGATGAACGTGAACTACTATGGTTTCCTTCATCAATAACTACAGTTACTTCAGATCCTTTAATAACACACCCTTGCATAGATTCTAATACTTTATCTATATGAGTAGCATCAATATCAACTAAAGTAAAACGAGCCATTACATCAATCTTACCAATAATTGAAGAAGTTAATCCAGTTTCTTCAGCAATTGCACAAACAATATTTGCTGGAGAAATACCACGATCACGTCCACAATCAATTTTAATTTTCTTACATTCGAAATCTTCATTACGAGAAGCTTTCTTCTTATCAGTAGCTTCAGAACCTAAATCAATTGTTTCATTTTTAAAGTTCATACCAATTAAAGCACTTAAGATATTTTCAATAGCAATACCTTCTGCCATTAATTCATTAGCCATTTCAGTACTATCCTTAGATATACTATCTACAGCTTCTTTAACTTTAGCAATAAAAGCTGCTTTATTAGCTTCTTTTAATTGATCACTAGTAGGTAAAGATTCACGTTCAATATTAGTTTTAGTATATCTCATAATATCTCTAATAAAAGATTTTTGTTTACTTCCACTAATTAAAGTAACAGCCTTACCTTTCTTACCAGCACGACCAGTTCTTCCAATTCTATGAATATAGTATTCATTATCTTGAGGTATATCATAGTTTATAACTAATGTTATGTTATCTACATCTATACCACGAGCAGCTACATCAGTAGCTATTAGGATTGGATATTTACCTGAACGGAATTGTTCCATTACTCTATCTCTAGCTTGTTGTTTCATGTCTCCATGTAAACCTACTGCTTTAATATCTCTAGAGTTTAATTCTTGAGTAAGTTCATCTACCATCTTTTTAGTATTTGTAAAGATCATACATAATTCAGGATCAAAGTGATATAATAATACTCTTAATGCATTAGTTTTTTTACCACGAGGTATATCATAGTAAACTTGTTCTACTGTATCAATTGTTCTTTGTGCACTTTTAATTTCAATATGAACAGGATCTTTTTGAAATTTTTCAGTAATCTTCATGATTGCTGATGGCATTGTTGCTGAGAATAATGTTGTTTGATAGTTATTTTCTTCTGGCATAGATTTTAATATTTCTTCTATGTCTTCTTTAAATCCCATGTTTAACATTTCATCTGCTTCATCTAAAATAATCATTTTGGCATCAGTTAATTTTAAAGTTTTTCTTCTTAAGTGATCCATAATTCTTCCTGGTGTACCTACAACAATAGTACATCCTCTTTTTAGTAATTGTATTTGACGGTCAATTGGTTGTCCTCCATAAATTGGAACAATCTTTACTCCTTCTTTATACTTACTAAATTTTCTTAATTCTGTTGCTACTTGTGTTACTAGTTCCCTTGTTGGAACAATAATTAGTGCTTGTGGAAATTTAGTTCCTACTTCCACAATTTCGATACATGGAATACCAAATGCTGCAGTTTTTCCAGTACCTGTATTAGAACGACCTAGGACATCTTTACCTTGCATAATTAAAGGAATGGATTGTACCTGTATGTCTGTTGCTTCTTCATAACCCATCTCTTCGATTGCGCGAATCATTTCCTCACTAATATTCAATTCATTAAATTTCGTCATTGTTACCTTCTTTCTTATTTTTACACGTTAGTATATCAATAACTGACACAATATAACATAATGATTTAACATAGTCAAACGTTATTAGAATTATCGCCTATATTTCACAGTTTTATACCATATATATACTAATTTAAGCGTTTTCTTAAGATTACGAGAAGTGTTGACTTACTTCGACATTAAACTACATTTAAGACTGATATAATGATTAAGCAAGGTAACTTGTTGTATGAAGTTTCATCCCCTATATCCTGCTTCATACATATAATATAGTTTATTTTAATATATAGTAATTATCATGGGTTAAGTTACTAAATATGCGAATTGGCCATATTAAATAAAATATACCAAAAAAGGTATATTTTTTTGACCAATTCACATTTTTAAACACTAAATTTACACTACTATAACATATTGATATACTATACTATAAGTAGATAAAGGTATCCCCCTTTGTCAAAGTTGTAAATGTGTGAAAAAAATATTATAAAAATATATTTCATACAATTCTCCCTATCATAGATTTAAATATTTAATAAAAAAAGTGTCCTAGCACTTTTTTTATTTTAGTTAATGGGGTAATTTTATGAATGAGCTTCACATACTTTAACATTATATATTGATAATATATAAGTTTTGTTTAGGTATACTTATGGGGTACAAGGTAGTACTTGTACAAAAATGTTTTTTCTTAAATTTTTCCCTTTCAAACATTATAATTTTTTAATAAAGAGATGCCCCCCTAGCATCTCTTTATTATTTTATTAGTATTTAATCATTTACATATTTTAACATAATTTAGCGATATCAATAATTCAATTTGATGTTATTATGAATGAGGTAATAACCTACCTAAATGGTTGTTAGCGATTCATAATACTCCCCTTTTAATATAATTTAAATTCAAATAAAAACGACTTGCGAGGTCGTTTTTATTTGAATATTTTTTTAATTAGAGCTAGCTTATTGTAATGCTTGTTAACTGATGGATATTTTAAATTAGTTTCAAACCAATTACATTTATAATATATACTCTTTTCATAAGTAAAGCATTTATATGATGCAATACCGTGATATCTTCCAATTCCACTAGATCCAATACCACCAAAGCTTAAATGTTTATTTGCTATATGCATAATACAATCGTTTACGCAGCCACCACCAAAGTTTTGTTCATGTAACACTTGATTTATTAATGATTTATTATTACTAAACAAATAGAAGGCTAAGGGGTGATCCTTCGCTTCAATAAAACTAATTACTTCATTAATTGACTTATAAGTAACTATAGGTAATATAGGTCCAAATATTTCTTCATTTAAAAGTTTTGAATCATCACTAATATTAGTTATTATCGTTGGTTCAATTCTTCTGTTTAGATCGTCATAACGACCACCACATAAAATTTCACCATCATCCAAATAATTCTTTAATCTTTCATAATTTTGTTTATTTATAATTTTACCATACTCAGGATTACTTATTATTTCTTTACCAAAAAATATTTTAAAGTAATCATTAATATATGCTATTAATTCATTAGCTATTGATTCATGTACTAATACATAATCAGGAGCTACACATGTTTGACCAGCATTTAATGTTTTTCCCCATGCTATATGTTTTGCTGCTTTTTTAATATTCGCATCACTATGAACAATAGCTGGGCTTTTACCTCCTAATTCTAAAGCAACTGGTGTTAAATTTAGTGCTGCTTTCATATAAACTAATTTAGCTATTTTCTTACTTCCAGTAAAGAAGATAAAATCAAACTGTTTTTCCATAATAGCAATATCCATTGCTTTAGATCCGACGAAAGCATGAATCGTGCCCGAATCAAAATTGCTATTAATTAAACTTGCTAGTTTGGTGGATGTTCTTACGCTTTGTGCTGATAGTTTTAATATTGTTCTATTTCCTCCAGCAATACTTCCAATTAAAGGTACTATTGATAAATTTATTGGATAATTCCATGGTGCTAAAATTAAAACTTGTCCATAAGCACTACTAATAGTCTTACTATAACCTGGTAATAAACTAATAGGAGTCTTTACAAATTTGTCACGACTTATCCTCTTTAAATTCTTTATAAAATAATCAATCTCTTGATATACAATTGCAAACTCACTCATGTAAGCTTCTTGCTTTGATTTACCTAAATCAAAGCAAAGATCATCCATTAGTTCTTCTTCATTATCCTGGATTAAATTACTTAATATATTAAGTAATTTAATCCGATAATTTATATCATTTAAATTTAATTTCACTTTCGAATTTTTTTGCAGTGTATAAACATCATCTAGTTCTTTTAAATTATTAATCATATATTTCACATCCTTTCTAATATTATAAGGGATTATGGAGGGAAAAGGAAGGTTGTTAGTTTAAATAAACTAACAAAAGAGTATTAAAGCCTTTAAATACGCAAAAAATATATATTACAGACTATTAAAAAGGATGCATTTGTAAGTTTAATTAAACTAACAAAACGAATAAAGCTAATAAAAACAATTGAAATTATGAAGATTATAAATTGAATACCCTTACATATATACTATTTATAACTTTACAATTGACCGTTAGTCATTCAAAGTTTATAATAACTAGGTGAAGTGAGGTAAAGGGATGCATAAAACAAATAAAGCATTAGTAATTGAAGCGGCAGCTAATGATCTATTCATTGAAAACGGCATTAATAATACTAGTGTAAATGAAATAGCAAAAAAAGCTAATATAGCAAAAGGGACATTTTATTTATATTATAAAGATAAGGATACGCTCGTAAAAGAATGTGTGCTAAAAAAAGGAATAAGCATATTTAATGATATAGCTACAAAATCATATATAGAATCAAAAGAAAGTGAATGTGCGTGGAGCATTTGCTTAACTAAGAGTGCTATGAATTACTTCATAGTTAATCCTACTACTCTATCATTTCTATTTCAAAATCACTTTCAATGCCTAGTTAGTATTAAGGATTTAACTCCAACGCTACTTAACTTTGTAGATTATTTAAAGAACGATCATTGTAGTGTTGAGTGCGCATTTAATAAATTATTGTTAATATTAGATATGATTACTAATACAACATTCGGTGCATTAGAATACCAAAGTCCTCATTCAATAGACGAGGTCAACAACCTACTTGTTCATTTAATTGAACATATTACAGAATTTATGGAGGCTTAAAATGAGTTATAAATTAGGATTAGATATCGGTTCAACTACAATTAAAGCAGTTGTACTAGATGATAACAATGATATAGTATATAAAAGTTATGAACGTCATATGTCACGTGTACGTGAAATGGCGTTAGATAAAATTGTTGAACTAAGAGAAATATTCGCTAAAAACAGCATTAAAGTATCTATTACTGGATCTGCTGGTTTAGGTCTAGCGAAAATAGCAGAGATTAGTTTTGTTCAAGAAGTTTTTGCTACGGCTGGAGCAGTGAGAAAATTTGCTCCAGAAAGTGATGTCGTAATTGAACTTGGAGGAGAAGATGCAAAGATAATCTTCCTAAGAGGAACATTAGAAGAACGAATGAACTCTACTTGTGCTGGTGGAACAGGAGCCTTCATTGATCAAATGTCATCATTATTAAATTTAAACCCAAATGAATTAGATGCATTATCATTAAAACATACTAAGTTATACCCAATAGCATCACGTTGTGGAGTCTTCGCTAAAACTGATATACAACCATTAATAAACCAAGGAGCAGACAAAGCAAATATAGCTGCTTCTATCTTTCAAGCCGTTGTTGACCAAACCATTGCTGGCTTGGCACAAGGAAGAGACATTGAAGGAAATGTACTCTTCCTTGGAGGTCCTTTAAGTTTTCTTAAAGGACTACAACAAAGGTTTATAGAAACATTAAAATTAGATAAAGATAAGGCTATATTTCCAGATTTAGCTCCATACTATATAGCATTAGGAGCTGCTACTTATGCGATTGATACTAAAGAAGAATATAGTTATACAGACTTATTACAAAGATTTACAAAAGTAATTAATACTAAAATTGAGAATAAAGGATTGCCACCATTATTTATAAATGAAGAAGCTTATCATTTATTTCAAAATAGACATAGTAAATCAAACGTTAAATATATAAATATAGCAGAGTATATAGGAGAAGCTTACTTAGGTATTGATGCTGGAAGTACAACTACTAAAATTGTTTTAATGACACCTAATAATGAAATACTATATAGTAATTATTCTAGTAATCAGGGAAGCCCAATTGATGTTATAAAAGAACAATTAATTCATATATATAATGAGTGCGGATCTAGTATTAAGATTGCTTCTTGTGCTGTAACTGGTTATGGTGAAGAACTTATGCGTAAAGCTTTCCATGTTGATTTTGGTGTAGTTGAAACTATAGCTCATTATAGTGCTGCTAAATATTTTAATCCTAAGGTTGATTTTATTATTGATATTGGTGGTCAAGATATGAAATGTTTTAGAATTAAAGATGAATCAATAGATGATATAATTCTTAATGAAGCTTGTTCTTCTGGATGTGGTTCTTTTATCGAAACTTTTGCTAAATCCTTAGGATACGATATATCTGAATTTGCTTCCTTAGGTCTAAAGGGTCAATCCCCTGTTGATTTAGGTACTCGTTGCACCGTATTCATGAATTCTAGTGTTAAGCAAGCTCAAAAGAATGGAGCTAGCATTGAAGATATTTCTGCTGGTTTAGCTACTAGTGTAGTTAAAAATGCATTATATAAAGTTATTAGAATTAAGGATGTTAATGATCTTGGTAATAACATCGTTGTTCAAGGTGGTACTTTCTTAAATGATACAGTTCTTCGTAGCTTTGAAATAGAGCTCGGTAAAAATGTTATTCGTCCTTCTATTGCTGGTTTAATGGGTGCCTTCGGTGCTGCAATGTATGCTAAGAAACATAAAGTTCAAGCCTCTACATTATTATCATTAGAAGAATTACATGACTTTACTCATTCATCAACAGCTATTAACTGTAAAGGATGTACAAATCACTGTAATTTAACGATTAATAAATTTGTTGATGGAAGTCGTCATATAGCAGGTAATAAATGTGAGAAGCCTACAGGTAAAGAAATTACTACAACTGATTTACCTAATTTATATGAAACTAAATATGAGATGATTTCTAGTTACGCTAATATTAAAACTGATACAACAGCTAAATTTCCTCTCGGTACTATTGGTATTCCTATGGTACTCAACATGTATGAAAATGTAAGTTTCTGGCATACATTCCTAACTGAATTAGGCTTTGAAGTAATATATAGTGATCGATCTAATAAACAACTATATCTATTAGGACAACATACTATATCAAGTGATACAATATGTTATCCTGCTAAATTAGTACATGGTCATATCCAGTCTTTAATTAATAAGAAGGTTGATCGTATATTCTATCCTTGTTTAACCTATAACTTTGAAGAACATATAAGTGATAATCACTTTAATTGTCCTGTAGTAGCTTACTATCCAGAAGTTATTAGCGCTAATATGAATTTAGAAGGTATACCATTCTTATATCCATACTTAGCATTAGATGACCCTAAAAGATTTAATAAGAAAATGAACCAATACTTAAAATTACAAGGTATTAACATTAACAAACAAAAATTAGAAAGAGCATCAACGAGCGCATATAGTGCCTTCTCTACCTATAAAGAACAAGTGTTTATAGCTGGAGAAAAAGCCTTAAATTATGCATTAACTAATAACAAAAATGTTATTGTTTTAGCAGGTCGTCCATATCATATAGATCCTGAAATTAATCATGGAATACATAAACTACTTAACTCTTTAGGCTTTGTAGTTATAAGTGAAGATAGTATTAGACCTATATTACCTTATGATCGATTAAATGTCTTAAATCAATGGACTTATCATGCTAGAATGTATAATGCTGCTAAATATGTTACTACTCATAGTAATGTAGAACTAGTCCAATTAGTTAGTTTTGGTTGTGGAATAGATGCAGTTACAACAGATGAAATTAAATCTATATTACAAGATGCTAATCGTCTTTATACTCAAATAAAAATAGACGAAATTGATAATCTAGGGGCAATTAAAATAAGAATTAGATCTTTATTAGCTGCTATGGAGGAGAGAAAATAATATGAATGAATATCCAAAATTTACACCTGAAATGAAAAAAACTCATACTATTTTAATTCCTAGTATGTTGCCTATTCATTTTAAAATGGTATATGATATCCTTATATCAGAAGGTTATAAGGTAGAGTTATTGAAGAGTGATGGACAATCAATTATTGATGAGGGTCTTAAGAATGTTCATAATGATACTTGTTATCCTGCTTTATTAGTAATTGGTCAAATGATTGATGCTTTAAAGAGTGGTAATTATGATCCTAATACTACTGCTTTATTTATTACTCAAACTGGAGGTGGTTGTCGTGCTTCCAATTATATATATTTATTGCGTAAGGCTTTAAAGCAGAGTAGTTTTTCTCAGGTTCCTGTTATTTCAATTAACTTTTCTGGTTTAGAAAAGAATCCTGGTTTTAAGTTAACTACTAAAATGATTATTAAGATTATATTTGCAATGATTTATGGTGATATGTTAATGTGGATTAGTAACCAGGTTATGCCTTATGAATTACATGAAGGTGATACTGAAGCGATTATCAATATTTGGTGTGAGGAGCTTTGTGAACAATTCCATAGTCCTAAATTCCTAAGGGTAACGCATAACTATCGTGAACTTTTACATGATTTTGCTGAAATTAGTGTTAGTACTGAGCCTAAGATTCGAGTTGGAATCGTAGGTGAAATTTACATGAAGTATGCACCGCTTGGTAATAATAATCTCGAAAAGTTTTTAATGAGTGAGGGGGCTGAACCGGTTTTATCGCCTGTTCTTGATTTCTTCTTGTATTGTTTACGTAATTCTACGATTGATAATAAGCTTTATGGTATTAATGCTAAAGGTCAACTTTCTTGTAAAATTGGTATTAGTTATATAGAGCGCATGCAGGGTAAGATGAAGCGTGCTATTGATACTCAAGGTCGTTTTAAATCTCCTACTCCTTTTTCAATAATGGAAGATCTTGGTAAGCCTTATATCTCTAAGGGTGTTAAGATGGGTGAAGGCTGGTTATTAACTAGTGAAATGATAGAACTACTTGAAAGTGGTGTTGATAATATTGTTTGTACACAGCCATTTGGTTGTTTACCTAATCATATTATTGCTAAGGGTATGATGCGCAAGATTAAGGCTAGTTATCCTAAGGCTAATATTGTTGCTGTTGATTATGATCCTAGTGCTTCTCCGATTAATCAGGAGAATAGATTAAAGTTAATGCTTAGTAATGCTAAGCTTTCTAAAAAGTTCATGAAAGAAGATACTAAATAGTATCTTCTTTTTATATGTTGTATGTTATATGTTATATCCTATGCGCTTCAGGCGCTTAGTTATATACTTTCTAAGTCTGCGTCTTCTATTGTTGTTAGATCTATAGATTTTAAATATTCTTTTAACAGTATTTCTATTGGTTGATATATTTTGATATTGAGGTATTGTTCATGATGATTATTTGGTTGAATATTAGCTAGTTGTAGTGGACCGTCTACGGCAAGTGTTATGTCATATATACTTATTTCTGAAGGGTTTTTAGCTAAGATATAGCCTCCATTATTACCAATACTACTAGTTATAAGTTTAGATGCTTTAAGTTTAGAGAAGATGTTTTCTAGATATCGTGCCGATATATCTTGGTCTAGTGCTATATCTTTAATAGCTATTGGGTTACTACTAGTAGATATCATTAATAGTGCTCTAGTAGCATATCTTGTTTTAGTTGATAGTTTCATTTTTATCACCATAATCCTTTACTAGTTGTTCTAACGATAAAGATTTCATTAGACTAATCATTCTATTATGCATAGCATTCCATATTGGTTTAGTTCTACATACTTGTGCTCTAGAGCACTCAATTTCATTTAAGCACTTCACAGGCTCCATAGTTCCTTCTAAGGAGCACAGAATTTCATAAACACTGATACTGCTTAGTGGCTTAGCAAAGCTATAGCCACCAGCAGCACCACGTTTACTCGTGATAATATTATCTCTTTTTAAACTATAAAAAATCTGTTCTAAATATTTAGGACTAATATTACTAAGCATCGCTAGCTCATTAATTGACACTAATTTATTAGGATAAATTAGTGCCATATTAAAGAGAGCTAGCATTGCGTTAGTACCTTTAGTTGATAGTTTCATAGGATCACCTCTATAGTAGTTTAACTTATTTTGTGACTAAAATCAATAATTCCTAGTGAAATTGTAGGAATTATTGATTTTAGTGTTGACATTCATATATTGATGCTTTATAATTCCTAGTATTCCAGTAGGAATTAAGAAAGTTGAGGATTTACTATGACAAAAATTTATAACAATATTTTAGAAACTATCGGAAATACTCCTCTAGTACGTTTAAATAATATAACTACTAATGAATACAACAATACAGTTTTAGCAAAAGTAGAAAGTTTTAACCCTAGTGGTAGCGTTAAAGATAGAGCTGCTTATCAAATGATAATAGATGCTCAAAAAGCAGGAAGAATAAATGCCGAAACAACATTAATAGAAGCAACTAGTGGTAACCTTGGTATTGCTTTAGCCCTTATTAGTTCAGTACTAAAATATAAACTAGTGCTATTTATGCCAGATACAATGAGTATTGAAAGACGTAAACTATTAAAGGGCTATGGCGCAATACTTAAACTTACACCCGGAGCATCCGGAATGAAAGGAGCTATTGAAGCTGCTAATGAATTTGCAGCTACTATACCAAATTCATTAGTTCTTCATCAATTCAAAAATAGCTCCAACCCTAATGCACATTCCCTTAATACTGCTAAAGAAATCCTTCAAGCAACCAATAACAACATCGACATATTCATAGCCGGTATCGGAACAGGAGGTACCATTACCGGCGTAGCAAAGGTTCTTAAATCCTTTAATCCTAACATTAAAATTATCGGAGTAGAACCAGCAACATCGCCAGTAATATCACAAGGTATTAAAGGTAAGCATAAGATTCAAGGCATCGGAGCAGGCTTTTTACCCGATATTCTAGAAACTAACTTGGTAGATGAATATGTACTAGTAGAAGATGATACAGCTATAAGTACGGCAAAAGATTTAGCATTAAAAGAAGGAATTATGGCTGGAATATCGAGTGGAGCCGCAGTCTATGCAGCAAAACTAATAGCTAATACAAAAAAATACAATAAAAAAAATATAGTAGTACTACTACCAGATACAGGAGAACGATATCTATCTACCGACCTTTTTAAAGAATATAATGACTAATGTAACTCCAAGCAAACCTCCAATAATAACATCACTAGGATAATGAACACCCAAATAGACACGTGAGATAGCAATTAAACAAGCCAACAAATAAGCACCTATCCCCAATCTTTTATTATAATAATAAATAATTGTTGCAGCTGCAAAACTAGTTAACGAATGACCACTAGGCATCGAAAAAGAACTAGGACAGACAATTAAACTATCATTTAAAACACAAGGACGTTCACGAGAAAATATAACTTTAATAATACTATTATTTAGCAAAGATAAAACTAAAGTAGAAGAAATTAAAAGGATACCCATCTTACGACAAGCAATAAAAAATAAAGAAATGAAACCAATGAAAATCCAAATATTAAGATAATCTCCTAAATGAGTTATAAAAGTAAAGAAGATAGTAAGTGGAACACAAATTATATTACTAATGATATTGATAATTAATTGATCGATAACTAACATGATATACCTCCTATAAAAGAATGCTAATCTTAGTATAACAAAAAATAACGAATATAATCGTTATTTTTTTGTTTAGTTGAAAGCTAATCCATCTCCAATATCATCTAATACATTAAGATGATTAAATTTATCAATAAGTTTTTCAACTGTAAGATTTTGTTTTTCTTCACCCTTAATATCAAAAATTATTTTACCCTTATGGAACATTAATAATCTATTACCATAAGATATAGCATGTTTTAAATTATGTGTAATCATAATTGTAGTAATTTCTTTTTCTTTAACTATTTTATCGGTTAAATTAATAATTAAATCACTAGTCTTAGGATCTAGAGCCGCTGTATGTTCATCTAATAAAAGTAAATCAGGTTTAATCATTGTAGCCATTAATAATGATAATGACTGTCTTTGTCCCCCTGATAAACTACCTACTTTTATATCAAGTTTATTTTCTAAATTTAATTCCATTCCTGCTAGCTCTTCTTGAAATCTACCAGTTAATGATTTATCTACACCTTTAGTTAAGTTATAAGATTTACCTTTATTAAAAGCCATAGACATATTTTCTAATATAGATAAAGAAGGAGCAGTCCCCTTCATAGGATCCTGGAATACACGCCCTACAAACTGAGATCTCTTGTGTTCTGGTAAACGAGAAATATCTTTACCATTAAATTCTATCTTACCTTTATCTTGAATAATACTTCCAGATACTATATTAAAGAAAGTTGATTTACCACTACCATTAGAACCAATAATAGTTACAAATTCCCCTTTTTCTATTTCTACATTTAATCCTTCAAATAGAACTACTTCATTAGCAAGACCTTGATTAAATGTTTTATGAATATTTTCTAATTTAAGAATTGCCATTTGAATTACCTCTACTTCCAAAATTAATAAATTTTTGCTTTAATGAATTATTAGTAACTACTAATACAATGATAAATAGTATTACCATCATTAAATTTAAATTACTTGGATTTAATCCCATATTTAAGGCAGCTGCAATTGCACATCTATATCCAATTGCTCCAACAACTACTGCAGTAGTTGCTCCTACAAATTTTACTTTCTTAAATACAGACAATCCTATAATAACTGATGCTAAACCTATAACTACAATCCCTTTTGATATATTAATATCAAAGTATCTTAGGAATTGGCATACTACCGCTCCTGATAAAGCAGCATATGCATTAGATAATGCTAATCCAGCTATTTTAACTTTACCAATATCTATTCCAAGTGTAGATACTAGTTGTGGATTATCTCCTGTTATTCTCATTAGGAATCCATATTTAGTTTTTAAGAACCAATCTAATAATAGTTTCATTGCTATTACTAGAACTAGTAGTATACCTATTGTAAATAATGAGTTAAATGTTGGGTTTGAACTAAATCTTTTACCATAAGTAAAGATTGTCTCAAATTGGAAGAAATTAATATTAGCTTTATAGCCAGTAACCATTAAATTAACCGAATACATTCCTGTCATTACTAATATACCACTAAGTAATGATGATATATTAAATTTAACATGTAGTATTCCTGTTGCTAATCCCACTAGACTTCCTAATACAAAGGCTACTGGTAGTGATAGGAATGGATTCATTCCATTAGTTATACATACAGCACATATAGCTGCTCCGAATGGAAAACTTCCCTCTACTGTTAGATCCGCATAATCTAACACTTGATAGGTGATATAAACACCAATTGCTAATAAACCATAGGCTAATCCTTGTGCTATTACATCAAAAATAAATGACATTTTAATTCCTACTTAGCATCGCTGAATGTTGCACGTTTTGCTAATTCATCAGGAATTGTAATTTTAAACTTTTCAGCTACTTTCTTATTTATATATAAACTTGTTTCTTTTGCGGTTTCTACTGGCATTTCACCAGGGTTTTTCTTATTGATTAATATTTCAAATGCTTGTGCTCCTGCTTGTTCACCTAGTTTTTTATAACTTAATGAATCACTTGCTAATAATCCAGCTGCCATTTGCCCATCTTCTGCAGCAAATACTGGTATATTTTTATTGTTTGCTTTATCTACTATTGTTGCTGTTCCATTTACAATTAAGTTATCTGTAATGTTATAAATACAATCTACTTTACCTGTAAGTTGTTCAGCTGCACTAGTAATTTCTGTAGATGCCGCTACTCCTTGAACTACTACTTCAAATCCTAAACTTGGAGCTAATTTTTGAACTTGTTCTACTTGTAGTTTACCATTAACTTCTCCAGTATTGTAAATCATACCAATTTTCTTAGCATTTGGTAATAAAGTACGAATTAATTTTAGTTGTTGTTCTAATGGTGCTGCATCGCTGACACCAGTTACATTTTCCCCTGGTTTTTCATTAGATAAAACTATACCTGCTTCTTTAGCATCAGTTACTGCTGTAAATACTACAGGGATCTTTTTATCTTTAGTCGCTTTGTACGCAGATTGGGCTGCTGGTGTAGCTATTGCGAATACAAGGTCAACATTATCATTAGCAAATTGAGTTGCTATCATATCATCTGTAGCAGTATCTCCTTGTGCATTTTTTACAATAAATTCAATCTTAGTTTCATCATATCCCTTTGATTTAAAGTATTCTAAGAATCCTTCTTTAGAAGCTTCTAATGCTGGATGTTCCATATGTTGAACAATACCAATTCTTATTTTACTACTATCAGTAGCAGTACTACATCCTCCTAGTACTCCTATACACATAACCATTGTACAAACAAGTGTACAAATCTTTTTTAATTTCATATGTTAATTCTCCTTTTCTAACACGGTAGTTAAATAATAACTTTTTTTCAACTTTAAATCAATAGTTTAGCCATATTTTAATGTAAAAAAAAGAATATTAAAGCATTATTATGATTATTTAGTAAAGCAGTTACATTTTTGCGTACATTTACTTTTTTCTTTCATACATAAATTTTTCATAAAGATTGACTTTTATATTATATATGCCTATAATTACTTGAAAACTAAATAATCAAATAGAACTGGGGAGCCACTATAAGTGGCTGAGAATGAAGTGTTACTTCTTACTCATGGAACCTGTACGGTTAAGACCGACGAAGGGAGATTCTTATGCTAACCTTTTTATAATGTTAAACATAAATCAAATCACTTCGCTTTGATTTTTTTTAGTTTAGAAAGGATACAATATATGAAGGTAAATGCTAAAGAATCTGCTTTGAAAGAACCTTGTACTTTAACAGATTTTCTAAATTCTAATAATTATGATATTAAAACATTAGCTGTTGAAATTAATGGTGTAATAATTCCAAAAGTTAATTTTACTTCAACTATTTTATCAGATAATGATGTCTTAGAAATAGTTTGTTTCTTTGGTGGTGGTTAGAGATGGAGGAAATGTATTTACGTAATCCTAAGAATACAGTGAATTATTTATCTAAAGCTCATGTTGGCATTGCTGGTTGTGGTGGCTTGGGCTCTAATGTTGCTATTATGTTAGCTCGTAGTGGTGTTAAGCATTTAACGTTAGTTGATTTCGATGTAGTCGAAATCACTAACTTAAATCGCCAAGCCTTTCGTTTATCTCAATTAGGCATGTCTAAGTGCGATGCACTTAAACAATTAATTGAGGAGATTAATCCCTCAATTATTGTTGAACTTCATCACGTTGTTCTTGATGAAGTTAACATGCCTAATATATTTAATTGTTGTAATGTTGTTTGTGAAGCATTAGATAGTCCTATTAGTAAGGCTATATTTATTAATTCTATGTTAGTTAATAATAAGATTGTTGTTAGTGGTAATGGTATGGCTGGTGTTCATTCTAGTAATAGTATTGTTACTACTAGAAGTTTTAAGAATTTATATGTTTGTGGAGATAGTTCCTCTTCTTTGGAGGAAGGTATGTTAGCTACTAGAGTTATGCTTTGTTCTGCTCATATGGCTCATACTATTGTACGCATTATATGCGAGAGGGAGTTAAAATATGTCTGATATATTAAAATTGAATAATCATGAATTTACTTCTAGATTTTTACTTGGTACTGGTAAATTTTCTATAGATAAAACTGCTGAAATTATAAATGCTAGTGGTACTCAACTAGTTACTTTAGCGTTAAGAAGAGCTAATAATGCTGGTGATGCTAATATTCTTGATAAGATTCCTAGCAATACAGTATTGTTGCCTAATACTAGTGGTGCTAGAAGTGTTGATGAGGCAGTTCGTATTGCTCATTTATCAAGAGAACTTGGTTGTGGAGATTTCATTAAAATTGAAATTATTAGGGATAGTAAATATTTATTACCTGATAATAATGCTACTGTTGAGGCTACTAAAATTTTAGCTGCTGAAGGTTTTGTCGTTTTACCTTATGTTAGTGCTGATCTTTATACAGCCCGTGCTTTAAAGGAAGCTGGAGCTGCAGCTATTATGCCTTTAGCTGCTCCGATTGGTTCTAATCGTGGTTTACTTGCTAAAGATTTTATTAAAATTCTTATTGAAGAAATTGATTTACCTATAATTGTTGATGCCGGCATTGGTAAACCTAGTGATGCTTGTTTAGCTATGGAACTTGGTGCTTCTGCTTGTCTTATTAATACTGCTGTTGCTAGTGCTAGTGATCCAGTTCTTATGGCTACTGCTTTTAAAGAAGCAATTATAGCTGGTAGAAACGCTTATTTGGCTGGTCTTGGTCGTGTCCTTGATAAAGGTGAAGCTAGTTCCCCATTAACTGGCTTCTTAAATGATTAGGTACTTATATGAATATAATGTCTAAAGTACTAACTGCTCATACCTCTATAAATTTTGACCAATTCAGCGACATAGACGTACAAACAGCCCTATCCAAACAAGTTTTAAATGAACATGACTATGCTGCCTTATTATCGCCAATAGCTCTAAATTATTTAGAACAGATGGCGCAAAAAGCTAAAGTCTTAACTTCTCTTCATTGTGGTAATAGTGTTAGTATTTATGCTCCTTTATATATAGCTAACTATTGTGTTAATCATTGTGTTTACTGTGGTTTTAATTGTACGAACAAAATTCATCGTGCGAAGCTTTCTTTATCTGAGATTGAGCAGCAATATAAATTTATTTCTGCTACTGGGATTAAGGAAATATTAATTTTAACTGGCGAATCTGAGCAAGCGTCTAGTGTTGAGTATATTGGTGATGCAGTTGAGCTTGCTAAGAAATATTTCTCTACAATTGGAATTGAAATTTATCCACTAAGTGAGGAAGGTTATGCTTATCTTCAAAAACGTGGTGCTGACTTTGTTAGTATTTACCAAGAAACATATAACACTCAAAAATATGATGAAGTCCATATCTCTGGTCCTAAAAAGGATTTTGCTTTCCGTTTTAATGCTCAGGAACGAGCTATCAAAGCTGGTATGCGCGGTGTTGGTATTGGTGCTCTTTTAGGTTTAGATGATTTTAGAAAAGATGCTTATTGTGCCGGACTCCATGCGTTGTACCTCCAAAGGGAATATCCTCATGCTGATCTTTCTTTTTCGGTACCACGTTTACGTCCGTTTATTAATCATGATGAGAATAACTCTAAGGATGTACACGAAAGACAGTTATTACAGGTTATGTTAGCTTATCGTATATTTCTTCCATTCGCTACATTATCGATCTCAACAAGAGAAAACGCACACTTTAGAGATAATACGATAGGTATTGTAGCTAATAAAATTTCAGCTGGAAGTAAAACTAGCGTTGGTGGTTACGAAGAAGAACCTAAAGGTGATGCTCAATTCGAAATTGATGATTCACGTAGTGTACCTGAAATATTAGCCATGCTAGAAGAAAAGAACCTACAAGTAGTCTATACTGACTATCTACCTTTACAATGAAAATTATAGCTATTACTAATCATTCTTTCTTCTCTAACCATGATGATTTTATCAATCATATACTAAAACTAGATAAAGCATGTGTTGATAAAATCATATTAAGAGATAAAGATTTAACAGCTGAAGCATATCTAGATATTGCTACTATTCTAGTTGCAAAACTACAATATAGTAAACTTGTTATTCATTCTAGAAAAGCTATAGCAGATAAGTTGAAGCTTAATAGTATTCATTTAAGCTATGATACCTTCATTAAATCTCCTTTAACCTATAAAAACATGGAAGTATCTATAAGTATCCATAGTTTAAAAGAAGCAATAGAATTAAATAAACATAATATAAGTTTTATACTAGTTAGCCACATCTTCCCTACTGAATGTAAGAAAGATTTAGAACCTAAAGGTATAGAATTCCTTAAAACTATAACTGCCGCTAGTAAACATAGTATATATGCACTAGGTGGAATAACACCTTCTAATATAAGTTTATTAAGTAATAGTTGTATAGAAGGTGTTACACTAATGAGTAGTCTTATGACTACTCAAACACCTAGTGAATTAATATATCTATTGAAGTCTAATTATATAATGCTATAATTATTAGGAGGTGATAAAATGCAAGATGCTATTGATGCAATTATTAAAGATCTAAAAGAAGATACTGTCCTTGTAGCTGTAAGTAAATATCGTACTATTGAAGAAATATACGAAGCTGCTTCTTGTGGCTGTAAAGTATTTGGTGAAAACCATGTGCAAGAAATAGTTAATAAATATGATTCTAATTATAAATGGCATATGATTGGCCATCTACAAAAGAACAAAGTAAAAGCTTTGCTCCCATTTGTTGATATGATTGAATCACTTGATTCTCTAGTTTTAGCTAAAGAAATCGAAAAAGAAGCAGCTAAACTTGATAAAGTTATACCAGTATTAGTCCAAATCAATATTTCTCATGAAGAAAATAAAACTGGTATTAATTTAGAAGATACCTTATCTTTTATAGATGAATGCATTCAAAGTTTTCCCCATATTAAAATAAAAGGACTTATGTGTGTAGCATCTAATACAGACAATGAAAAAAAAGTCAAAGTAGAATTTAAAGCTATGCAAGATATGTTCTACCAATGCAAATCCATCTATCATGAAGACATTAAATATCTATCAATGGGTATGTCTCATGATTATAAACTAGCATTAGAATACGGTGCTAACATCGTTCGTATCGGAACTGCCATCTTTGGTGAACGCACTAAAAAATAATAAAAAAGGACATTAACCAATGTCCTTTTTTATTATTATGAAATAAAAGAATATGAATTACATTTTACGATGTAGTTCATATTCTTCTTTAAAGTTTATTACTTCTATTCCATACTTACATATTAAAGGATCATAAGTAACGCTAGAATTAAATTTCTTTATTTCTCCTGGTTGTAAACCTTCTTTACCAACTACATATATACAACTAGTATCTACTACAGAATTATTTTCACTACAGTATATTATCTTAATCTTTAAATAATATATAGTATCTTTAGCATAATTACAACACAATCCTTGAACACTTGTATAATGATCATTATGAAATAATTTAAGATCATCAAATCTTACTTTCTTTTTACTTTCTTTATTTCTTGTTACAGAATTACTATTAATATGACTATTATTTATTAATCTTACACCTATATATATTAATACAGCCATAGCTACAATTATAGGATAATAAATAGAATTAACTACTTTAGCTACTATCCCTATATAAGGTATTTTATTTTCATATACTCCATATATCTTATTAACACTAGCATGATAATCATCAACATTACCACTAGCTAAAGCATATGTCCGATAATATTCACTACTACCTATAACATCTCTATTCTTAAAACAACGTATCGCTACACTATTACTATCATTACCATAAGATACAGCAACTACATCGCTTCGCTTTACTTCTTTAATATTATTAATCTTTTTAATGATAACTAAATCATGTTTATTAATTAATGGTTCCATTCCTGAATCTTTCATTTCATATATTTGAAATGGTAATATATGTGCAGCTTTATCTTGATATACATTTAATATCAGACTATAACCTAATAATATTAGCACTATAAGTGCTAATATTATTTTAATTATTCTTTTAAATATTTTCATAATATATTAATTATCATTTAGAGTAATTGAATCCCAATCACTTATATTATTAACATTTAATAACCATTTTAAAGTATATACTCTTTCAGCAACTATACTTTCATTTACATTTTCTAAAGATTGTTTTTTATCACTAGCATAATTACATGCCCATAAATATCTACTCATTAAATCATATAATGTTAATATTTCTTCTTTACTTCTCATTTTTGCTTTTTCCATTAATGTTTCATAATTACTATTCCATAATATAGATGATATATTAGCAGCATCACATGGAGTATTAATATCATTTAATTCAGTAATATTTAATACCCACATTAATACTGAACAATTTTCAAACTTCCAAGCATTTTGGATATGTTCATTATTTTCTGCTTCTCCATTATAATATTCTATTTCTTTATTTGTAAATATATCTTTAGGATATAAATGTTCTAATAATTTTTTTTCTTGTTCATCTAAAATTTTAGGATCATCTACTTTATCATTTAAATAGGTTTCTCCTCTAACTCCTAATGCAAATAATGCACAAAGTCTTTTTATAATTTCTTCATTATTTTTTAAACTAGTTTCTTCATCGCTTGCTACTTCATAATCAGAATTAAACGGTATCCAATTTTCTTTTAATATTTCTATTGATTTATTTTTACGATTATTATCATTAGTTTTTTGAATAATTGTTTCATCATTAATAACTATTCCATTGTATGGTACAAAGTTGCTTACTTCACTTTCTCCATGTAAATTTATTAATAACTTTTGATCACTAGTGTATATACTCATATCGTCATATAATATTAAAGCATGTAATTCTTTAGCTAAATTAAAGATAGCTTCCATTATATCTTTATTTCTTTTAACATCTTCACTATCTTCATTATATTTTATTGTTATTAAAAGATTAGTAGACATAATCTGTTCCATTATTAAATCTTTTTTTTCTAAATCTTCTATAGGATTCTTAACATAAAAACCACATAGAGCATCTATTTGAATATTATTATCTTCTTGTTTACGACTTAATTGAATAGAAACTGTACTATTATCATTTAATGTTAATAATATCGTTTCAGTACTTACATTTTCTTTAGTTTTAATTAATAAACTAAATACATTTTCAATAGTTAAAGTTATATCTTCTATAGCATCACTTACAGAATATAATGTAAGCACTTTTTGTGTACCTTTAACTTCTATTACTTCTTTTTTCTTCTTATTGAAAAAGCCCATGATATCACTCCTTCTTGTATACTTATATTATAGTATATAATTTAGATTTTTCATATCATTTATTTATATTTTAATGTTATTTACATTACTTTCATCAAAAAATTAAGTAAAAAGTGTTCTGCTAAAGAATTTGGTCTAATTTCTTTCTTTGCTTCTTCAAAAGTAAACCATGCTGCTTCATCAACTTCTTCATTTAATTTAAGATTTTTTTCATCTATAACTACTGAAAAATTAATCATTAAAGTATTACTTTTTTCATAGTAAGACGTTTTATTAAATTCAAAATCTATTACATTACAATTTATTTCTTCTTTAATTTCTCTTTTTAAAGCTTCTTCACAGCTTTCTCCTTTATTTATATAACCAGCTACTAATATATTCGCTTTTCTATTATATTGTTGTATTAATAATATTTTATCTTTAGTTTTATTCATTATTACACATGATATAGCTGCTGAATATATAGGAAATCTATATTCATTACATTTAGTACAATAAGGTATAATCCCTTCATTAGCTAATTCTTTTTCTATTAATTTAGTTCCACATTCAGTACAGTATTTCATTTGTTATTACCTCTTTCTTGCTTATAATTAGTAGCTTATTCTTCTTCTTTTAAAGTTTTTATATTTATATAACTTAAATATATTAGCATGCATAATGTATAACTTAATTCTAATAGTGATGTTATATGTCCATAATATAAGAATATAAATACATTTAACATTATAATTAAATTATATGTTTTAATATATTTATTATGCCCTCTTAAGCTTAATAAGTATAGCAAATAATAAGTTAGCATTGCAAATCCAGTTGTTGCTATTAATGCACTATTACTGTGTAGTTCTGATAATATTATATTTGTTGTAGGTTTATATGGTACGACTAACCCTAGTACTTCTAATATTAAGATTATAGTACTGCTTATTTTAATTTTAGTGTTTATAACTTTAGTAGTATTACTTATATTTATTATAATATAAAAGAAGTAAGTTCCTACTATTAGTCCCCATATTATAAATAGTTTATTATAGCCTAATTGGTTTGCTATATAGCTCAAGTTTTCTTTAGTTATTGGAGCTTTTATCGCTAATATAATAGTTAATATACTTATAATTAATGTCATTATTATAGTTATTATAGTTGCTAGTGTTTTTTTGTTTAGGTTTTTTTTCATATTTTGTCCTCGTCTTATATTGTACTATATTAAGTCTAAATTGCAATATTTTTATAAAAGTGGTAAACTTCTATGGAATGTTTGGGAGTGATTAGGATGAAAATATTTATGGCTTTTTTTGAGGATCGTCGTTCGCAGTTATTTTCTTGTTTGCGATGGCTTGTATTTTCTTGTTTGGTTGGTTTAATTGTTGGTCATGTGGGTGTTGTTTTTCATTTAGTTATAGAATTTGTTACTAGCATTAGATTTGATCATCCAGGTATAATTTATTTGTTACCACTAAGTGGTATTTTAATTGTTTTTGCTTATCATCGTTGTGGTCATTATAATCCTCGTGGTACTGATTTAGTTATTTCTTCGATTAGAAGTGATGAGCGTATTCCTTTGCGTATGGCTCCTTTAATTTTCTTTTCTACTATTATTACGCATTTATTTGGTGGTTCTGCTGGTCGTGAGGGAGCGGCTTTACAAATAGGTGCTAGTATTTCTAGCTATCTTGGTAAGCTTCTTAGATTAGATGAAAAGGATAAAAAGATTATTACTATGTGTGGTATGAGTGCTTGTTTTGCTGCTTTATTTGGTACTCCTATAACGTCTGCTATATTTGCAATGGAGGTTGTTAGTGTTGGCATTATGCACTATGCTGCTATTGTTCCTTGTATCTTTGCTGCTTTCATTGGTTCTAGTGTTGCTTTATATTATAATATATTGCCTTATCATTTCTTGATTGATATTATACCTACCATATCTTTTTCCCTTATAATTAAAGTTCTAATTATAGCTATAATTTGTGCTTTTGTAAGTATTCTTTTTTGTTTAATGCTTCATAAAGCTTCGGAAATATTTAGTAGAAACTTTCCAGATGCTTATTTAAGAATCATTGTTGGTGGTGTTCTGATTATTACTTTATCTGTTCTTTTAAATACTTATGATTATACTGGAGCTGGTATGGATATTATTAAAGCCACTTTTGCTGGTAGTGTTATTCCTACCGCTTTCTTTTTTAAGATGCTTTATACTTCTATCACATTAGGTAGTGGTTTTAAGGGTGGTGAAATTATTCCTGTTATGTTTGTTGGTTCAACTTTAGGTGCTTTCTTAGCTTCTATTCTTGGTATCCCTGTGGCTCTTGGTGCTGGTTTAGGTCTAGTAGCTTTATTCTGTGGTGTTACTAATTGTCCTTTAACTTCTATAATTATGAGTATTGAGTTATTTGGTTCTTCTGGTTTAGTCCTTTATGCTATTAGTGTTGCCGTTTCTTATATGCTTAGTGATTTCTATTCTTTATATAAAGATCAAAAGATTATGTATGATAAGGTTAAGCCTACATATATAGATCATAAAACTAAGTAGGTTAATATAATGTTAAGTTAATGCTATCTATATACAGTGAAAATAACCAAGTTATCTTGGTTATTTTCTTTTTATATATTCCTTATTTAGGATTTATGATTATTGGTATTTCATAGCCTGGGTAATAATTTTATATTTTTATATATTATTACTATTTAAATGTATACGTAGTTCAGTATCACAAGCTATGGTGATAATAAAATTAAAAGCTTAATCTTCTATAATTTTTAATAATTCTTTAAGATCCTTTAGAATATAGGAAGCTCCTATTGGATTACTAATATTAATTGGTCCCCATTCTACATAAGCTACATCCATATTAATAGCTTTACAAGCTTCTATATCAGTTGTAGTATCTCCAACATAAAGTACTTCATTAGATTCAAGTTTTAACAACTTTAATGCTAATAGTAATGGTTCTGGTTCTGGTTTATGCTTAGTAGTATGTTCTTTTAATACTTTAATTTTAAAGAAAGGATCTAAATTAGTATCAGCAATATCTATAGAATATTGTTTAATATATTTACTACTAACTATCCCTTGAATAATATTTAATTTATCTAATGCTGAAATGGTTTCATATACATTAGGAAACATAGTAGCTTTTAAATTAGATAATTGGATATCATTAACCCATTCATCATATACTTCATCTATTGGATATAAACCTAGTTTTTTTATAATTTGGTGTCCATTCATTGAAGTATATGTTACTAAATCTTTATAATCATGAAGAACATTAGTATGTCTTAATATAAGTTGTTGTAAAGGTAATATATTCATATCTGTTGTATTAAGTAATGTACCATCTAAATCATATAATATAGCTTTATATTTCATAGTATTCACCTCATTTATAGTTTATATATTTATAATGTTATAGTCAATCTAATTATTAATCTAATACATGTATAATATGATATAATACTTTCGTACAGTCATTAATTATAAAGATTAAACATACTGTAATAATATGAAAGTGAGGACTAAATATGAATCCGTTTGAAATGATAGGTAAACAATGGATGTTAGTAACAGCTAAAAAAGATGATAAAGTTAATACTATGACTGCTTCTTGGGGTGGTTTAGGAGTAATGTGGGGTAAAGAAGTTGCCTTTGTAGTTATAAGACCTCAAAGATATACTAAAGAGTTTATAGATGCTTCTAATGAGTTATCTTTAAGTTTTTATAAAGAAGAATATCGTAAAACTTTATCATATTTTGGTAGTGTTTCTGGTAAAGATGAAGATAAAATTAATAAGATGGGATTCCATACATTATATAAAGATGGAATACCATATTTTGAAGAAGCTGAAACAATATTATTTGGTAAAGTACTTTATAAACAACCTATGGATGCTAAATTTTTAATAGAACAAGATATAGATAGTAAATGGTATAGTAATCATGATTATCATGAATTATATATAGTAGAGATTACAAATACTATAAAAAGATAACTTTAATGAGTTATCTTTTTATTATTTAAGTTGTAATAATTATTATGATAGCGGTTATAATAATTATGGAAGAAGTTACATTATGAAAACAGTTGAAAAACTTTGTAAATATGTAAAAATAGTTTACATTAGAGTTGAAAAGTCATTGTTTCTTATGGTATAATTTCTTCAGTTTACAAGACATAATCTCTGTAAATGAATTCTAGTATGAACTAGATCAGGAGGAATAGAGAATGAACTACGTAGATACTGTTATCGAAAATGTTATTGCTAAAAATCCGGGTGAAACTGAATTTCACCAGACTATCACAGAAGTACTTCACACATTAGAACCAGTTATTGCTGCTAACCCTGCTTATGAAAAAGCTGGATTATTAGAAAGATTAACTGAACCAGAAAGACAAATTATGTTCCGCGTTGCTTGGACTGATGATCAAGGTAAAGTTCAAACTAACCGTGGTTACAGAGTTCAATTCAATAGTGCAATTGGACCTTATAAAGGTGGTTTAAGATTCCATCCTTCAGTAAACTTAAGTATTGTTAAATTCTTAGGTTTTGAACAAATCTTTAAAAACTCACTTACTGGATTACCTATTGGTGGTGGTAAGGGAGGTTCTGATTTTGATCCTAGAGGAAAATCAGATGCTGAAGTTATGCGTTTCTGTCAAGCCTTCATGAGCGAGTTATGTCGTCATATTGGGCCTAGCATTGATGTACCTGCTGGTGACATTGGTGTTGGTGGTAGAGAAATTGGTTACTTATTTGGTCAATATAAAAGAATTAAAGGAACTTTTGAAAATGGAGTTCTTACTGGAAAAGGTTTATCTTATGGTGGAAGTTTAGTACGTCCTGAAGCTACTGGTTTTGGTGCTACTTACTTTGCTCAAGAAGTGTTAGGTCACTTTAATGAAACTGTTGCTGGTAAAACATTTGCTTTATCAGGATTCGGTAACGTTTCTTGGGGAGCTGTTACTAAGATTACTCAACTAGGTGGTAAAGTTGTTACTATTTCTGGACCTGATGGTTATATCTATGATGAAAATGGAATCTCTGGTGATAAGATTGATTATATGCTTGAGATGAGATCTTCTGGTAGAGATAAGGTTCAAGATTATGCTGATAAATATAATGTTCCTTTCTATGCTAAAGAAAAACCTTGGAATGTTAAAGTAGATGTTTGTATGCCTTGTGCTACTCAAAACGAAATTGGTGCTGTTGAAGCTAAACAAATTATCGACAACGGTGTTAAATATCTAATTGAGGTAGCTAATATGCCTAGTACTAATGAAGCTATGGATATGTTCCTTGCTAGTAGTGTAGTATTTGCTCCTAGTAAAGCTGTTAATGCTGGTGGTGTAGCTTGTTCTGCTTTAGAAATGTCTCAAAACGCTATGCGTTATTCTTGGGATGCTGAAGAAGTAGATGCTAAACTTAAAGGTATCATGGTTAATATCCATGCTGCTGCTGCTGAAGCTGCTGAAAAATATGGATTTGGTTATAACTTAGCAGCAGGTGCTAATATAGCTGGTTTCCTTAAAGTTGCAGATGCAATGCTTGCTCAAGGTATCATGTAGAGAGACGCATTAATCGAATAAAAAATATAATAAAAAGCCCTTTATATAGGGCTTTTTTTTGTGTATATATGCTTAAAGCTAAACTAATATAAACTAACAATAAACTAACAATATAATTACAATCTCATATTAGTATAAAAAGTATTTACGTAGTTATGCTCATTAGCTAATTCTAATTTTTTCTTCATACCTTCATCATTAATACGATTTAAAAGAACCTTGTTACGCTCAATTAAACGTATAATAGTCTCTTGTGTTGGGATGCGATTACTCTTACTAGAATTATTAGATTTAGTAGTAAGAACAAGATTCCAAATATCATCACTATACATGAAACTCCAAGGAATAACATGATCTACTGAAATCTCATCTTCAGCCAAAATTTGACCACTATAGAAATCTAAAGGTTTATTATCCTCAAATTCTGATAAAAGAGCATTACGATACTTAGTAAGATTATTTCTTCTAAGCTTAGAATCCGATAAACCCTTAACCTTTGAAGCAATCTTAGGAGCAACATTAAACTGTTCTAATAGTTGAGCCCATTTAAAATTTAATAATGAAGATAAAACTACTGCATATTCCTTTAACTCAATAGCACTCTTAGTATCAATCTTAATAAACTTAGACTTTAATTCATACTCATATATAGGTAAAGTTTGATCACCAACATTCTTAAAACGCCAAGCCACATCCTTAGTTAAAGTAGTACTAATACTATTTAATTTAGCATCATAATTAGCACGTTCCTTAATTAATTCTTCATATGCATAATCAAAATATACAGGAATATTAGAACCCTCATTCTCCTTATAATTCTCTATAAGTTGTTCACAAATATTAACTATCTTAGGCTTAACACTAGGGCCTTGTTTTAAATCAAAAAAGAAAATTTGATTCCAATAATACTTAAGCATCTTTTCAGCTATATTATTAAATTCTATAGTAATAATATCATTATCACTAGGTATAGTAACATTCATAATTATTTCTAAAATAGCACGACCCCAAGCTAACTTATAAGTATTAGTATTATTCATACCTTCTATAATATCTACCCACATTCTAATATAATTACTCATTATCAGTTACACTCTTAAGATATAATTTATCTTTAAATTTACCATTACTAGAAGATTTCTTTAATCTAATAGATTCTAATTCTATAGGATCTATATTTTCTACACTTATAATAGTTTCTAATAATTCTATAATATCACTTAATTCATTCTTTATATCTTTATCAGTTTTAGCTTCATATAACTCTTTAGCTTCTTCTATAACTTTAAGTTTTAAAGCTTCTTTATAATCTATATTATTTAGAATTATATAATCTGCTTGTTTATTATCTTCTTTTATAATATTTATAATATTATCTCTTACTAGTTTGTTATATATTATTTTAGTCATATTTACACCTCTTAATAATTATATACTATTATCCAGTATTATTAAACTATAAATATAAATATCCCAAGTATCTACCTTCCTTATAGATACTTGGGATTATATTTAAATATTATTTATTACTTTTAGTTGTTGCTATATTAAGTTCATCATTGGTTAGTTTTGCGTATTCTATTACTTGGTTGATGTCTAGGTTCATAGCTTTAGTTATTCTTATTCCATAGTCTTTGTCTGAAATATAACAGTGGGTTGCGTGACGATATCTTACGTTATCGCTTACGCCTAATATGTTACGTGCAGTATTTTCGATTAATGCTGTTTTGGCTTGTTCATCCATTAGTCGGTATAGATTACCTCCGGCTAAAAAGTTATCATCGCTTGGGTCTCCTGCTGGGTCATATGAGTACATAGCACCGCTTAGATCTAATGGTGGTTCCATAACATCAGGTTGAGAACTCCAATCGCCAACACTATTAGGTGAATAAGCAGGTGCTCCTCCATAGTTACCATCAGTACGCATAAAGCCATCACGATGGTAATCATGAACTTCACAACGAGCACGATTAACTGGTATCTGGTTATAGTTTACTCCTAAACGATAACGTTGAGCATCTCCATACACAAACAAACGTCCTTGTAGAAACTTATCAGGAGAGAAACCAATACCTGGGACAACATGTGCGGGAGTAAAAGCTGATTGTTCAACTTCAGCAAAGTAATTTTCTACATTACGATTTAATTCAAGTACACCTACTTCATGAAGAGGAAACTCTGAATGTTTCCAAATCTTAGTAATATCAAATGGGTTCTCATAATGTTTAAGTGCTTGTTGTTCACTCATTATTTGAACATACATTGTCCATCTTGGAAAGTTCTTCGCTTCTATAGCCATATAAAGATCACGACCGTGAGATTCTCGATCATTAGCAATTAGTTTAGCCGCTTCTTCATCAGTTAAATTTTTAATCCCCTGTTGGGTTTTAAGATGAAACTTACACCAAACACGCTCATTATTAGCATTATAGAAACTATAAGTATGTTCTCCAAACACATGCATATTTCTAAATGATGCTGGTATTCCACGATCTGACATAACAATTGTAGTTTGGTGAAATGTTTCAGGTAATAAAGTCCAGAAATCCCAATTATTTTGAGCGCTGCGCATACCAGTT
The DNA here is from genome assembly GCA_036639955.1 of Erysipelotrichaceae bacterium. Classification (GTDB taxonomy): domain Bacteria; phylum Bacillota_I; class Bacilli_A; order Erysipelotrichales; family Erysipelotrichaceae; genus JAVWHP01. Next base: position 30,851 of record JAVWHP010000010.1, read on the forward strand.
CTAGGATCACGTTTAACTGCTCGATTTAAATCTGGAAAATTATGTACATCTCTTATGAAGAAGGTTGGAGTATTATTACCTACTAAATCCCAGTTACCTTCTTCAGTATAAAATTTACAAGCAAAACCTCTTATATCTCTTTCAGCATCAGCCGCTCCTCTTTCACCAGCTACTGTAGAGAATCTTACAAAAGTTTCTGTAACACTGCCTTTTTGTAAAACTTTAGCTTTAGTCCACTTACTAATATCATGAGTACAGGTGAATGTACCATAAGCTCCCCAACCTTTAGCATGCATCCTTCTTTCTGGAATTACTTCTCGATCAAAATGTGCTAGCTTTTCTAATAGCCATACATCTTGTAACATCACTGGCCCACGTTCTCCAGCAGTTATAGAATGTTCATTCTCAGCTATTGGAGCTCCAACTTCATTAGTTAACTTTTTATTATTCATATATTATTGTTCTCCTTAAGTACTTAGTACTTATAAGTATATTTAAACACTATTCTTTTATAATAGCAACACTTAATGTAAGCGATTACTTAACGATATATATAAGACCCAAGTATCTCCTACCCTTAGAGATACTTGGGTCACCATTCTAATAAATTATATTTTAATACTACTTATAATTAGATTATTTTAAGGATATATTTAACTATTATTAATATTACAATAACATATATAATAACTATACCAATAGCATAATACCATTTCTTTTCTAATTTATTATTAATCATAGATTCATTAGTTTCTAATTCTTTTTTTGTTTGTTCTATTATATTATTTGGTATTAGTTTTATTGTTAATTTTATAAGTAATGGCAATAGTATTATATCATCTAGTAGTCCTAATATTGGTATAAAGTCTGGTATTAGGTCAATGGGTGAGCATGCATATCCTATAACTAAAAAAGCCATTGCTTTTGCAATGATTGGCGTTTGTTTATTTTTTAATGCTAATACTACTATTGGTAGTATTAGCATTATATCTTTAGCTGCTTTTTTATAATATTCTATAGCAGAAGTTAATTTATTAGACTTCTTCATAGTTATATCCTAGTTTTTCTTATTAAAAATATTTCCATATGGATAAGTACGTTGGATAATAGATTTGTATTCTCTTAGTTCTACTATTTTACCATATTCAAATAATGCCACTGTTGATCCATTAAAGCAGTCAATTTCATCTTCATATTTGTATTTGAATTTCCATTCTACACATATTTTTTTGTAACCTGATACTGCATTTGTAATATCCCATGAGATAACAATCCCATTTCTATTCCAATCATTTATCCAACGCTTTAGTTGATCTAATCCTTGATATTGTTTACCATTACATTCTGTGTATACAATACTTTCATCAAATAAAGTTTCTAAATCACTAAAGTCTTGTTCTACCCACATTTTTAAATACTTGTTTAATACAATTTCATTCTTTACCATTTCTAATCTCCTCTAACCATCGCTTGGTTATCTCGCTTTCTTGTTTGTTGTCGCTAATTTGTTTGTAGGCAATACCACCTAGTATAAGGATTCCTCCTATAATTTGTATAGTATTTAATTTCTCATTTAATATTACAGCAGAGAATATTAAGGCTGAGCATGGATCTATATAACTTAATATTGATGTAGTTTGAGTAGGTAATACTTGTATTGATGAAAAGAATAAATAACATGCAATTCCTGTATGTACTATTCCTACAAATATTATAAGCATAATATCTTCTTTAGCTGGTAAATGTATTAAACTGCCTGTCGATAATGTTACATAAATAGACATTACTATAGCAGCTACTCCTAGCTGAATAAAGGTACTTTCTACTCCTGATAAATCCTTAATATATTTATTAAGAATCATTAATAAAGCATAAAACACAGCTGATAATAAACCACAAATTATCCCAATCATAGATTCATTATTTATCCCTACTACATTAATAATAATCATCCCACTGATAGCTACTGAAATTCCAATAACACCACTCCTAGTTATTCTTTCTTTAAACAGACAAGCTGATAAAAAGAAAACAATAATCGGAGCGCAATAATAAAGTAACGTCGCCATACTTACACTAGTATAAAGATATGACTCAAACAAAATTACCCAACTAGTACCTAATACAATTCCAGTTAAAATTAATATACCTATATTCTTTCTAATACCATTTATATTAAGTTTTTGTTTACCTACTATAAAAAGTATAGTTAGAAATAAAAATCCAATGTAAGTTCTCCATTGAACTATAATAGCACTAGCTAAATCAATATTTTTAACAAAGAGTCCAATACTTCCAAATATTAACATAGCTATAGCTAATTTAATTTTATTTTTATTATACATAGATACCTTCAATCTTATAATAAAAGACTATTATTTAATAAATATTAGTCTTTTAGCCTTTATATTTTAACATATTTTTAACTAATTTAAAGACAATTTCTTTTTAATTTTTAACAAATATAAACTAATCACTATTTTTAGCCATAATTATTATAAATAAGTAATAGGATACCTTATATAGATAAAGATTAATAGACATATGATACATCTAATAAATATAGGGTACTATATGTCTATTAATAATTATATATTTATGTTAAAATAAATGATATTAATTGGAGGATTAAATTCATATGGATAAATTCAAAATAAGATTTAAAGATTGTTATAAATATTTAATTTTAATATTATTAGGTATGTATATAGCTCCTAATTTTACTACTGATTATAAGTCTAGTTATATATTAATATATGGTATTGTTATTACTTTTATAATATTAGTTTTATCTTATATTAATGGTTTAGTAAAATCATTTAATCCTTTGCTTCCTATTATGGTTGCTATAATGTTTATACCAGTAGTATTTATTTATTTAAATTCTAGTGCTTTATATTTTTGTGTAGTTTATATGATTGTTTCTTTTGTAGGTAATGGTACTGGAGTATTTACTGCTAAACTTTTTACTAAGTTTAAATTTAAATTAGATTAACTTATATAATAATATTATTTAACGATAAACTGGAATTTTTATTCAGTTCTTTTTTTGTTTTACTAAAAGTTAAAGCAATAAAATATCAACCTAATGGAATATTTTTATAACCATTTCCTATAAATGCTGATATTAAAAACAAAATTTCTTCTATTAAGAATAAATAGTCATCTTCTTTCATTCATATTATATTATTGCTTTCTGAAATTCAATTTTGTCCACATTCTACTAGCAGTATATTTCTTCAACTATGCATTGCTATTTCATCCACAATACGTCACAGGGATAATGGTAATCACAGCAGCTTCCTTGTGGGAATATACCTTTAAGGTCTACACCACCTATTCTGAATTTATTATTTCTTACTCTTATAGTATTGAAAGATACATATTCAATCTTGCATTTACATAACCTGCAAAGAGTTTTTCCATTGCTGACAGATTGTTTTTACCATGATATTCATCAAATGCATTATAATAGGCAAGCCTGTCTGTAAATTTTATATCGATTGGTGGATAACCAGCTTTCATAAGTTCTAGATTAACTAGCAAGCGCCCTGTCCTGCCGTTTCCATCAATGAAAGGATGAATTAACTCAAATTCAATGTGAAACCTAGCAAGCTTTGTAATAATATTTTCATTGCTAGCAGAATACTTAAGCAACAGTTCTGTTAACTTAGGTTCAATCAAATATGGTTGTACAGGTTCTTGTTTTGCACCCATTATACGAACAGGAACTCTACGATAAACACCACGGTCATCCTTTTTATCAACTAGCACAAGATAATGTATCTGCTTAATCGTGTGTTCTGTAAGAGGTGCGTTTTCTTTTACCAAATCACTAATCAATTCAAATGCCTCTTTATGCCCCACTGCTTCAATATGATCTTTCAATGGTTTCTTATCTATGGTAAGTCCTCGAAGCACCATATCTGTTTCTCGCAATGTCAGCGTATTTCCCTCTATAGCATTTGAATTGTAAGTGTATTCCACAATAAATTCTTCATTAAGTCTTTCAGCTTCGCCTGCGCTAAGAGGTCTCTTCGAATCTAATTCTTTTTTCTTTTCTTCTATCTTTAACAACAAACTTGGTGCAGATTTATATCGGCTATCTATAGGTTTTACAGCATCACTCGGTATCTTCCATCCACGTCCTTGCTGAAATGCACCAGGTATTTTGTCTTCGGCACAAAGGATTCGCACTCTTCTATCGGAAATACCCCATTTTTGCGCAACTTCTTTTACTGTAATATACATGGCATTCACTCCTTCATAGGCATAGTATAACCAATTATCGGAATAATATCAAGCGTACCGGAATAACATTATGTATTTTAACGGAATAATGCTAAGTTAACAAAATTTTTCACTCATCTTTAATTGATGCACCGCTTCTCTGTGGATTCACCCTTGTCTTCCTTGATGTTCCCTGCAGCGCTCAGTTGGATGAAAATGTTGTCATATTACATATAAGATAGGATTACCTCCGATGTCAGCTTATAAGTTCCTTCGTTGGTGGCTACATTTTTTTAAATTTCTGTACATATGGCACTTCGGTATGTCACATACCCTCAAGATTCTGCACCACTTGAACAGCACCAACCGATCTTCTTATGTTGGCATTTATATGTTGACGTTAGAATTGTATTTCATTAAATCTCCTTTGTGAAAATTTAGTTCTTTACATAGTGTTTTCAGAGTGCTACGATAGAGTTGTGGAGCACTTTATCTGAGTCTGACTTTACTCTCAAGTCAGACTGAGCATAATCTGCAGATTGATTCAGAATTCATTTTTATCATTTAGATTAAAAATAAACGTAACTCTCTTGAAAAAGCGTTACCTTTCTTGTGCCATTAGGCGATACTTTATCTTTTATAATCGCTGAGGCAAATCTTATAAAACCAAAGGAGAATTAATAATATGAAACGTATTTGTGCTCTAATTCTTTCACTAACGTTGGCAGTTGGACTATTTTCCTGCGCCACTCCTGAACCACCGCGTACAAAAGACATCGCCATTATTTACACAAATGACGTGCATGTGGCTCTTGACAAAAATATTGGCTACGCAGGCTTAGCCGCCTTTAAAAACGAATTGCTCGCCGACGGAGCAGAAGTGCTTTTGGTGGATGCTGGAGACTCCGTGCATGGTGCTCCCTTAGGGGGACTGTCAAACGGTAAGCTACCCATCGACATTATGAATGAGCTAGGTTACAGCGCCTCGGCATTGGGTAATCACGAATTTGATTATAATGTAGAGACATTGAATTCCTTGGCAAAGCGCGCAAAATTTCCCTTCTTGTCGGTAAATTTCGCAGATGCCACCACAAAAAATCCCATTTACAAGCCTTATATCATCGAGGAGCGAGACGGCGTAAAAATTGCCTTTGTAGGAGTGTCAACACCGCTTACTCCAAACACTAGCAACCCAAACTTTTTTAAGGACGAAAAAGGCAACGATAAATACACCTTTTTACCTGGTGAGGACGGAATGGTTCTTTGGGGTGCTGTTCAACAGTCGGTAAACAGCGCACGAAAAGAGGGCGCGCAAATTGTTATCGCCCTGACCCATTTGGGCATTGATGCCGCGTCTGTACCGTATATATCCCCAAATTTAATTGCCAATACCACCGGCATCGATGTCGTACTTGACGCTCACTCTCACAGCGTGATTCAGTGCGAGCGCGTAAAAAACAAAGTTGGTGACCAAGTGTTGCTCTCTTCTACTGGTACAGAACTTGCAAACATAGGCTATCTGCTCATTGACAAGCGAGGCAATATCAGCACAGGACTAGTAAGCAATTATGAAGCAAAAGATCCACAAATTGATGCATTTATAAAAAAAGAGAAATCAGCCTTTGATGAAGTGCTACAACAATCTGTCGTTTCACTGCAAAATGATATGATCATCGCAGACCCAGTTACTGGTAAGCGCATTGTGCGCAATACCGAAACAAACCTTGGAGATTTGTGTGCAGATGCAATACGAGCTTCAACAAACGCAGACGTTGCCGTACAAATCGGGGGTGCAATACGCGCCAAACTCCCTATGGGGAAAGTTACCTTTGGCGACCTGTTAGGAGTAATGCCTTCGAGTTACCCAATTAGCAAGTTAAGTGTTACAGGACAGCAGCTGTTGGATGCCCTGGAATATAGCGTGAGTTCCGCACCCAAGGAATTTCCCGGCTTTTTACAAGTATCAGGCCTGACCTTTGCATTTCATACGGATATTCCATCGCCAGTGAAGCGGGATGAGTCCGGTATGTACATTGGCATTACAGGCAAGCGGCGCGTACATGATGTACTAATAGGAAATCAGCCTCTTGTTCCTGATAAACGCTATACACTGGCAGGTATTGCACATACACTACTAGAAGGTGGCGACGGATATACCATGTTCTCTTATAAAGACGTGGTAGAAAGCCCACTTATTCTAGACCACGAAGCAATGAAAAACTATTTTTCAAATGGCTATGCAGAAAATGCCGCCCTATATAAATCTCCATATGGCGGAGGACGTATTGTAGCAGTACCCTAATTAACTTATAACATTTAAATACCTGTCATACTGTCAATCGATATTGATAACATCTCAAAAACAGTTAAACAATAGTACTTTCATTACGACGTTTCATTTTAATTATATAATTTAGAAAAGAAGCAAATTCCAGTGGGATATACTTCTTTTTTAGTTTTCATAGCAACTTTAAAATTGTTTGAAACTTTATAATGTTCTAGTATACCTTTTTAAATATAAAGTCGGTCCAATACATTTGAATAGAAATTACCAACAAATTATTCAAAGACTAATGCAGTTCTAGCTCTTATTTGAAGTAGAGCCAATTACCATTAATATTATTCCCCATCTTATATTCATACAACAAAAAAAACCTCAACCTTCTTAATTTAGTATTTCTACCCAGGTAAATATATTTTTAACAAAGTTAAAGTTTTGCTCCTTGTTGTTAGTAAGTTTCCACATTCTTAATCCTTTATAATTATATTGATAATAACTCAATACATAGTTTAATATGTTCAACTAGAAGTAGGCTTTACAATATTATCTACGCTTCTTCCATACATTATATAAAATATCTTTCAGAACCAACATTGCATCTTGTTGATTGAATTTATATTCATTCATTAATTCATCAAGCATAGCATTAATTCTAAATTCATAATTAGGAATATTTACTTGTGACTGATATTTAAGAAGAACTGGATATTTCTTTCCCCAAGCATTTGTCCAATCTATTTTTTCTACTAATTCATCATTATTTTTATTAATCATTTCTTGAATCTCACTATATTCAATATCAAAATCAATTAAGTCATCTAACGATATGCCATAAAGACTAGCCATTTTCTTAGATTGATAAATGTCGGGTATAGTTTCATTGGTTTCCCACTTAGAGACAGTCTGTCTACTTACTCCTATTTTATCAGCTACTTCTTCTTGTGATAATCCATTCTTCTTCCTTGCATGAAATAAACTATTGCCTAAGTTCATTGTAGATACCTCCATTTATTTATGTTTCTATTATACACGTTGTGAGAAATAATTCTATCAACTTTATTTGTCAATAATGCTCAATTACCTAACAATGATAGATCTCAAATACTAACTTTTGACAAAATCAATTTCATCAATAATATTAAACACTTCTTTTCTTATTTCAAGTAGGCAAAAAAAAAACTCGCATGGCGTGAGTTGGTGATGTTAATTACCATTTTGGAGCCTCACCCCTCATTAATACAGGTTACAAGTCTATGAAACTATCTGTATTTTCGATAACAAGTCAAAACTCAAATCCAAAAAAACCTCGTTTTTCAGTAAATAGATCAAGGTGATTATTGCCTTTTTGGTGGTTTTATTTGTTCTTCACTTAGGGATAGATCAACGTGATTTTGAAAGCATTAATTTATTCTAGTGGGAACAGGCAACGATGGTTATTGGCATATTGTTGATTTATATATAATAACATTTTTTCTATTGTTTCTTATATTTTCCAAATGCCTTTTCTTCATCCAAATGTACATCTTGGAAAAAAACAATCAACCATACCACAAATGCAACAATCGCTATATATTGTGAAATCAAGTAGGATAATATTGCACCTGTTCCTAAAATTAATGACCAAATAAAAAAAGATTTCCGCTGGTCTTTACTCATTCTTGCCTTATCATATAATTCTGTTTCTACTTTAGACAATGAATTAAATCCACTTATTAGCATTGCACCTTTTTCTCCTAAAATTGTGAAAAGAAAAGCAAAGAAAAGAAAAACCAAACAACCAATAAAACACGTTATGCAACCAATGTTCATACTAACACCTCCCATATATTCAAATTTATGATTCTAATCCAGATATCAACATTTCTGTTAGAAATCGTTAGTTATCCGAAAAAATTTTATAACTGGCTAGTGCAAATAATTTCTTTATAATCGACTTCAGCAATTGTAAGTTGTTCGAAATTTCCGAACAACTTTAGATACACAGTTATTCGTTTTTTTCAAATAACTCGATTTTCTCGTTTCCCTGTTTGCTCCAATAGCTTTATCCTATCCAAATAATCCTTTTCCATGCTACTAAGTGTTTTTACTTTATATTTCTGATATTCCTTATGATCCTTTTCCATATTTTGTAAATTAATCTTCCTTATCTCTTTTACTTAATCCTAAAGCAATGAAACAGCAGCCTAATGGAATATTGATGTAACCTTTTCCTATAAATGCTGCTATTAAAAACAAAATTCCCGCTATTAGGAATAATAAGCTATCTATTTTTTTATTCATATTCTATTGTAACCTCCTCAATTCTAAATTTTCACAGTTCTACAAGCAAAAATTTGTAGCGATAATGGTTATAACTATAACCTACAATGATAGTATCTTTTTCAAATATCCTTCATTTAGCAAATGCACTGTTTCAAATTTATCATCATAGTATACTGCCCAATTGTTAAAAACACAAGGCATTTCCTTCTTGCCTGTGCGACGCTCTTATTCAATTATGCTAATGTCTTAATATATCAGCATTGAAAATGTCCCATTTAAAATAAATAATACAATATCTCTTTAGAAGGAGATATATGAGGTAAATCAGAAGTCCTACATTGTAAAACAATCCGGCACATATCAAAAAGATAATACTGTATTAGTCATCGAATCATTTGATGGTAATTTATATGAAAATGTATTAGCCAACTTTATGTATTAGAAGACATACTAGAACATAATTGAGTTTCTAAAAATTTTAAGTGCTATGAAAACTGCAAAATAAAAAAAGAAGTATATCCCACCAATGAGTGATCCATGGAAACATAATTCTTTTCTAAATAATTTAACTAATATGAAATATCACAATGTAAGTAATAGCGTTTAACTATTTTGAGACATTTTCAATATTGGCTAACAGTATTACCATAGCACACGGTAGTAAGCAAATACCTTATTTTGCTACTTAAGTAGCCATTTAATAATAGGATCGAACGAGTCAAACTGGGACTGTCTGGTACGTTTTGTACATTTTTTATAACCCTTAATGTATTTAGATATAGTGCGTAGCTCAACGTATATTTCACGTGCAAGTTGACTACGGTTAATCTTGAGATTTGACGATTCTTCAAATTGTTTTAGTTTTTTTAAATCCATAAGTGTATTAATTTTATGTCTGTAGTTAGTTCATAATTTAATAACATAATTTATACCTCCATTGTTATTTTACTATGAAATTATACTATACAAACTGTACATTTCTAAATGATCATTTTTGTACACTATTATATTATCATTTATGTGCGTATTCTTGATTTCTCCATTGACACCCTTTAAAGCGGTCTGAAGTTTGGTGGTATCGCCACCGATTTCCACTGTAATACCCTTGATTCTGTTTGCCATAAAATGCACCTCCTCTCCTAAAAATGGGCATAAAAATAGCCCGGATTTCTCCGAGCATAAGAAAAGCACCTACTACATTTCTGCAATAGATGCCATCATAAAATTATTCTGTTTTTTAACCAGACAAACTGGGAATTTACGCTTTCTTTCTAATCAACCTAGCGTACTTGTTTACTGAATCTTCCACTACCTCGATATTGCCTTTGTTGATATAATATTGGATTCTTTTTGCATACCACCAATCATAGATACTTATCCGATAATTTCCCAAAATATTACCTATCAACCTTGCCTGTTTTATGGGTTTTCCAGTCAGTTTTTTCCAAATAATAAAATCATAAAAATTATCTTCTACACCTACTACATGATTATTTATTACTGCTCTTAACATGCTATTATCTTCAACTAATTCTCCCCATTTGGTAGCATATTGTTTTATTTCATGATTACCTATTTCTTTTTGATTATCTATAAATGATGCAAATTCTTCTGCTGCTATTTCACCCCAATTTTGATAGGAAACAATAACATTTCCATTTACTCTGTATTCTGGTAGTTCAACAAGAAACACTCTGTTTTGATAATTGCAGAGCAATTTACAAACATAATACAAACCACATAATGAATAGGCGCTTCGACTATACCAAATTCTTAAATCTTCGCCAGATTCCAGATACTTTTTTAATCGTTCTACTTCTCTGATATACACATCTGTTGTTTCTTTTAATTCTTGCTCTATTTCGGGGTTTTCTTCCCATTGTCCTTGATTTAGCATGGAGTAGATCAATTCTTTTCTATATTCACTGCATATATCCTCCGTTATATCACCAATATCAAGCATAAAAGCAAGGCAAATTACCTCATCCGATGTTCCTTCAATCCATTTACCTTTTACTGGTTCTCTCTTCTTCCCAGCTCCAAAGTAAGCTGTCGGTCCATCCGATACAATTGTAACCATTATACTTTTTGCCACTTTCATAGAACCTGCTTCGCTTTCGCCAAATAATACTTCTATCAAACAATTTTCCCTCCTCATAAATTCAAATTTGTCCGCAATCTACTGTCCTGTGTATTTCTTCAACTGTGCATCAATATCCCGTCCGCCATACATCACACGGATAATGGTAACCACAGCATCTTCCTTGTTGGGAATATACAGCACACAGTAATTATCCACGGGCATTAACCGCAGACCTCGACTGTGCCACGGTTCATTCTCATACTCACGAAACCGTTCCGGCATATGGTCAAGGCTCATGATACTTTCTTCCAATCGGTCAAGCTGACCGTTGGCATTCTCAGGCGATTGCAGTTCAAAAGCAATATATTCAAATATTCCACGAAGATCAGCATCCGCCTGTTCTGAAATTTCAATTTCAAAAATCATACGTTATAGTCCTTGCGGATATCTTCAAATACCTTCTTTGCTGATTTTGTGCGACCAGCCTTCATGTCCGCATATCCTTTCTCCAGTTCTGCATTCATCTGCTCTTCCGATAGAGAACTCATGTCTAACGGTATTGCAGACGGCATTTTTACATCAAAAGGAATCCCTCTTTGAAGGATAATCTGTTTATAGAACATGTTGATAGCGTTAGATGCAGGAATACCAAGTGCAGAAAGAATGCTCTCCGCTTGTTCCTTTACATCCGGTTCAATTCTTGCATACAAGTTTGCTGATTTTGCTGCCATAGTAATCGCTCCTTTCAAAAAACGCATATTTTTCTTTCACTTATATTATACTCATTTGTACGTACAATAGCAATGCATTTTTAAGTTTTACGATTCATTCTCATTCAATTATGATAATGTCTTAATATATAGACATTGAAAATGTCCCATTTAAAATAAATAATTCAATATCTCTTTAGAAGGAGATATATTTGAGGTAGATCAGCAGTCCTACATTGTAAAACAATCCGGCACATATCAAAAAGGTAATACTGTATTAGTCATTGAATCATTTGATTGTAATTTATATGAAAATGTATTAGACCAACTTTATGTATTAGAAGACATACTAGAACATAATAACGTTTCTAAAAATTTTAAGTGCTATGAAAACTACAAAATAAAAAAAGAAGTATTTCCCACCAATGAGTAATCCACGGAAACATAATTCTTTTCTAAATAATTTAACTAACATAAAACATCACAATGTAAGTAAAAGCGTTTAACTATTTAGATACATTTTCAATATTGGTTAACACGCATTACTCAACATTGAAAAGTTTGATTTGTTCTCCAATTTTCATAATCGCTTGATTAATACTACTAAGGGTCAAATTGTAATTGTCTGAATAGGTTTGAACAATTCATAGAAGATTACTTTATTAAATATGGAACATTAACAAAGTCTATCCACCCAATACAGTTAAAAAAGCTACTTCAAAAAAGACTCTATGAATTATCACAACATTACCAAATGCTTTAAATGTACCAAAATTAATTATCATAGATACTAAATTCAATTATTATATTTTTGTCAGTAACACTACCGCTTCAACATGAGTAGTATGAGGAAACATATCAACTAAATCAACAACATTAAAACTATAGTATTTAGATAAATAAACAAGATCTCTAACTAAAGTAACAGGATTACAAGAAACATAAGAAATCTTCTTAGGACGTAACTTAATAACAGCATCTAAAAAAGAATTAGTAGCTCCACTTCTAGGAGGATCCATAATAAGAGCATCAATTTTAGCATGATCAGCTGCCATTCTTTGCATAATAATTTCAGCATCTCCACAAGTAAATTTAACATTAGATATATTATTAATCTTAGCATTAAGTATAGCATCTTTAATAGCATCTGCGTTGATTTCAACGCTTTCTACGGTAGCGACCGATTTAGAAGCTATAAGTCCTATAGTACCTATACCACAGTAACTATCAAATAGAGTTTCGGTCTTAGAGAGATTAAGATTAGAGATAGCTAAATTATATAGTATTTCAGTTTGTTTATGATTAATTTGATAGAATGATGAAGCACTAATAGAGAACTTTAAACCACATAATATATCAGTTATATAACCTTTACCATATAAAGTACGTTCATCATTACCTAATACTACACTAGTATTACGAGCATTAACATTTTGTACTATACTAGTTATATTACTATGTGCTTTTAATAATTCAGAAACAAAGTTCTTACGACCAGGAAATACATCACTAGCTACTACAATTACTACTAGTATTTCTTTAGTTACAATAGCTTTACGTATTAATACATGACGTAATAATCCAGTATGTTTATCTTCATTAAATATTGGCATCTTATATTTCTTTACTAATCTATATATAGTATTAAATATTTTATCACATTCAGGATCATGTAAAGAACAACTATCACATTGTACTATACGATGGCTATTTTCTTCATATAAGCCTTTAACTACTTGTCTAGACTTATTATATCCAAATCCCATTATCATCTTATTACGATAGTTATAAGGACTAATCATACCTATTACATCATTAACTACTACATCTAATTTAGCATCAATAAACAATCTATTTACTTGTTTCTTTTTAATAATAAGTTGATTATCATAATTAACATGTGCATAACTACAACTACCACAAACATTAGATATATCACAAAAAGACTTAGTACGTAACTTAGAAGGCTTTAAAACTTTAACAACTATACAATTCCAATAGTTCTTACTTTGATAAGTAGTACGTACTAATACTTCTTCATTAACTAATACTGATTTAATCAATAAGGTATCACGACCTATATTAACTAAAGAATTAGATTGTTCATCTATTGATTTAATAACTACTTTATATTCTTGTTTTTCTTTCATTATAAAACTCCTATTCTATTTAACTCTAAAGTTAAATTAGTATTATCTAAATAATGTATACAACTTATATTAATGCTAATAGCAGTATCTATATTAACTTTAGTATCATCTATAAATAAACATTCTTCATTATTTAAACTATATCTATTTAATAATATTTCAAATATTAAATTATCAGGTTTCATAGTATGTTCATAACATGATATTACTTGTCCATCTACTTTAGTTATTTCAGGATATAAACTACATATAACTTTATATGCTTCATTATGAAAATTACTTAATAAATATATTTTATATCCTTTATTCCTAAGTATTTCTAATAGTTTTATATTATCATATTTAGGTTTTAACATATTAGTCCATTCATTAAATGTTATATATATAAGTTCTTTTAATTTTGGACTTTCTTTAGCCATTAGTTCTACTACTTCTTTATAGCTTATATCTCCATTATCTAACATATCCCAGTATTTACTTTTAAATATTGCATTATATAATTTATTGGCTGTTTCTTTATCATACTTAGTGTTTAGTACTTCTAATGGAAAAAATTCTACTAAAACTTTACCTATATCAAATATTATGTTTTTTATCATGTTATAATCCTTTCAGCATTAGTATAGCAGTAGCATTATATCATAAAAATAGTATCTACTTAAGTAGATACTATTTTATTTAATATTTATTTAGTTGAGTTTACCATTAGATCACATATCTGGTTAGAGAATGCGATTGGGTCTTCTATTTCAAATCCTTCTATTAATAATGCTTGATTATATAATAGGTCTGCGTATTGTGTTACGTCTTCTTTTTTATCATAGATTGTTTTTAATGCATTGAATATTGGATGATTAGGATTAATTTCTAATATTCTTGTTGCTTTCATCCCATATGGATTGCTGTCTGGCATTTGTGCTAGTACTTTTTCCATTTCAAATGACATTCCATCTGCTGCACTTAAACATACTGGATGGCTTTTTAATCTTGTAGATATTTTAACTTCAGATACTTTATCTCCTAAAGCTTCTTTTAATTTAGTTAATAGATCTTTATTTTCTTCTACTTTTTCTTCTAGTTCTTTCTTTTCTTCTTCACTTTCAAGGTTTAGATCTCCTTGTGCTATATTTTTAAAGTTCTTTTCTTTATAAGATTGTAGAACTTGCATTACAAATTCATCTACATTATCTACAAGATATAAAATTTCATATCCTTTATCTTTTACTAATTCACTTTGTGGCAATTTATCAATTTTATCTACATTATCTCCACTAGCAAAATAGATACAGTCTTGTTTTTCATCCATTCTTGCAATATATTCATCTAAAGTAACTAATTTTTTTTCTTTAGAAGAATAGAACATTAATAGATCTTGTAGCATTTCTTTATGAATACCATAATCATTATATACACCAAACTTTATTTGTAGACCAAAGTTAGCCCAGAACTTTTCATATTCTTCTCTTTCATTTCTTAGCATTAATAATAGTTCTGATTTAATTTTCTTTTCTATTTTATTAGCTATAACTTTTAATTGGCGATCATGTTGTAGCATTTCTCTAGATATATTTAAACTTAAGTCTTGAGAATCTACTAATCCTTTAGTAAATCTAAAGTATTCAGGTATTAGTTCTGATGCTTTATCCATTATAAATACATTTCTACTATATAATTGTAATCCTTTTTCATATTCATTAGAATAGTAATTAGCTGGTGCTTTACTTGGTATATATAATAAACTAGTAAAGTTTACTGCTCCTTCTACGTTCATATGAATTACTTTTTGTGGATCTGTATAATCATTAAATTTAGATTTATAGAAATCATTGTATTCTTCTGTAGTTATATCTGATTTAGATTTCTTCCATAAAGGAATCATAGAGTTTAGGGTTTGTTGTTCGATAACTGTTTCATACTTAGGTTGTTCAGGTTCCTTATTAGTATCATTATCCTTATCATTATCATTATCATTATCTTTTATAGGTTCTTCTATCTTTTTAGATACTGATATATTCATTTGAACTGGATAACGTACATAGTCAGAATATTTAGATACTAGACGTTTAATTTCATAATCTTCTAAATAAGTATCATAGTTTTCATCATCACTATTAGGTTTTAAATGTAAAATTATAGTAGTACCATGACTATTCTTTTCACTCTTTTCTAATGTATAACCATCACTAGCATCTGAAGTCCATTTATAAGCTTCTTCACTACCATATTTTTTAGAATATACTTCTACTTCATTAGCTACCATAAAAGCTGAATAGAAACCAACACCAAATTGACCAATGATATCAACAGATTCATTCTTATCTTCACTAGCTGCTAGTTTTTCTTTAAAAGCTAAAGAACCACTTTTAGCAATAGTACCTAGGTTATCTTCTAATTCTTCTTTAGACATACCTAAACCATTATCATCAATAGTAATAGTACGATCTTCTTTATTAGTAGTTATAAATACACGTAAATCACTTTGATTAATGTCATTTAAGTTTTCATTTAATGCTTGATAATACAGTTTATCAATAGCATCACTAGCATTAGAGATTAATTCTCTTAAGAATATTTCTTTATGTGTGTAAATAGAATTAATCATTAAATCTAATAGACGTTTTGATTCTGCTTTAAATTGTTTTTTATTACTCATAGTTCTTACCTCCGTTAGCACTCTTATAAGATAAGTGCTAATATATATTATACTAACTTATTTATATATTTCAAGTATATAATTATGTTATTTTATGTTAATGACTATTATATCAATTTCATATAGGTTATACTATAGAAAAAGGAGGCTTATTATGGAATATATTAAGTTGAATGATAAAATTAGTTTTTCTAGAATTATACAAGGTTTATGGAGAATAGATAGTTGGAATCTTAGTGATGAAGAACTTCTAAACTTTATAAAAGAGTGTATTAAACGTGGTGTTACTACGTTTGATATTGCTGAAATTTATGGTAATTATGAATGTGAAAAGATATTTGGTAGAGCTTTAGCTTTAGATTCTTCTATTCGTTCTAAGATTCAAATAGTTAGTAAGACTGGTATTAATATGAAATCTAATAAACGTGATTATGAGATTGGTCATTATGATTCTCGTTATGATAAGATCATAGCGAGTACTAAAGCTAGTATTGCTAATATGAACTGTAAATATCTTGATGTGTTGTTAATTCATCGTGAGGACCCTTGTATAGACCCATATGAGGTAGCTCGTGCATTCAATGACTTAACTAATGATGGTTTAATATTAGGTGGTGGAGTTTCTAACTTTGATCCCTTTAAAATGGATGCTTTAAACTATGCTTATGATTATAAACTAGTTACTAACCAAATAGAACTTAACCCTACTGTATTTGAACACTTTGATTCTGGTATGATTGATTACTTATGTAAGTATAAAATTAAACCAATGATTTGGTGTCCTTTAGCTGCTGGTAAACTTTTCACTTCTGATTTTGAACCTTATGTTCAAGTAAGAAAAGTATTAGAAACTATAGCTAATAAACATCAAACTAAAGCAGAAATAGTAGCCTTTGCTTGGTTAATGTATCATCCAATGAAAGCTATGCCTATTAGTGGTAGTAGTAAACTAGAACGTCTAGATAATGCAATAGCTGCACTAGATCTAAAACTAACACATGAAGAATGGTATAAGATCTACCTAGCAACAAATGAACGTGAACTAAGATAATATAAAAATGTTATTGCCACCATATAGGGCAATAACATTTTTATTAAATACTTTATTCATCTGTTGCTATTTATAATTTTCATTATAAAATTTCCCAGTCATTGCATGAGATAAAAAAGCAATAACCTGTCCATTTACTTCTTCATTACTTATACTCTTCTCTTCACTAATAAATTGAGTTTCAAGTGCCTTTTTTCGAAAAGCTTCTAACTCTTCTTTAAGTAGGATTTCCTCAGGAGTCTTAGCAGTCTCTGATAAATAAGTAACAGTAGGTCCTTCAGTCAAGACATCAATTTTAAGCTCAACTAATTCACCATAATCAAACATATACGCTATTTTTAAAATCCTATTATCGTCCATTACATAATTTTTAGCATTTTCACATTCTGTATATATTTTCAAGTAATTCTTCGGTTCAGATTTAACTGTATCATTAAATAATTTAACTATATCTTCCTTCTTCCAATAAGAAGTTTTAACATCTTTTAAATCATCTACAGTAATTTCTTTTTGCGCATTATAAAACTTTTCTAATGCAATCTCAATATTGATTGTTTCGAAATTAATTTCATCATTCATATCTAATGATGCTAGAGTAGTATACTTACTACCTTCTTCATTTCCATATTGATCATATTCCTTTTTTCTAAAAGTAGGAACAACCTTCTGTTTTAAATTAAAACCATTTAGTTCTATACGACCTTTTGGTTCATCATAAACCATATAATTACCTTTAACATCTTCTTTTGTTACATCAATTCTTTCATAAACCATTTTTAATCTTAGTACCCAACCATCTTCTTTAGTAATACGAGCTTCCTTTGTTACATAGTATGGATATATTTCCTCAGGTATAGGTTTAGCACAACTAGTTAAACAAAAGATCATTGTAATTGATAAACCTAGTTTTAATACATTCAACATGAATTTTTTCATTATTCCCCACCTAAATGATGTTTAAATCATTTTCCTTTCCATATAAATTTCTATTTAACTGCTTTACCTATTGCTGATAATAAACTCTTTTCTTTATTTGAAGTATCTTGAGTAACTTCCCAAATCATAACTCCTCCTAAATTTTCTTTAGCATATTTAGATTTCTTAGTAATAGTAGCTGTACCATTATAGTAAGCACTAACTCCATTAAAATTAATCATATCTTTAGCATCTGCTGTTTTATCTGCTTCTAATAATTTATCATAACTAGCCCAACTAGGTCTAGCATAGAATGGTACACCTAGTACTACTTTATTGGCTGGCATTTTACGTTTATCTTTCCAGTATTTACCACAGTTTACTGCGAAATCGTACTGAGAGTGACGTTCTCCATCTCCACCATCATAAGCCATTACATTAATCCAATCTACTGCAGCTAATACTGCATCACTTTGAGCTGGCATATCATAATATACATTTCCATCAGCTGTTACTCCACTAAGTACAGCTGAAGTTAATAGCTTATTCTTAGCATGTAATTTAGTTCCTAAATATTTCATTAATGCTTCATATTGTACTTTAGAATTACCATCAACTCGAGGATGTTCCCAGTCAATATCAACTCCATCAAAACCATATTTATCACACATAGCTATAATATTATCACCAAACTTCTTAATTTTAGCATCACTATCTGTTGCACTTACAAAAGTAGGTTCTAAAGGTATATCTTTATAAGACCATCCACCTACTGCTATTAAAACTTTAACATTACTCTTATGTGCACTAGCTATTAATTTTTTAGCTGTTGCTTCATTTTCTAATGGTAAAAGTTCTCCATCATTAGTAGGTATTGCAAACGCATAGTTAACATGTGTAACTACATCATATTGTAATTTAGCTAACTTATCTGGTTCCCAACTTGGGTAATATGCTACTACTTTAAAATCAGTAGCTTTAGTTTCACTTTTATCTACAGTAGCTGGTTCATCTCCACCTGCTTCTTTATCATCACTAGGCGTACAGTTACCACCAGCTTCTCCTAAGTCTTCCCAAACGCCACTTCCAGCACCTGGTTCTTCTCCTTGAGTCCACCATTTAGCTTTATATTTATGACCTTTAAATATTACTTCTTGGCCTCCTGTATAAGCAGTTTCTTTTTTAAATGTATCAGCAGCACTACCTGTACATTCTTCTTTCTTTTCATCTTTCTTATCTGTTTTATCAGTTTCACCCTTGTCAGTAGTAACTACTTCTTCTTTAGGTTTATCTTCAGCACTATCACCATTCATAACCTTAAAAACAATACCAACAACCATAGCAACTAACACTACCCCAATAGCAACATAACTAACAATCTTTTTATGTTCTAAAATCCAATCCTTTACTTTATTTAGTTTCATCCTATATACCTATCCTTTTCATAATTTTAATACTCATTATAGTTTACCATAATTTACAAACATTTCATATATGATACATAAAAAAAGATTATATTTATTATTACAATAAACTAATCTTTAGTCTTCAAATCTATTCAACTTAACTATAACAATAAAAAAAGAATGAATATCATTCATTCTCTTAATACAATTTATTTAAGTTTACTTATAATCTCATCTGTATATTCTGTTGTAGATGCTTTACCACCAAGATCAGCAGTAATAACTTTACCATCAATAAGTACAGCGTATATTGCTTGTCTTATCTTTTCTGCTTTTTCTTGTTCATTTAAGAAGTCTAACATCATACAAGCACTTAATAATAAAGCAGTTGGATTAGCTATATTCTTACCAGCAATATCAGGAGCACTACCATGTACAGCTTCAAACATTGCATAATCAGTACCTAAATTACTACTAGGTAATAATCCTAAACCACCAATTAGTCCAGAACATAAATCAGAAACAATATCACCATAAAGATTAGGCATTACCATAACATCAAATTGTTGAGGATTCATAACTAATTGCATACAAGTATTATCTACAATTAAATCATTAGCAATTATAGTAGGATAATCTTTTTTCATTTCATTAAAGATATTTAAGAACATACCATCACTCATCTTTAAGATATTAGCTTTATGAACACAAGTTACTACCTTACGATTATTCTTAATTGCATATTCGAAAGCAGAACGACAAATTCTTTCAGTAGCATGTCTAGTAATCTTCTTAATAGCATGTACTTCATCAGGAGTAATTTGATGTTCATCACCAATATATAAATCTTCAGTATTTTCTCTAAATATAACTATATCTACATTTTCAAATGGAGTCTTAACATTAGGTAAGCTTTTAGCTGGTCTAATATTAGCATATAAATCATATTTATTTCTTAAAGTAACATTTAAAGATCTAAAACCTTTTCCTACTGGAGTAGTAATAGGTGCCTTTAACATAATCTTGTTTCTTTCTATACTTTCAAATGCTTCATCAGGTATTAATTTACCAGTTTTTTCATAAGCTAAAGCACCTACTTCAAATTCTTCAAATTCAATATCTACATTCATGTGTTCTAAAACACGTATTACCTGTGTACAAATCTCAGGTCCAATTCCATCACCTTTAAATAAAGTTACTTTTGTCATATTAATTACCTCTCTCTTTTATCCATCTTAGTATAGCTAATATTTTTACCAACATATTTAGTAGCTGGTCTAACAATTCTATTACAATATAATTTATTTTCTACATTATGAGCTATCCAACCAACGCTTCTAGCACATACAAATAATAATGTATATAAATCTTCAGGTATACCTAACATATCATAAACAAACCCACTATAGAAATCTACATTACTAGATACATTAATACCTTTTCTTTCATACATAATCTTAATAGCCATATTTTCAAAAGCTTTTAAGAAATCATACTCTTTTACTCTTTCTTTCTCTACTGCTAATTCATAAGCTTTACCTTGAAGAATAACACTTCTAGGATCAGACTTAGTATATACAGCATGACCAATACCATAAATTAGACCCGACTGATCAAAGAATTCTTTATTAAGAATTCTTTCAATAACATATCTAATCTTTTCTTCATCAGTAGTATAACCAATCTCTTGTATAACAGCATTAAGCATTTGTTTTACACGTAAGTTAGCTCCACCATGACGTGGACCCTTCATAGAACCAATCGCACCAGCAAAAGAAGAATAAATATCAGTACCAGTAGATGAAATAACAACATTAGTAAACGTTGAATTATTACCACCACCATGATCAGCATGAAGCACTAACATAATATCTAAAACCTCAGCTTCTTTAGCTGTGAAATTCTTATCAGGTCTCAATAAACATAATATATTTTGAGCAATAGTATAATCCTCACTAATATGATGAATAAAAAGACTCTCTGAATTATAATAGTTCTGCTTACTCTGGTAAGCATAACACATAATAGTAGGAATCTTAGCTAAGATACTAATACCCTGTTGAATAGTATTCTCAATACTAGTATTCTCAGCCTTTTCATCATAATCATAAAGCATTAAAACCAACTGTTGAAGCTTATTCATAAGATTCTTACCAGGTTGTCTTAAAATATTACCCTCCAAAAAATACATAGGAAGCTTATACTGAGACTTTAAATAACCCCTGAACTTATCCAATTCATCATGAGTAGGCAAATAACCAAATAAAATCAAGAAACAAGTCTCCTCAAACGCATGAGGAGCAACTCTTGTAGAATCCCCAACAATCTCTTTAACATCTATACCACGGTAATATAAAGTACCATAATCATCAACCTTTTTACCATCAACACGCTTATAACCAACAACATCAGCAATTTTAGTTAAACCAACTAAAACACCAGTACCATCTTCATTTCTTAAACCTTTTTTAACACCATATTCAGTGTACAAGGGATTAGGAATATCATTTACTTCTAAAGAACTTTGAAAAAATTCTTTTAATATTTTATTCATTTAATCACCCTCTTCTTCTAATAGAATATATTAACTAATATATAACATTTAGACCTAAAGGTCAAGATATTTCGCCTATAATGACTATATTCACACACTCATTACACACTCTACAATTATATGTTTTTATTAGTTTATATATATTAATAGTTTATATTATATTTATATTAGTATATATACATTAATAGTATATAGTTTACATAATTTTAAGTATTTTAATATCCTTATATTTAGTGTATAATAACATTTGTAAAAAGAAAGAAGGTATATATATGTTAACTTTAACAGAAAAAATATTAAAAAATCACTTAATTGTAGGTGAAATGAATAAGGGTTCTCAAATAGGAATTCATATTGATCAAACTTTAACTCAAGATGCTACTGGAACTATGGCTTATTTACAATTAGAAGCTATGGGAGTAGATCAGGTTAAAACTGAATTATCTTTAAGTTATGTAGATCATAATACTTTACAGAGTGGTTATGAGAATGCTGATGATCATAAGTATTTACAAACTGTTGCTTCTAAGCATGGTGTTTATTTCTCTAAACCAGGTAATGGTATTTGTCATCAAATTCATTTAGAAAGATTTGCTACTCCTGGTAAAACATTATTAGGTTCTGATTCTCATACTCCTACTGCTGGTGGTGTTGGTTGTTTAGCTATTGGTGCTGGTGGTTTAGATGTTGCTTGTGCTATGGCTGGTCGTGAATTCTATTTAAATAGTCCTAAAATTGTTAATGTAATATTAACTGGTAAACTTAGCAAGGGTGTATCTTCTAAAGATATTATTCTTAAAGTATTACAATTATTAAGTGTTAAGGGTGGAGTTGGTAAGGTTATAGAATATACTGGTTCTGGAGTCCTTAATCTAAGTATTCCTCAACGTGCTACAATAACTAATATGGGTGCTGAATTAGGTGCTACATCTTCTATCTTCCCTAGTGATGAAGTTACTTTAGCTTTCTTAAAGAAACAGCACCGTGAAGCTGCATGGTTAGAATTATCTGCTGATGAAGGTGCTGTTTATGATGAAACTATTAAAATTAACTTAGATGAATTAGAACCTATGATTGCTATGCCTCATTCTCCTGATAATGTTAAAGCTATTAGTGAAGTAAAGGGTATGAAGGTTGATCAATGTGCTATTGGTAGTTGTACTAACTCTTCATTTGTTGATATGAGTTGTGTTTCTAATATTCTTAAGGGTAACAAGGTTCATGATGATGTTTCTTTAGTTATTGCTCCTGGTAGTAAACAAGTTCTTACTATGCTTGCTAAGAATGGTGCTTTAGCTGAAATAATTGCTAGTGGTAGTCGTGTTCTTGAATCTGCTTGTGGTCCTTGTATCGGTATGGGTCAATCACCTAAATCTGATGCAGTATCATTACGTACATTTAATCGTAACTTCTATGGTCGTAGTGGAACAAACTCTGCTAGCGTATGTTTAGTTTCTCCTGAAGTAGCTGCTGTTTCTGCTATTAAGGGTGTAATTAGTGATCCTCGTGATTTCGATTATGAACTTCCTACTGAACCTCTTGAATTCTTAATTGATGATCGTATGATTATTAAACCTAATCCTAAGAATTGTGCTGATGTAGTACGTGGTCCTAATATTAAACCATTACCTATTAACTCTGTATTAGATAATACTATTGATAAGAAGGTAATGATTAAGGTTGAAGATAATATTACTACAGATCATATAGTTCCAGGTGGAGCTAAGGTACTTCCTTATCGTTCTAACATAGAAAAGATTTCTGAATTCATTTTTATGAATGTAGATCCTGCTTTCCATGATAACTGTAAAGCTAATAATGGTGGTTATATTATTGCTGGTTCTAACTATGGTCAAGGTAGTTCTCGTGAACATGCTGCTCTTGCTCCGATGTACTTAGGTATTAAAGTAGTAATTGCTAAAAGTTTCGCTAGAATTCACCGTTCTAATTTAATCAACTTTGGTATTCTTCCTGTAATATTTAATGATGAAACAGCTTATGATACTATTGATCAATTTGATGAACTAGTAATAGATAACTTAGATAATCTTTCAGTAGATGTTGATCTTCAAGTTAAAAACATTACTAAGAATTCTACTTTCAGTGTTAAACATAACTTAACTGAATTAGATATAAACATAATTAAATTAGGTGGTCTATTAAACTATATAAAATCTAACCAATAATTCCCACCTACCACTTACCACTTACCACTTACCACTTACCTACCTTTAAAAATCTTGATACCTTGTCCTTGGCAAGGTATTTTCTTTTATAACTGCATAAAAAAACTCCTGATTCTCAGGAGTTAATTTTTTATAAATCGTTATTAGCAATAAAATCTTTAGCTTTCATTAATAGATCTAAGATCTTAGAATCTTTGTTATCACTAACTTCACTACGAGCTAACTTCTTGTAGAAGTGAATAGTTAAGTCCATGATATCGTAATTGAATTTTTCTAGTTCAGAAGCAAAGTCATCAATGTTCCATTGGTCAGAGAATAATACTTCATCTCCTTCATCAACAATTTCAAACCAGAATCTTCTTTGATCACTACCCTTAGGGTAAGTGTTCTTTAAGTAGTTTATAACATTAACAATTTCTGTTAAAGCTACATGTTTAACAACATAGTTACTTGCATCTTTAAATACACGGTAAGTAATGTATACAGTTTTAATATCGAATTGTAAATTCATAACTTCTTCAAAAGTTAATTTTTGTCCTTCAACAATAAACTCATTTCTAACTCCTGCATTTGTCTTTGCAAGCATTTGTGAAACAACAATTGACCAGTTCTTGAAGTCAACAGTGTTTTTAGATTCACGATCGAATTGAATCTCTTTTCCTTCTTTCGTAATAAACGTTCTAACGATTAATTTCTTTGTACTATCTTCCATATTTACACCTTTTCTTTCTATATGTAATTGCCACTATAGCTCTTACACCTGTTTTGATAGAGCCAGGTAAGCGTATATAATTGCTTACTTAAATTATATAGTGAAACGCGATAATTTACAAGAGTCAATTTCACCTTTAATGACTCTTTCTCTGTTTTATTCGTTTTTCACTCATATTCATTAATTTTTTTGGCCAATTTTAATGCTAATAAATTTTTTCTTCATTTTTATAATTTTTTCTCCTGAATTGCAAGTAGAAAGTGGAATTATGAGATAAAATTATGGATAGAAGCAA
>JAVWHP010000011.1:0-42398 GCA_036639955.1 Erysipelotrichaceae bacterium
AAAGATGTTATTATGCCTAAGTATGAAGAAAAATTTGAACCATTACAAAGAAGTGAACCGCTTATCATTAAAGAACCTGTTCAACATGTACAAGCTGAACAAACAATAGAACCAAAGATTGTTAAGGCTGAAACTAAACAACCAAATAGTGATGAATTTGCAAACTTCTTTAATAAGAAACAAACTTTTGTTAATGAAGAAGTAGCCGCTAAACCAGTTCACGTTGAAGAACAAATTAGACCAGTTACTCCAGTGATAAAAGTTGAACCAGTAATGAAACAAGAAGAAGTAAACTATACAGAAGAAACTGCTAACTATGAAACTATAGAAGTAGTAAACACAATCAGTAAACCAAAGAAAGAAGTAAAAAAGAAAGACGCTAATGATTTACCAGACTACATTAAATATAAAGCAGATAAAGAACCAGAAATGGGAGCAAGTATGTTTGTATCATCACAAAAAGCTGATGAAGTACACCACATAGACGTAGTATACGAATATGGAAGAGCATACGGAAACGTAATAATTGATCCTGAAAAAGACACAGAGAAATATGACGTAATAAGATTCCTATCAGGAATAGAACCAAGTGATATTGAAATAATAAGAGAATTTGATGCAGAAAATCACTTATGTGAAGACCTATACATTAAATATCTACCAGCTAAATCATATATATGTGTATTAAAACACTTTAAACAAGCAGCAATAAGAAAAATTGAATTTACTGAAGGAACAGTATATGAACAAGGAAAGATTTTTGATCTAATCATCTTTAAAGAAAGTGAAGCAGGATCAAGAGAAGCTGAGAAAGAAGCAATTATAGCTAAAAAAGAAGCAAAACAAGCAAGAAAGAAAGTAGAAGACACATTACTAGATGAAATGGGACCTGAAAATATATTCAAGTACCGTAAAGGAAATGGAATATCACTACTATCAGCACTTAAACCAGAATCAAGTTATAATGTTATAACACTAGCAAGATTTAAACCAGTAGAAGTAAAAATTAAAAGAGTATTTACTGGAAAAGGAAAAGCAACAAATAACATTGTAATAACATTTACAACATCACCAGAAGATCGAATCATGATAACAGACTTCTATAAAAAAGAAAAAATATCAGCACTTGAATTAAGATTCGAAAACAACCAAGTATGGTCAAGCAAAATGATAATGAGCATGCTACAAGATGAACAAGAAAGATCAGAAATAGAAATAAAACTAAAAGAAATAGAAAAGAACAAGAACATTAAAAAGAATGATGGGCAACCAAGAACATTTAGATTTAAAAAAGATACAATGCTAGGAACAATTAAAGAAGCTAAAGAAAATGAAGACTACTATAATGCAATAGCATTCCCAGAAGGAATTCAACCTAAAGATGTAAGAGCAGATATAATTACATCAATAAAAGGAGAAAAAACAGAAAACCTAGAAATAGGATTTGTACAAAATGCAGAAAGAATAATTATACAAGGATACTTAAAACCAGGAGTAAATAAAATAGAGAACTTTATTTTTACAAATGGAATGAGATGGGGAAATGCAGAAATACAAGAACTATTAGATAAGAACTTAGGACTAGAAAGAACTAAGAGAAAAATGGGTGAAGAATTAGGAGAACAAAAAAATAAAGTAGTAGAAGGACAACAAGCCTTTATACATGTTAAAAGTAAACCTGAAAATATCACATTTACAAGAGAGTTACAAGATTTAGTTATAGGATATGATAAAGATCATACTATTAAAATTAAACAATGGTTTAATACAGCAATGTATCAACCAACTAAAGCAATAGTATGTGATAATGGTGCAGCAATACAAAGAGGAGACGTAGCATTATTAATTAATGAAATGAAAAATCATTGTAAAGCTAAAGGGTATGACTGGGAAGAAGCATTATTAAGTAGTAAGAAAGAAATTAGTAAGATTATATTACCTTACTGGAAAAAAGATTAAGATAAGGTTATGCTAAGAAGGAGTGGAAACACTTCTTTTTTACTATCAATTTAAAGAAGAATTTAGTATAATAGGTAAGATTGTATTGTAGGGAGCTGTTAAAATGAATGATGATATATTAAATAGCTATAAAAAAGGATTTTTAGATGGAATACCTATAGGATTAGGCTATTTGTCTGTTGCTTTTACTTTTGGAGTTATGTGTACTAGTGCTAATATTCCTGTTAGTGTTGCTCTATTAATATCTATGACTAATCTTACTAGTGCTGGGCAGTTTGCTGGTTTATCATTAATATTAGCTAATGCTAGTTTATTTGAGATGGCTTTAACTCAACTTATAATAAATTTAAGATATGCTTTAATGTCTTTAAGTTTATCACAAAAGATAGATGATAAAGTTAGTACACTTCAGCGTTGTTTAATAGCTTTTGGTAATACTGATGAAATATTTGCTGTAGCTAGTGGTTCTAAGACTGATATAGGTCCAAAGTACATGTATGGACTTATTACTGCTCCATACTTAGGATGGAGCTTAGGAACCCTTATAGGAGCTAGTGCAAGTTCCATATTACCAGCTAGTATAATGAGTGCTTTAGGTATAGCTATATATGGTATGTTCATAGCAATCATTATACCCCCAACAAAGAAATTTAAAGGAATAAAAAATGTAATAATACTAGCTATTATAATAAGCTGTATATTTAAATATATAAGTATATTTAGTTTTATAAGTAATGGCTTTGCTATAATTATATGTACTATAATAGCTAGCACCTATGGTGCTTTAGCTTTCCCTATAAAGGAGTCTAATCATGAATAAAACTTACTTATTATATATATTAGTTATGGCTATTGTAACTTATTTAATTAGAATGCTTCCTTTAGTAGTTTTTAAAAATAAGATTAAGAATAGCTTTATTAAATCTTTCTTATTTTATGTTCCTTACGCAGTTTTAGCTGCTATGACTTTCCCTGCTATATTTAGTAGTACTAATTCTAGTATTTCTGCTATCTTTGGTTTAGTTACTGCTTTATATTTATCTTACAAGGACAAGAGTCTTATAGTAGTTGCTCTGAGTTCCTGTTTAGTAGTTTATATTATTGAATTTATTATGAATGGAGGTATTATATGTTAATATCTATTGAAGATACTTATTTAGCTTTTAATGATCGTATTCTTATTGATCATTGTAGTTTTAATATGAATAACCATGATAAAATTGGTATCATTGGCGTTAATGGTACTGGTAAGAGCTCGTTTCTTAAACTTATTGCTAATGATGGTATTAGCTCTACGAGTACCATTATTAAAACCAATGGTATGAAAATAGGTTATTTAAAACAACATCCAGTATTCAATGAAGAACTAACTATTAAAGAAACTATTGATAAAATTTGTGATCCAGATCGCTTATTTGAAGCAACTAGTATGTTAAACCAACTAGGTATTAGTAACCATAATCGTTGCGTAAAATTCTGTAGCGGTGGTGAGCTAAAACGCTTAGCACTCGCCTGTGTATTACTACATAAAAGTGATGTATTACTTCTAGATGAACCAACCAATCACCTAGATAACTCTATGATAGCTTATCTAGAAAAACAACTTATAAAATACACAGGAGAAATAATTATGGTAACTCACGACCGCTACTTCCTAGATCGAATATGTAATAGAATAGTAGAAATAGATAATTCAAAGTTATATAACTATGAAGGGAGCTACCAAAAATATTTAGAAGCTAAAGCAGAAATATTAGCTACACAGAATAATGATGCACGTAAACGTGCAACATTATTAAAGAGTGAATCCGCTTGGATTCAAAGAGGGGCGCAGGGACGTGGTACTAAGAGTAAGGAGCGTATTGAGCGCTATGAAGAATTAAAGAATAGTGCAGGAAATATAAATAATGAGTCCATTAATATGGACTCAATGGAAACAAGACTAGGAAAGAAAACACTAATCCTAAATGATATAACAATGCGCTTTGATGATAAATTATTATTTGAAAACTTTAACTATAATGTCTTAAGAACCGATCGCATCGGAATAGTAGGTAATAATGGATGTGGTAAATCAACATTATTAAAAATTATCATGGGCCTTAAATCGCCCTTTTCAGGAACTGTAGAAAGGGGCGAAACAGTCAAAATAGGTTACTTTGAACAGAACAATGAAACAATGAATTTAGAATCTAGAGTAATAGACTACATAAAAGACGTAAGTAACCTAATAGAAACTAAAGATGGATTAGTCGATGCTTCTTCTATGCTAGAGACGTTTCTCTTCTCCGACAAATTACAATATTCTAAGATATCAACTTTGTCCGGAGGTGAGAAACGTCGTTTATACCTGCTTAAAATTTTAGTACAAGCACCTAATATCTTAATTTTAGATGAACCTACAAATGATTTAGATATTACTACATTAGCTATATTAGAAGATTATCTAGCAAGTTTTAAAGGAGCTGTAATATGTGTATCACATGATCGTTATTTCCTCGATCGTGTAGTTGATAAAATATTTGAAATTAAAAATAATCGTATAATACAATATCCAGGAGGATATAGTGATTATTTAGCTAAAAGGGATAATGGTAGTGGCATAGATAATAAACAAAAACAAATAGCTAGCAGTAGCTCTACTAATAATAGTAAAGCTACAATAGCTACTATACCTACTATGAGTTCTAAAGAGAAGAAGGAATTAGAGGGGATTGATGAAGCTATAGCTAAGTTAGAACAAGCGATAGAAGATACTCAACAAGCAATGAATGAACAACAAAATGATTATACTAAGCTAGCTGAATTATCAACAAAATTAACCAATCAAGAAACAGAATTAGAAAATACAATGGAAAGATGGATGTATCTTAATGAATTATCAGCAACAATAAAGGAATTTAGAAAAAAATAACCCTTGGGTTATTTTTATTTAGTTTCCTTTAAAGTAAGATCTATATCTATTTCTTTCTTATCACGTTCAACTGTTAAAGTAATCTTATCATTAACTTTATGACCATCTAATATCTTTCTTAATTCTCTTGAAGAAGTAACTTCTTTATCATCAACTTTTATTAAAAGATCACCTTTTTTAATATCTGCATCATCAGCATTAGAATCATCTAATACTTCAGATATATATAAACCAGGTTGACTAAAACCATTCTGTTCAGCTAATTCTTTAGAACTTAAATCATAAGTTCTAATTCCTATCTGAAAACGACCAGTAACCTTTCCATTTTCCTTTAATGAACTTAATATTACTTTAGCAGTATTAGAAGGAATAGCAAATCCTAAATTTTCACTAGCATTACCAGCCTTAGCATTAACAATCCCTATAAGTTCACCCTTAGTATTAAATAAACCACCACCAGAATTACCAGGATTTAAAGGAGCTGAGGTTTGTAATAAATGCATAGTTTGATTAGCTACATTAATTTCGCGATCCTTAGCACTTATAATACCACTAGTTACAGTACCACCTAACCGACCTAACGGATTACCAATCGCTATAGCAGTTTCACCTACAGCTAGTTTATCAGAATCTCCATATTTAGCAGCTGTTAAACCCTTGCCATCTATTTTTAATAATGCTAAATCAGTTTGTGCATCAGCACCTATTATCTTAGCATCATAACTCTTTCCATCTTTAGTAGTTACTACTACTGATTTAGCATTATCTATAACATGATTATTAGTTGCTATATAACCATCATCAGTTACTATTACACCACTACCAGCACCTTCTGAAACATAATCAGACATAAAGTCAGAATGAGAAACACTCTCAGTAGTTATCTCTACCACACTTTTATCCACAGCAGCTACAACATTAGGAATATTATCAGCATTATCACCAGTAGAAGTAGTTATAACTGGAAAAGCATTATCAGTAGGTTGGTTATCAAATGCTAACTTAAACCCAATATAACTACTAACACCACATAAAGTAATAAGTAACAAAGCCATACAAGATATTATAATTTTCTTTTTCATTTAAAACACCTCCATAACTATAATATATATAACTATTGTGAATATTAAGTGAAAATAATATGAAACTATAATGAATTTATAAACATAATTAAACTATCATAATTATTTTTAGCATCATTATAACCTAAATCATATATATCTTTAAGTACTACCTTATTCTTTTCTAAATTACTAATATTTAAAGGTTTACTAGGTCTTATAACAAAACAATTACCTTTAGCTTCTTCCTTCTTTATAAACTTTAATGTATTATTATAGTTTATATGTCTTGCTCTTATAGCGTTTACAAAGTTTGGATATTTATGATATTTAAATTTTAATATATTCATCATTTTATTTCTATCTTTAGTATATTCTATATCTCTTGTTAGTATTACAATATTCTTTTTATATCCATCTTGAATTGCTTTCTTTATTGGTAAAGAATCGCCTATTCCTCCATCTAAATATGGTTCGGAATTAATGTATACTATGTTAGCTAATCCTGGTATTGAACATCCAGCTTCTATATATTTACTATCTGAATTTATATCTTTAATATGAAAGTATTCTGCTTTACCTGTATTTAGATTAGTACATGTTGCAAATAATTTAGTATTTGAGTTGTTATAAACTTTATCATCTATCGGATATAATTCATTAGGTATAGTATTAAACAACATATTCATGTTAAATATACTTCCATCTTTTATAAGGTTTGACCAACTTAAATAGTTTTTATCATCTAAGTAATCAGTATTAACTTTATAAGCTCTCCCTTTTTGTTTAGATATATAGCTACAACCATGACAAGTTCCAGCTGACACTCCTATAATTTGATCAAATTCTATATAATGTTCTTGTAAATAATCTAGTACACCAGCTGTATATACACCTCGCATTCCTCCACCTTCTAATATTAGACTTTTATTATTCATTTGCGTACCTCTTTTCTGTTTTTTATTATATCATATAATCTAATAATAATGTTTTATTTTATCATTTTCGATGTTATAATAAATAAATGAAAGGTGTGATTTAATGGGTACTGTAAGACTATCCTTAAGTATTTTAAAAAGTGAGAAAAAAGAGGGGATGTTTTATTGTTTCAGTTTATTTATGGCTGTTACTGTAATGTTTATTTTCTTTTCAGCTATGTTTAATCCTAATATTAATATTCCTACACAAGTAGATGGCTTAGTTACATCTAATGGAACTTTTGAAGGAACTGTAGCTACTTCGTTTTCAAGTATATTAGCATTTCTTGTAATATTTTTATGTATCATGTGTGTATTCTTTGCTAATTCATTTTATTTATTAGGAAAGAGTAAATATTTAGGTCTAATGATTTTAAGTGGTACTAGTGTTATAAAACGTGCTTTATTTCTATTTGTTCAGAATACAGTATTATTATTTATTGCTATACCAACCGGTTTAGTAGTAGGCTATATAGGTACTATTATAATGAATGCTATATTATATTCTTTAATGGGTATAAATGCTTCAATATTTACTATATTTCCAGAATGTTTGATGTATACAGCAGTAGTTATCTTTTTAGTTATAGTTTGGTTAATGATAATAGATGCGGGTTTCTCGTATAGAATGGAAATTAATCATCTATTAAGTTTAAGCAAATCTGCTATTGTGCCAAAATATAAGATGTTCAGTATTAGTGCAATCTTTTACGAAATTTTATGTGTAGTTCCAATAGTTGCTTTCATAGCATTAGAACCTAATGCTTTTATGTATATCAGTTTAATTGGGATTGTAGCAGTTGGAATATCGGGCTTTATAAAAGACGGATTACCAGCATTACTTATGCAACTACAAAAAATGAAATTTGAAAGTAAGAAAATAGAATTAATAGCTTTAGGAAATGTAAGATATTCTATAAGTAAATGTAGTACTCTAATACAAATATTATTGGTAGCAATAGTAGGACTTATAGCATTTTTATCTACTAGCTATAATGATATCTTTAATTTTACAATGGTATTAATTACGATGGTAATAACAATTATAATGTTATGTATGTGTATTACATATAAGGTACTAATGGAAGCGGGAAGTCGTAAAATAAGTTTCTTAGGATTATACAATATAGGGTATAGTATTGAACAAATAAAAGAAATAGTTAAAAAAGAAATGATACTATTTTATAGTCTATTATGTGGAGTACCTCTTATATATTCTACTATTATATTAGTTAAATCTTTTAGTTTAAATTATATTGATCTAATTTGGGTTGTAATAATTTTGGCTATTATTTTATTTATATTTATATGTTTTGGAATGGCTAATTATAAGATGTATAGTAAAGTAGTAATACCTACAAAAGTTGTAGTAGAAGGAGATGAATAATATGGAGAAGATTCTAGAAACTATTAAAATTACTAAGATATATGGTTATAAAACTAAACATGAATTTGAAGCATTAAAAGAAGTAAGTTTAGAAATATATAAAGGAGATTTTGTAAGTATTATGGGACCTAGTGGTTCTGGTAAATCTACTTTATTAAATAATATATCTACGATTGATATTCCAACTAGAGGTAAAGTATTTATTGATGGTCAAAATATAAGAAATATGTTAGATGGTGCTGTTGATAAATTTAGATTTTCTAATTTAGGATTTATATTTCAAAATTTTAATATGATGGATGCATTAAATGTTTATGAAAACATAAGTATTCCATTAACATTAGCTAATATAGATGCTAAGGAAATTAAAGAAAGAGTTGAAGCAGTAGCTGAAAAGCTTGAAATTAAAGAACTGTTAAATAAGTTTCCTAATGAATGTTCAGGAGGACAATGTCAAAGAATAGCTATAGCTAGAGCTTTGGTTACTAATCCTAAACTAATTGTAGCTGATGAACCTACTGGTAATTTAGATAGTAAGAATTCTCATGATGTATTAACTATATTAAAGGATCTAAATGAAAAAGAGGGAGTAACAATTGTAATGGTAACTCATGATCCAATGATTGCTAGTTATGGAAAAAGACTACTTTATATTAGAGATGGTAAAATAGATGAAACATTAGAAAAGAATGATATGGAACAACAAGACTATTTCTATAAAATAGTAGAAATTAATTCTAAAGAATCAACAAGTTTTTTAAATAAGAAATAGTTTAAAAAAATGATAATGATAATATAGTAATAGATGGTAATATAAACTAATATATCACTAGAACTATAGAGCTAATATTGTACAAATAAGGTCCTGAAGATTAACTTCAGGACCTTATTTTATTAATTAGTTGGTTTAAGCTCTATAGTTCTAGTTGCTATGCTTTTAGCAAAACTATCATCATGAGTAACTATTACAATAGACATTTCTTTAGAAAAACGTTTTATAATAGCAGTTACATCTTCAATAGATTTAGCATCTAAAGCACTTGTAGGCTCATCAAAGCAAAGAATTATTGGATTTAACATACAAGCTCTAGCAATAGCAACACGTTGTTTCTGACCACCAGATAAGAAATTAGGATATGTATTAGCTTTATCACTAAGATTCATCTGTTTAAGTAAATCAATTGCTTTTTTAATAGCTTCTTCTTTACTCATAAGTTTCTGAAAAAGAGGAGCCTCAATTAGATTTTCTAATACACTAAGATGAGGAAATAAATTATAAGATTGAAAAACTAAACCTATACTACGCTGAAATTTAGCTAGCTCTTCATATTTAGCATATATACCATTCTTAACAAGATAAGTATCATTTATAATAATACTACCACTATCTATTTTTTCTAAATTATTCATACACCTTAATAATGTAGTTTTACCAGCACCACTAGGTCCCATTAAACAAACAATTTCATTGCTTTCAATCTTTAAAGATAAATTATCTAATACTATATTATCTTTAAATCTTTTAGATACATTTTTCATTTCTAAACGCATAGTAGCCTCCTACTTATAATAGTTAAATTTCTTTTCTATGAAATTTAACATCTGAGTAATAAAGAAAGTTAATACTAAATAGATTACACCTACATATATAAAAGGTAATATACTGCTCATTCTTGCTGCTGCTTGATTACCTACTCTTAATAGTTCTTCTAAAGATATAATAGATACTAAAGAAGTATCTTTAATTAATGCTAGTACTTCATTACCTATAGAAGGTATAGTGTTTTTTATAGCTTGTGGAAAAATAATTCGATTAAAAGTGTGTATATTACTTAATCCTAGTACTTTTGATGCTTCAAATTGTCCTTCATCTATTGAATTTATACCGCCTCTAAATATTTCCGTAAAGTATGCTGTATAGTTTAATAGAAAGGCTAATAGGGCAGCAGGATAACGATCAAAGGTTATCCCTATCTTTGGTAGTCCAAAGAAGATTAACATAAGTTGTAATAGTAAAGGTGTACCTCTCTCAATATAAATATAGATTGATAATATCATATTTACTGGTTTTAACTTTAATGATCTTATGCCTGATAATATTAATGATAAAGGTATAGATATTATCAAAGTTAGTGCAAATAAAGATAATGTTACTTTACATCCACCTAATAAAGATGGTAATAAGTTAATAAATTCTTCCATAGTATACTCCTTATTATTTAAACCATTTATTTGTGTATTCTGTCCAGATTGCTTCTTTTTTCATTTCTCCCAATGTTTTGTTTAAAGCATTTAATAGTTTTACATCAGTTTTACGTACTCCTACTGCGTATTCTTCACTTCCGAAGTTATCTTCTAATACAGAATATTTATCACTACCACGTTGTTTAATCATATAGTTAGCTAATACTTCATCAACTACAATTGCATCTGTACGTCCTGCATCTAAATCTTCAAAAGCATCTAAATTAGTATCAAATTCTAATAACTTTTCGTTTGCTATAGTTTTCATAAACGCTGTATCAGCACTTACGGCTTCAAAAGCACTTGAGTTTTTTTGAACTGCTATATTCTTTTTAGCTAATCCTGTTTTATCTTTAATACCTGCTTTGCTATCAACAACAATAATTTGTCTATTAGATAGGTAAGAATCGCTAAAGTTTACTTTTTTCTTACGTGATTCTGTTATTGAATAACCATTCCACAGTAAATCTACGTTGTTATTTTCTAATTCAGTTTCTTTCATATCCCAATCAATCTTTTGAAATTTAACTTTTAAGTCATTACGTTTAGCAAATTCAGTAGCTATATCAATATCAAAACCTACTATATCACCATTTTTATCTTTAAAGCCCATTGGTACAAACGTATCATCAATACCAATTACAATTTCTCCTTCTTTTTTAATTTCATCCCAACTATCAACAACGGTTTTTTCTTTACAGCCTCCTATTGTTAATACAAGTAATAAACACATACATAATAAACTAATTCTTTTAAATTTCTTCATAAATTCACCTTTCCTAATAGCAATCAAATAAAAAAAGTTTTCATCCTAGTTACCTAGAGGACGAAAACTTACGTTTCGTGGTTCCACCTCAATTTATCTTCTTCTCACAAAGAAAACCTCATTAAGTGCTATGCACTAAATTGATAACGGATTAAATTCCGGTTCATTCTACTTAATTCAAATGAACAGCTCCAAGACGTGGTTCATATTAAATTTATTATTTCTTTTCAGCTAACAGAAACTCTCTATAAATAAATTTAATATTACTTTTTCTTATCATTGCTTATTATTAGTATTTATAGGATATACTATTATTTCTGTTTTGTCAATTAACAATTAGCATACTATCTTACATAATTATTTTATGTAAAAACATAACTATAAAAGTAAAAATATATACATATATAAATATCAAAATAACATTTATAACTCCCCTATATGAAGATGTCTTCATTACTAATTTGTATATTCTTAAGATATATATTTAGCTTTCCATTTATATCTGTTGTTGCTAATATTATATCGTTAATATCATTTATATGGTGATCTTTCAAATATCTATCTAACCAAATTTTATCTTTATGAATTGCTTTTAATGCATCAATCATTATATTACCATCTATTATAATATTAGCTTGTAGGTAATCAGTTGGTGGATGATATTTAAAGTCATTACAACTACTTGGTCTATATTTGCTTTTTAATAAAAATGAAATTTGTCCATTAGTTTCCATTATTGCATAATTAATTTGTGATAAATCAAAATATCCTGCTGTTCTTGCTTGTGTTAATAGATCATTAATATCATAGTTATTCTTTTTTAAATTAGCTTCTATAATTTTTCCTTCGTATATTATTAGTACTGGTTTACCGGTTAGTAGTTTTCTTAATATTATACTTTTAGATGTTAATTTTTCTATTGTATAAGTAAATACTACCATTATTATCATAGCTATTAATGGTATTTGTAGTGGTATTGTTTCATCTATTGCCATCGTAGCAGCTACACTTCCAACAGTTATTCCTATAATGTATTCATATATTGATAATTGCGATATTTGTCTACTTCCTAATAGTTTACCTAATAGTTGTAGTGTTATAATTGTAAATAAACTTCTTATTATAGCTTCGATAATTGTCATAGAAAACACCTCCGTTATTAATATGTAGATAATGGAGGTGTTTTATACGACTATTTAGTTGTTTGTTTATTGAATTCACCAGCCCACTCAAAGGCTTTCTTTGATATTATTACTGCTATTATTTCATTAATTATAGCAGCTGCAGCAATCGTTCCTTGTACTATTTTTGCACATTCAGGTGCTGGTACGCTTAGAACAGAAACAGCTATTCCAGTAAATACTAATGATACTCCTGAGTGAGGTAATAATGTTAATCCTAAATATTTACGTACGGTATCTGGCGACTTTGTTATTTTAGCGCCAAAGTATGCACCACCATATTTACCTAATGCACGAGCTACAATATATACAAGAGTGAATAAACCAGCACCTAATATAAGATGATAATCTAAAGGAACTCCTAGGTTAAGAATAACTACTATTAGTGAGAAAGCTAATATTGGATTAAAAGCAGTCATTAGATCTTGAACTTTATGTTCAGGTATCATATTAGCGAATGTTGCTGAGAAAGCCATACCTATTAACATAAAATTTAGTACTGGCTTAGGCAATATGAAGCTATTAAATATGAATCCAATACCTGATGATAAAACAATCATACCTACAATTATCATCAGTGTCGCTTTTAAAGAAAAATCTTTCTTTAATATTTTACCAGTTATAAAACCTACTAGACATCCTATTAACAATGGTAGAATAACTACTAAAGCTATTACATATATAGGTAGTTTTTGTGTGGATAACATTGATGATACAAAAGCTATTACACTAAAGAATACTACAACACCGACCATATCATCTAAAGCAGCCATCGGTATTAGTGTTCTTGTAACTGGTCCATCTGTTTTGAATTCAGATACAATAGATAAAGCGGGGGCAGGAGCGGTAGCTAAAGCAATTCCTCCAAATATAGCAGCTAAGTATAATGGTATATCCATAAAATAGAAGATTGCTCCAAATACTAAGGTTACAAAAGCAAATGTACCTAAAGATTGAGTTAGTGTAGTAATGATAATTGATTTACCGGATTTTTTAAGTCTTGACCATACTAATTCACTACCAATCATTAAACCTACAGAACATTCTAATATATGAACAAAACTTTCATATATATTATTATCTAGTAGGGAACTATTAACTAAATTTATAGCGTGTGGACCTAATAACATTCCAGCTAATAACCACCCTAAGATAGCTGGTAATTTAAGTTTAGATATAAAATGACCTATTAGAAATGCTATTAATATAGCAATTATAAATCTTAAAATTAACATTGTGATTCCT
Source organism: Erysipelotrichaceae bacterium (assembly GCA_036639955.1). Classification (GTDB taxonomy): domain Bacteria; phylum Bacillota_I; class Bacilli_A; order Erysipelotrichales; family Erysipelotrichaceae; genus JAVWHP01. The sequence continues at coordinate 13,735 of JAVWHP010000011.1, forward strand.
CCTTTGCTATACCATATAGCATTAAATTAATAATATTAGCTAAAGCTATTTCATGTTGTTTCATTAAATCATCTAACTCTATTTTAGGGTTAGCGTGTTTTTTAAAATAGCTGTTGAATAGTTCTTGAAATAAAATAAAATAATTTAAAGCAGATTCTTCCGTTACACTGTTTCTAAGTTTAATGTTTTTTAAAGCTTCTTTAAAGTATTCTATACATTGATTATCAAAACTAGATCTAAGTTCTAATAGTTTATTTGTTAATTCTAATGGTGGTTGGTATACCGTATAAAAGAATAATCTTCCTAATACTTTATTAGTATTAAAGAATTTAAATCTTTGGTTCAAATAATCATTTATACCTTGAGAAAAATTACTGAAGTCATAAGTATTAAGACTTATAAAATTTTGAAAGTTATCATAACATACTTTTACACATGCTAAATATAAATCTTCTTTATTGTTATAGTAATGATATATAAGACCTTTTGATATATTATTATCATTACAAATATTATTTAAAGATGCTAATTCATAGCTATGTTTTGAGAATTCTATAATAGCTGCTTTTAATATTTTATCTTTACTAGATAATGCTTTTTCAGTTTGTTTCATGGTTGCCTCCGAATTATATATATTATTGACCACCTGGTCAGTGATATGATTATAACAGAAATAAACTAGGTGGTCAATAATATACAAAAAAAATTAACGGCTATATTACTATAGCGGTTAATTTTTTTATTTATATATTTATTTCTTAGAAGCCATATGTTTTTCATATATAATTCTTAGTCCTTTAAAGGTTAAATTAGGATCATATTTATCTATTAATTCGGTTTCATTAGCAATTAAACGACCTAAACCACCAGTAGCTATGACTTTCATATCAACGCCAAGTGTTTCTTTAAATTTTTTAATGATATACTCTACTTGGCCAATATATCCATATACTAGACCAGCTTGCATACTAGCTATCGTATTAGAAGCTAATATAGATTTAGGTTTTTTAATTTCTATTTCAGGAAGTTTAGCCGCTTTTGAAGAAAGAGCTTGAGAACTAATTTCTAAACCTGGAGTAGTCACACCATAAGAGAAAACACCATTCGCATCAACATAATCAAAAGTTGTAGCAGTACCAAAATCGATAATTAAAACAGGGCCTCCGAAACTATAAAACGCGCCAGCAACATCAACAATACGATCGGCACCAACTTCGCGAGGATTATCTGTTTTAATTGAAATTCCAGTTTTAATACCAGGACCAACAATTATTGGTTCACAGTTTATGTATCTTCTAATACCATTAGTAAATGAATGCATAAGTTTAGGAACGACACTAGATATAATAACATCTTGAATGCTTTCGACATCAATTTTCTTAGAAACAAGAAAATTGAGTATTGTAATTCCGTATTCATCACTAGTACGTTTAAAGTTTGTTGTTAATCTAAAAGCACCTATAAGATTATGTTGATCATATATTCCTAATGTAATATTTGTATTCCCTATATCTATAACTAATAGCATATTATTTACCTTCCTTTATTTTATATATTTCAAACAACTTATTTAGAATAAGTTTAGCTAGCTCATCTTTACTCATTATTTCCAATTGTTCACTACTTTTAGGAGTTATAAGTGTTACTACGTTTGTATCAGTAGCAAATCCTGCTCCTTGCGTAAATAAGTTATTAGCAACAATCATATCTGCATGCTTCGCTAAACATTTAGAAGTAGCATTATCAATTAAGTTTTCAGTTTCCATTGCAAAGCCACATATCACTTGTTCATTAGTTTTATTAGTACCTAATTCTAAAAGAATATCTTTATTTTTAGTGAAATTTACCACTAATTCATCGCTATGTTTTTTTATCTTATTTGGAGCAACTTCACTTGCACGGTAATCACTAACAGCAGCAGCCATAATTATAATATCACTTTTATAACTATTCTCTTCAATAGCCTTTGCCATTTCATTAGCAGTACTAATATTAATTATATTAGCTAATGCAGGTTTATCTAACTCAGTAGGACCAGTAACTAAGGTTACATTAGCGCCATATGCAATAGCTGCTTTAGCTATTGCATAGCCCATCTTACCAGTAGAATGATTAGTTATGTATCTTATAGGATCGATGGGCTCCCTAGTAGGGCCGGCGCTAATGAGAATATTAAGATCTTTTAACATCTTTTCTTCACAAAGATTATATTCAATCATTTCTTCAATTTTATTAACATCTGGCATTCTACCAATGCCAGATGTGCCACAAGCTAAATAGCCATTATCAGCATCCATTACTTCTATACCATATTCCTTTAGTATATTTATATTACGTTGAGTAATTGGGTTGTTATACATGTTAGTATTCATAGCTGGAACTATTAGTTTTGGACCATCATAAGCTAAGAATGTTGTAGTTAACATATCATCGGCAATACCATTAGCTAATTTAGCTATTACATTAGCACTTGCAGGAGCTACAACAAATATACTTCCTTTAGTTGCTAATGATATATGTTGAGTAGATCTATTAGTTACCTTTTCAAATGTATCAACGAATACACTATTATTAGTAAGGGCCTCAAAGCTTAATGGCTTAACAAACTCACAAGCATTATTAGTCATAATTACCTCTACATCATAATTCTTTTTAATTAAGTTACTTGTAAGTTGTATGCTCTTATAAGCAGCTATTCCTCCACTTACACCAAGGATTATACATTTTTTCATAGTTAGTTCCTCACTTTATTTATAATAGGTTTACAGGCTTTATAAACTGCTAATACTATAATAGCACCAAATGCAGCCTCTAATAAACCATTAACACTTACTACAGACATTAATACACCAAGTAATGCTTCATATGAAATTTCCTTAGCGGCAGCATAACTAGCACCAAAGAAAATATAAATACCACCTAGTACTAATATGGTATTAGTAATAGCACCAGCTAAAGCAGCAACTATAACACTTATATATTCATTAAAATATTTCTTTAAAGCACTATAAATTAAAGCAGAAATGACTCCTAATAAAATTCTTGGAACCATAGCAATAATTATACTACTAAAACCACCGTGGAACTCACCAATTGAATAAAAAGGAGAAAAACAAAAACTAGTAATACCAGGAGCTATTGTATTAGATATAATACTACAGATTCCAAACATACCACCAACTATAGCACCTCCCTTACAACCTAATATAATTCCAGCTAATATAACTGGTATATGTAATGTAGTAGCTCTTATAGCAAATATAGGCAACATAATCATACCTAAAGGTGTCACACTTAGTACTACCTCAACAGCTAATAATAAAGCTAAGACAGCTAAATACATTGTTTTTTTATTCTTCATAAATCCTCCTACTATCGCTCATTAAGATGCAATGTGTTATGAATATCCTAATATAATCTTTAATTAAACTAAATAACTATATATTAAGAATACTCTTATTTTACTATTTAATTAATTATAAAACAATCTATTTATTAATATATTATAATATGTTAAACTAATACCTAAGTAATCAAAAGGAGAATAGTTAATGGAATATGTAAAACAAGATAAACCAATCTTAAGGTATAAAAAACTTAAATATGCATTATTAATTTTTGTACAAGCATTTATATGGATCAATTCTATGCAGGATGGTACTACTTCTAGTGATTTATCTAATGGTATAATTAATGAATTTTTATCTTTTTTCCAAAATATCGTTCCATTAGATGTATTACATATAGCAGTTAGAAAACTAGCTCACTTTAGTGAATATGCTTTATTAGGTATTCTAATATTTTTAGTGATTAAGCTTTATACGGATAATTTGGCTATTATTACTTTCAGTAGTATTTCATATACTTTTATAGTTGCTTGCATAGATGAATTGATTCAAACGCAAGTTCCAGGTAGGTCTGGTTGTTTTACTGATGTAATGATAGATTCTTCTGGAGCGATTATCTTCATTTTAATAAGTGTACTTATTGTGTTAGAGAAGAATAGAGGAAAATTAAAAAAAGGGCTATAAATAGATGAATTTGATAATATTTGTTAGTTTAAATAAACTAACAAAGTTAAAAGCTGCTTAAAGATTGTTGCTGTGAATTCTAATTTATAAAGTTCAATAGTTTACTATTGAGCTTTATATTTTTTTCTTATTATCATTCTGTTATAGTTTGTTTAATCTAAATTATTTTTTTATTGTTTGTTAGTTTATTTAAACTTACAAATTTTAAAATTTTATCTTTTTTTTAGTTTTTTTTTTTGTTCTAAAGTCCCTATTTATCGTGTTTTTCTCTGTTTTAATTCCTCACTTCCGCAAAAAAAACTCTGTAATCCCTTTCATTTTTGCGTATTTCCTATATAATAGGAAAGAGGTGAAAAGAGATGAAACTAACAAATCAAAAGGAAATGCAGGATATTGATAGCAAAAGTATTAATGAATATAATATACCTGGCCTATTATTAATGGAACATGCAGCCTTAGCAGTTTATCATTATATAAAAGATAATGTAGATATAGATGATAAAATTGTTATAGTTATTGGACCTGGTAATAATGGAGGAGATGGTCTAGCCTTAGCAAGACTATTTAATGCTTTTAGTAGTTATAAGGTAGAAGTAATAATGTTAAGTAGTTTAGGATCTCTAAGTGAAGATGGAGTAACATATTATAATATTCTAAAAGAACTTAATGTTGATATCAATGAAAATCTTAGTATTAAAGAAATTTTTGATATATTAAATAAATGTGATGTCATTATAGATGCTATCTTTGGTACTGGTATATCTAGGAATATAGAGGGTAAATATTTTGAGGTTATAGAATTAATTAATTATTTACATAAGAATGTTATAAGTGTTGATATACCTAGTGGTATAAACTGTGAATCTGGTAATTTATATAATATAGCAATTAAAGCTAATACTACCTTAACATTTGCTTTTCCTAAATTAGGTTTATATTTATATCCTGGAATTGAATATGCAGGAGAAGTAATTGTAGCTAAAATAGGTATACCGGAAAAAGTTATAGATGAGTGTCCGAGTAATATCGCATTATTGGATAGGAAGACAGCAAACTCTTTCTTGCCTGATCGTTATTTAAGGAGTAATAAAGGAACTTATGGTAGAGTTCTTTTGATTGGTGGTTCTTTAGGAATGAGTGGTGCTATCATATTGGCTGCAAAAGCGGTAGTAGGATGTGGGGCTGGTATTTGTCGAACTGCTTTACCAAAAACAATTCAAAAGGTATTTGCTAGTAGCATAGCTGAGGCTATGAGTATAGGTTTAGATGATATCGATGGTTGTATAAGCTATAGTAATATCAATAGAATATTAGAAGAAGCTAACAAGAGTGATGTAGTAGCCATTGGTCCTGGTATTGGAAGAAATGATGATATTGAAATGATTCTTAAAGAATTACTAAAGAGTGAGTTATCTTTAGTTATTGATGCTGATGCGCTATATGCGCTGAGTAATATAATGGATATGATAAAGGATAGAGATGCTATAACTATTTTAACACCACATCCAGGAGAATTTAGTAAGTTATGTGGTTTAGAAATTAATGAAATCTTAGCTAATCCTTTAAAAGCTGTGCAAGATTTCGTTGCTGTATACAACGTTACTTTAGTATTAAAGTTAGAAAGAACTATTATTGCTAATTCTAAAGATACGTATATTAATACTACTGGTAATAATGGTTTAAGTTGTGGAGGTAGTGGAGATGTGTTAACTGGCATTATTGCTAGCTTACTTGCTCAAAACGATAACAGTATTGAAGCTGCATCCTTAGGAGTATATCTACATGGTTTAAGTGCTGATTTGTTACTTAAGGATTATAGTGTATATACAATGACTCCATCAAATGTAATAGAGGGTTTAAATAACGCCTTTATAGAAGTGGAGAAAAACTTATGAAAAGAGCATTAGTTTTAGGTGGTGGTGGTTCTAAAGGCGCCTATGAAATTGGAGTATGGAAAGCTTTAAAAGAATTAAATATTAAGATTGATATTGTTACAGGCACATCTATTGGTGCTTTAATCGGTTGTATGGTTGTACAAGATGATTATGAAGCCGCTTTAGATTTATGGACGAACATAAAAGTTGATAGCGTAATGAAAAATGGTTTAAATTTAGATATGGATATAGAACTTATTATGTCACAAAAATCCAAATTTAAAGAAGTATTCTCTTCTTTAGTATCTAATAAAGGTGCCGACATAACTCCCCTAATCCAAATGATTGACAACATCTTTAACCCCGATAAATTCTTTAACTCTCCAATAGACTATGGATGTATGAGTGTCAAAGTTAAAGAATTTAAAGGACACCCTATCATTAAATCGCAAATGAATGCTGACAATAGCCGCGATTATCTACTAGCAAGTGCTTCTTGTTTCCCAGCATTTCCTCTAAAGGAAATAGATGGTGAATACTACGCCGATGGAGGCTATTATGACAATGTACCAATCCATCTAGCTCAATTGTTAGGAGCAGATGAAATAATAGCTGTAGATTTAAAATCCATCGGTGTAAAACAAGAAGTAATAGAACAAAATAGATTAATCTATATATCACCATTTGTACCATTAGGTTCATTCTTAAACTTTGACCAAGACCTAGTAAAAAGAAATATAGATTTAGGATATTATGATACAATGCGAAAATACCATAAATATTTAGGCTATGAATACACCTTTGAATTAAGTGAATTAGAAAATCTAAATAAACTAGAACAAACAATTAAAACTAATCTATTAAAAGAAACAATCGGTAATAATATTGATAATATAGTACATGTAGAAAAGATCTTTAAAGATATTGAAGCAGAGTATCCAAACGTATTATCGCTAGAACACCCATATTTAAGACTATATGAATTACTAGCGGAATATTTAGAATTAGAAGTATTACACACATACACTATAGAGGAATTTAGCAATCTATTAATAACAAATTTTGAACAACGAAAATTATTAAAAAATATTAGATGGAATGAATTGAAATCTATATTAACTGATTTTAAAAATGTTTCATCAGTAGATATTATAGGATTTATATATCAAGAATTAATTAATAATAAATCTTTAATGAATTTAAATTATATGTTAACCCTATTTAAAAAAGAATTCGTATTAGCAATATTTTTAAAACTACTACATGATAGCATGTAGTAGTTTTATTTATTAAAATAATAATTGACATATAAGAAATTAAAGCATATTATATTACTAAGTTAAATTCTTTGAACAAAAGTAAGTAACTTAATTGATGAAGCCTAGAGAGTTTACGTTTGGTGTAAGTAAACATGAATTAGTTAAGTGAATGGATTTGTGAGAAGCCTGGTGAATAAATAGTATCCAGAGCCGTTATCCTACGTTATAAGGATAAAGTATAATAGCTAAGGCTACGTACTTGAACAGTGAGATATCACACATTAGGTGGCATAACGTATTCTACGTCCTATAAGGGAGTAGAATTTTTTTATGCTAAAAAAGGAGAAAAAGAATGAACAAATTAAATGCATTTAGAAATAGTTGGCATAGCCATATAAATTATTAATTATATAAGAATTTAACTATTATAAAAAATAGATATAAACTATCGATAAGGAGATAAAAATGAAACAAGAAGGAAGATTTGGAGATTTTGGAGGACAATACGTCCCAGAAATAGTTATGAATGCAGTAGAAGAATTAAGAGAAGCATATGAATTCTATAAGAATGATGAAACTTTTACTAAAGAATTAAAAGATCTATATGTTAATTATGCAGGAAGACCTAGTATGTTATATTATGCAGATAAAATGACTAAAGATTTAAAAGGACCTAAAATTTATATTAAACGTGAAGATTTAAATCATACAGGCGCTCATAAAATTAATAATGTTTTAGGACAAATACTATTAGCTAAAAAGATGGGTAAAAAAAGAATTATCGCTGAAACTGGAGCTGGTCAACATGGTGTTGCTAGTGCTACAGTTGCTGCTCTATTTGATTTAGAATGTGTTGTTTATATGGGTAGAGAAGATATGGAACGCCAAGCATTAAATGTTTATCGTATGGAACTATTAGGTGCGAAAGTAGTTGGTGTTGATAGTGGTACTGCTACTTTAAAGGACGCTGTTAATGAAGCTATGCGTGACTGGGCTACTAATATTGATACTACTTTCTATTGTATCGGTAGTGTTGTAGGTCCTCATCCTTATCCAACTATGGTACGTGACTTTCAAAGAGTCATTGGAATAGAAACTAAGGAACAGTTACAATTACTTGAAGGTAAATTACCTGATGCAGTAGTAGCTTGTGTTGGTGGTGGTTCTAATGCTATAGGAATGTTCTATGATTTTATTAATGATAAGAGTGTAAGACTAATAGGAGCAGAAGCAGCAGGACGTGGTATTGATACATTAAAACATGCAGCAACTATTGCTAAAGGAACAACTGGAATTTTTCATGGTATGAAATCTTTATTTTTACAAAATAATGAAGGCCAAATAGATGAAGTATTCTCTATATCAGCAGGTTTAGATTATCCAGGTATTGGACCTGAACATGCTAATCTTCATGTAAGTGGTCGTGGTGAATACTTGGCTATTAGTGATGATGAAGCCGTTTCAGCTTTTGAATACTTATCTAAAATGGAAGGTATTATACCAGCAATTGAATCAGCACATGCAATAGCAGCAGCTATTAAAGTAGCACCAACAATGAACTCAGATCAAATCATGGTAATTAATTTATCAGGACGTGGAGATAAGGATGTTCACCAAATAGCTAAATATAAAGGAGTAACAATCAATGAATAGAATCGATGAATGTCTAGCTAACTTAAAAGCTAATAATAAAAAAGCACTTGTATCATTTGTATTATGTGGAGATCCTACTTTAGATTATACTAAACAACTAATATTAGATTTAGCTAATAGTGGAACTGACATTATACAACTAGGTATTCCTTTCTCAGATCCAATTGCACAAGGACCGACAATTCAAGATGCATCTAAAAGATCAATAGAAGCAGGAACAAATCTTAAAAGAATTATAGAAATGGTTATAGAAATACGTAAACTAACTAATATACCTTTAATGTTTATATTATATGCTAATACTGTATATAGTAAAAATATCAATAAATTCTTTAAACGTTGTAAAGAAATAGGCATAGATGCAGTCCTAATTCCGGACTTACCCTATGAGGAATTAGCTGAATTTGAAAATGAATCTAAACAATATGGAATAAAATTGATTAGAACCTTAACTCCTAGTAGTACTACTAGAGTTAAGATGATTGTTGATAAAGCTGATTCTTTTGTATCTTGTATATCTAGTTCTCGTACAACTTTCATTAATGATTTAACTAAACTAAGTAGAGAAATAAGAGATTATAGTTCTATTTATACTTTATTAGAATTAGATGTTTGTACTTCTAAGGAAGTAGAAATTTTAAAGAATACTGCTGATGGCATAATCATTAATAGTGTAATAGTAGAATTAATAGAAGAGTATAAAGATTTAGCTACTCCTCATATCTTAAGTTTTATAAAAGAATTAAGAACTATATTAGATAAGTAATAATTTGTTATCATTTAGTGGCATTGAGCAATTAATAAAGACTATCCTTTGGATAGTCTTTATTTAGAAGGGGTAGGGTGATCAACGATAGCTTTGATCTTTTTAACCAAGTCATCATAGTCATAAAATTCATTTTCTAGTATTGTTTCTGATACTTTGGCTAGTTCACTAATTATTAGCCTATCATTTACGACGTTTCGACTATGGTCAATACTATTAATGATTCTTAATAGGTTATCCATAATTATCACCTCTTATACATATATTATAGTCTATAACTGATTATTGTAAATTAATATAATATACTAGTTCATAGATTATAATACTTAAAGTTATGTAGTTTATGTTATAATAATAGAAGAAATGTGAGGTAATTAAGATGGAATTTATTTTAATAGCTTTAATGATTGTAATATTAATTTTATTATTAGTTAATGTAATTATTACTTTTAATAATAAGAAGAGTATAGCTGAAGAAATTCGTAATCAGATGAAGGATAATGTTAGTAGTATGATGGATAATACTAATCATTTATCTTCTGTTATGAGTGAAGCTAGTAGAAATGCTAGTGTTTCTCAAGATAAAAGAATTGATGAATTAACTAAGCAGTTAGATGCTAATCAAAAGTTGCTTTATCAAATAGTTAGTGATTCTTTAAATAATATTCAGAAAGCTATTAGTGAGAATACTAAGATGAGTGAACAGAAGTTAGAGAATATTAGAATAACTATGGAGCAACGTTTAACTAAGTTATCTGATGAAAATAGTAAAAAACTAGATGAAATGCGTGAGACTGTTGATGAAAAATTACAGAAGACATTAGAGGAACGTATATCTAAATCGTTTACTATTGTATCTGAACGTTTAGAACAAGTATATAAGGGATTAGGAGAGATGCAAACATTAGCCATTGGGGTAGGTGATCTTAAAAAAGTACTGAGTAATGTAAAGACTAGAGGTATATTAGGTGAAATTCAATTAGGTGCTATATTAGAAGAAATACTATCTCCTGAACAGTATGATACTAATGTAGTAACTAAAAAGGGAAGTAGTAACTACGTTGAGTATGCTGTTAAACTTCCAGGTGATGATGAACATGTAGTTTATTTACCGATTGATTCTAAGTTTCCTGGAGAAACTTATTCTCAATTGGTAGATGCTTATGATAGTGGAGATACAGCAAGAATTGCTATATGTGTTAAAGCACTAGAAACAGTAATCAAACAAAGTGCGAAGGATATTAGAGACAAATATATTGATACGCCTAATACGACTGATTTTGCTATAATGTTTCTTCCTTTTGAAGGACTTTATGCAGAAGTAATAAATCGTGGATTAATTGAAGTCCTTCAAAGAGATTATAAGATTAATATTGCCGGTCCTACAACAATGGCTGCTTTATTGAATTCTTTACAAATGGGTTTTAAAACTTTAGCAATACAAAAACGTAGTAGTGAAGTTTGGGATGTACTAGGTGCTGTTAAAACTGAATTTAATAAGTTTGGTGAAGTACTTGAGGGTACTCAACTTAAGATGGAACAAGCCCAAAGAGAATTAGATAAGCTTGTTGGTGTTAGAACTAGACAAATACAAAAGAAACTTAAGGATGTAACTTCTTTAGAAGTTAATAGTACTGAAGTGCTTATAGAGGATGGGGAAGATGTTTAAAGCTAGGCTAATAGTGTAGCAGCTAGCTTGGTGAGTATTGGATAATAAAAGTTGTATTCAAATGAATACAACTTTTATTATAGTAAGTTAGATTGGTTACTAGCATATAGATATTCATCTATACAGTTAATAATACGATCTATTATAAGTTCTTCTGGATCTAGTGATAATTTTTTTTCTCTTACTTTAGTATAAGCAATAGGCATATACTGAGATAATAATGTTAATGGAATAGGCTGCGAACGTAGGTTATTAATTAATAATTCTATTGAAGAACCTACACTAGTATCTGGCATATAATATCTTGCCCGATCACTAAATGAGTACTTACGAGCAATTCTTAACTTATTATCATCTCCATGATAATGTTTATTCCAGTTATTAGGTTTAGCTAACATTGCATCTTCTAATACATCTATAAAGTGAGAAGTAGGTACATCAGTACCATAATATAAAGCTTCTTCAATATGACATAAATTAAACAGTCCCTCACGCAACGCGAACGTTAAAGCTGGACCAACCTTTAATATAGCTATTCCATCCTTTACCATAGCTTTTAATTCTTCTTTAGTTTGATAATCAGTAGAATGTCCTTCAAATATTAAATTAGGATATTCCTTTAAAGCACTAGTAAGTGATTTAGCAGCTTTAGCATCATATTCTATAATTTCAGCATCTCCATATTCAACTCCTGGTTGAACAACAATTCCAATTACATCATCCCAAGTAGTATTTAAACCTAATGCTTCAAAGGCTTCTTTAAAAGTATTTATTGTAGCTTTTAAATCATCTACTGATGTTACTTGTACTTTATCTTCAGCTTCTTGTGCACCACCAGGTATTGGTACTTCACTACCGACAATATATACTGGTCTTATAGCATTCTTATCTTTCTTCAATAATTCTTGATAAGCATCTTCTGCTACCTTAGCTAATATAGCTCCACGCTTTGCGATAATAGATGTACTAAGAGAGATTTCAGTATCATCATCACCAACCCGCATAGAAGTATCTATATGAATCTTTGTAAAACCAGCTAATACATAAGCTCTAATTAACTCTTTAGAGTTTATCATTGCTTCCTTTTCATTAAGTTTTGACCATGTTAATGGTCCTAAATGATCTCCACCAAGAAATAGTTTATTAGTATCAAATCCTACTTCTTTAGCAATTTTAAAAACAAAGTTCTTAAAATCAATTGGCTTCATTCCTGTATAACCACCGTTTTGATCACACTGATTAGCAGTAGCTTCTATTAATACACAAGAATTATCACTTTTACCACGTTTTAATACAGCTTTAATAACATATTCATTAGCACTACAAGCAGAATAAATTCCAACATGTTTATTTGCTTTCTGTTTAGTTACTAGCTCCTTTAATGGATTTAGTTTATTCATTATAATGTCCTCCTTGACATACAGATTATAGCATTACACAATTAACATGTAAAACGCTTTCATTCTATTTGTTGCTTTGTGTAAAGTTAATCTATAATAATACAAATATTATACTTTTATTATTCTATTATACTACTTAGTATTAACTCTCTATTTAATTCTTATTAATAATAATGTATACTATAATTAGAGGTGATAACATGATCTACGAACTTAATGATGAATTTATTGAAATATCTTTAGATAATATTAATCCTAATAAACTATGTATAGCTTATATGACTATTGATGAACTTAAGTCTAATAATTCTAAGTATTTTAATTTTCATGATTTTACAATTGAAGAAACACAAAAGATTCATAATACTAAGATGGATAGTTATGAAAACTATAATTTTATGTCTTTAAATATTGTTAACAAGGATGATATTAATTTACCTGGTGAACGTGCTACTTTATATATGTCGCATAATCTTTTAATTATTGTAGAAGAGGAAGAGCATATGTCTAAATATATTAATGAAGTTTTTAAGCATGTTAAGATGAGTGCTTTAACATTAGATAAACTTGTTTATCTAATGTTAGAGCATATAATTATTGAAGATGATGAATTCTTAGCTAAGATTGAGGATAATCTTTTTAAATTAGAGGAAGAAGTTCTAACTCAGGATGTGGTAGATTTTAATTCTAAGGTCATATATTATCAAAAAGTATTATTAAAGTTTAGAACTTATTATGCTCAGTTTTCTGATATTGCTTTAGAGTTAGAAGAGAATGAGAATGATATATTAGATGATAATAATTTAAGGTATTATAAGATGCTTGGTGCTCGTTTATGCCGTTTAGAAAATAAAAGTATTATGATTAAAGATTATCTAACGCAAATTAGAGAAGTATATGATGCTCAAGTTGATATTAATCTTAATAAAACGATGAATTTATTTACTATAATTACTTCTATATTCTTACCACTTACTTTAATAGTTGGTTGGTATGGTATGAATTTTAAGTATATGCCGGAATTAGCTTGGGAGTATGGTTATATAGCGGTAATAATAGCAAGTGTAATAGTTATAGGTATTTGTATATACTACTTTAAAAAGAAAAAACTAATGTAACATAATACAGTTGAAATAATTATTTGAAATATTCTATATTTTAGGAAAACAAGATAGGATAGTGGTAGATGATCACACATTGAAAGAATTTGAATGTGTAAACATATACCACCAAAGCTTAAAATAATATTACTTAGTAATATTTTAAAGAGGATAGTCAGTGTTGAATTCTCAACTAAGTAGATACTAGTTGAGAATTCAATTAGATAACTTAGTATATTTGTCGAAGTAATAGTATTAATGATTCCACATATACTAATAGCTAAAACTAAATAACCAAGAATCATTAATAAGGTAATTATAGTTTCTTTAATACTCATATTGATGGCTTTAAATATACTATAATATTTAATAGGTATATCATTACTTCTACTATCTAAGCGATAAGCCCTACCTTTAACAAATAAAATTATAAATACACTAAGCAATTGAACAATAAAAAGGCTTATCGCAATAGTTCTATTATATAAATTAGACATACTAATTAAAATAAAACTAGGAGAAACACAGAAACAGGAGTAAACTAAAAACTTACTCCTTTCTAATGTTATATTATTGTTATTATAAGCATTATCAAATAAAGTAGAACCTGCAGGACAACCAAGTAATAATGAACTAATAACTAAAGAAGACTCGTTAGGCGTCAATTTAAAAAGATAAAAAAGAATTGGATTTAAAAATTTATATATGGAATTTAAAGAGCCACTATAGTATAATGACTTAATTAGTATTAAACCTACTAATAAAGAAGGAACTAACTTAGTGAACCAAATATCAATAGCACTAATAGTATAACTAAGAGTTAAAGCACTATAAAAGAAAGAAAATAAAGTAATAAGAATTAATAGAAGTTTTTTCAAACAATCACCAATATATTATATATAATAATTTATATATATATGTTAGAAGGAGAAAATAAAAATGAACTTAGAACTAAATTTAGAAGCTTATATTAAAATAGAAACAGAATGGACCAACCTAGTAAAAACATTAGAAGAAATATGTAAGAATAATGAACTAGCATTAAAGAACTATGATGACTACATAAATATTAAACTATGTGAAGAAGGATATGTTGAAGTAACATATGAACATCCTTACATCAATATAGTGGCCCAAAGTAACGCAGCAGGACCAGGATACTTCGCCTATGTAGCAACACTATATGATGCTATCATTAAAAGTAATGATGAAATTACTTTTAGTGTACACGATGATACAAATTACTTTAAAACAAGAAACTATAGTACACTATGTCACAATATAAATAAGTGGCTAAAAGAACTGCTAAACCAATTTATAGAATTAGATGAAAAAGACTATAAAGGATTAGCACTATTCTGGCCAGATAACTACTATCTACCAAAAGAAAAAGAAGGATATATCGTAACACCAACCGGATACCTCAATATAGAAGAAATCAAAAATAAACCAATCGAAGAAATAGCAAACAAAGTATTTATATGGAACCATATAAAAAAAGATGAAAGCTATTATATAAACAGTGCAATAAGATTAATAACATGTGACTGTTATTTTGATGCATCATTATTTAATGAACAAGCTAATCTTAACGCAACAAGAATACTATACTATATAGAAAAAGCATATTCATTAAATAATGATATAGCTATACCTTATCAAATATATAAATTATTATGTACTACCCTATCTATTGAACCATTAATCTTACAAGCTACCGAACTTCCTGAAATAACAAGCTACCGTTTGACAAATATAAACTACCAATATGATAATTGGATAATAAACGCAGATGGAAAATGTGAAATAGACTATGATGATAATACAATGATATTAACATCTCCAATAAGTGAAACTAATAATAAATGGCAATACACAATGTACTTTAATGGCTATCGCTTCAAAGAAGCCATAGCTAATACAGTATTAGAAAAGATTGGAGAAGAAATAGAAAATAAGAAATATGAAAAAGAAGAATATACTATACACTATAGTATATCTATAATAAAAGACATGGTAAAAGACTATTGTTGCTTACAAGCCCAAATAGTAAATAAAGAAGATTTACTGATGGTTAATATAAACTTTGATAATATAGAAGATAAAGATAATTATATAAAATTAATCGAAGCTATAAGCATAAGTAATATTAAGAATGAAGAACTACTTCATTAAGGACGGAAATAATTATGATGAATTTTATAATTAAAAAAAGAATTGAAAATTATGAAGACATTAAAAGTGCTAAAGTAAGAGAAGAATATGGAAAACTTACTAGTACAATAGGCATTACAATAAATATTATATTATTCATAATGAAAGTAATAGTAGGAACTATATTTAATAGTGTAGCAATGGTAGCAGATGCCATTAATAACTTATCAGATGCAGGTAGTTCTATAATATCATTCTTTTCATTTAAATTAAGTAGTAAACCAGCTGATCGAGAACATCCTTTTGGACATGAAAGATATGAATATATAGCATCTTTAATCGTATCCTTATTAATATTTTATATAGGAGTAGAATTAGTTAAAAGTAGTATAGAAAAGATTATGAACCCACAAGCTATAGAATTTTCATATATAATGATTATAGTATTATTAATAGCAATGATAGCTAAAGTTTATATGTATAGATATAACATTAAGTACTCTAAGTTAATTAGTTCTAGTGTAATGAAAGCTACTGCTTATGATTCTTTAAGTGATGTCTTTGCTACAGGAGCAGTATTATTATCTACTATAATTTCACCAATTATAAACTTTCAATTAGATGGATATATGGGTTTAATCGTAGCAGTATTAGTATTAGGCACTGGAGTAAGTATTATAAAAGATACTTGTAATGATTTATTAGGAAAAGCACCTGATGAAGAATTTAATAAAAACTTATGTGATAAAGTATGTTCATATGAAGGTATATTAGGTGTACATGATTTAATGATCCATAGCTATGGTCCTAATAGAACCTTCGTAAGTATTCATGCTGAAGTATCTAGCAATGAAGATATATTAGTATCTCATGATCTAATAGATAATATTGAAAGAGATATGCTTGAACAATGGAATGTACATCTAGTAATTCACATGGATCCAATTAATGTAAGTGATCCATTAACTAATGAATTAAGAAATAAAATAATAAATATTATTAGTAATATAGATCCTAAACTAAATGTTCATGATTTTAGAATGGTAGCCGGAGAAACTCATAGTAATTTAATATTTGATATACTAGTTCCCTTTGAGGTAGAGTTAGATGAGACTGAATTAATATCTAATATAAGTAATGAAGTAACTAAACTTAATAAAAACTATTATTGTGTAATAACTATAGATAGAGGATAAAGATACAATAAAAGTTTATATAAATCAAATATACATTTAAAAATAAGCAGTAGCGTCTAAACGCTACTGCTTATTTTAACATAATGAATGTTATATGACGTCCACAACTATGATCCCTACGATAAGAAAACAATTTATCATTAGAGAAAGTATCATTAGAATCAACATCTATAGATGTTGCGGGAACACCAGCAGCTATAAGTTGTGCTTTATTTAAACCTTTAGTATCAACATAAGCTTTAGTAGAATTAGGACGATAGTTTATATAGTCCGCAGTATCAATAGACATAGCTTTTACTTGTGTAATAACATCTGTATCTACTTCAAAGTTATTAAAACCAATAGCCGGGCCAATGTAAGCTAAAAGATTATTAGGATTAACACCCTCTTTTGCAATTAACATATTAACAGTCTTTAAAGTGATCTCTTTAACAGTACCAAGCCATCCAGAATGAATCGCACATACTAAATGTAAAGTAGGATCATATAAAAGAACAGGAACACAATCAGCATGGAAAACACCAAGCATAACATTAGCATCAGTAGTATATAAAGCATCAGCTAAAGGAATACTAGTAGAATAATCTAAAGCACCACGACCCTTATCAGAAACAGAAACCTTTATACAAATATCACTATGTGTTTGTTGAGCGAAAACCCAATCATTAAGCTTAATACCAAGTTTTTTAGAAAATTCTATACGATTATTAATAATATCATCTAAATTACCACCAACATGAAGAGCTAAATTAAAATTTTCTAAATAAGATGTATCACGTAAACTAGTACCTGAGATAATATCAGGAGTATTTTTCCAAGTTATATATTTCATAAAATACCTTCTTTCATAGCATATATAATTATATGTAACTTATAAGTAATTATGCTATATATAGTATAATAGAAAAGATATGATAATACAAATATTAAGTTATTATATAGGCCTTATATATACATACTACTATAGTATAAAATATAGTAATGCCAGTAGGACTAGAATAAATTAAATTAAAATGTGTGAAATTAGCACTAAGGTGTTGACAGTGCTAATTATATATAATATACTATTAGCAGACATAAGAAGTGAGTGCTAGAAAGGAGGTCAATATGCTAAGTACAAGACAGATATCAATCTTTAAAACGATTGTTGAAGAGTTCACTAGAAGCGCTGAACCAGTTGGTTCAAAAAACTTAATGAATATATTGGAATTTAGTTGTTCTTCAGCTACCATTAGAAATGAAATGGCAATGCTAGAAGAAGAAGGCCTTCTAGAAAAGACTCATACATCTAGTGGAAGAATCCCTAGTAGTAAGGGCTATCGCTATTATGTTGAAAATTTAATGGAAAGAGAATTAGAAGAAGATGTAAAAGATTCACTAATAACAGTGTTTAAAGAAAGACACTACTCATTAGATGAAATAGTAAAAAAGAGCTGTGATATACTATCACAAATGACACATCTTACCTCAGTAGTATTAGGGCCAGATGCTAGTGCTCAAACATTAGCTCATATTCAACTAGTTCCCATTAATGAAAGAAGTGCTGTAGCTATATTTATAACAAATAATGGACATACAGAAAATAAGATCTTTGAATTTGAAAGAGAAGTATCAATAAAAGACTTACAAACCTGTACACAAATTCTAAATGAGAAGTTAGTAGGTACGAGATTAAGTGAAGTACTAGAAAAGATGAATGATTTAGAACCATTATTAGCAGCACATATATCTAGACATGAGATTCTGTTTCAAGCATTTGTAAGTGCATTTGTTAAATTTGCATCTGATAATGTTTATTGTTCAGGGCAATCTAATATGCTATATCATCCTGAGTTTGCTGATATTGAAAAGTTAAAACAGTTGATGAGTATGTTAGAGGATTCAACACTATGGCGCCAAATAGGGCATAGTGATGGAGACATGACAATTAGAATCGGTAGTAATGAATTAATAGCTAGTGATGATATTAGTGTTGTTTCTAGTAAATTTACATTAGGAGATGGTGAAGAAGGACAACTTATGGTTGTTGGACCAACTAGAATGCCTTATAACAAGGTAGTAGCTCTATGTGAATTTATGAGTAAAGCTATTGAAGAAATGTTTAAGAATGAAAACTAACGGAGGTAATCATGGAAGATACTAAAGAAGAATGTCAAAAAGAAACATGTCAATGTGAAAACAATGAACATGAATGTGGATGTGAAAACAAAGAACACGAATGTGGATGTGAAAACAAAGAACATGAATGCGGATGTGATAACAAAGAACATGCAAACAAACATGACAAAAAGAAAGATAAAAAAGATCACGTAACAAAGCTAGAAGCTAAAATTACAGATTTAGAAAAAGAACTAGAAGTAAGTAAAAATGCATATTTTAAAGCATATGCAGATACAGAAAATGCAAAAAAAAGATTAAGTAATGAAGCAGACAATGCTAGAAAATATCGTTTACAAAGCTTTGGAGTAGAAATACTTCCAATATTAGATAGCTTTGAACGAGCATTACAAGTTAAAAACGATGATGAAACAATTAAAAACTATGTAAAAGGTTTTGAAATGATTCATACACAGCTAGTAGGAATATTAGAAAAAGAAGGCGTAAGCGAAATAGATGCTTTAAATAAACCTTTTGATCCTAACTTCCATCAGGCATTAATGCAAGAGCCTGTTGAAGGAGTAGAAGCTGGAATCGTAGTTGAAGTCTTGCAAAAAGGATATATGTTAAAAGATCGCATATTAAGACCTACATTAGTTAAGGTTAGCGAATAGAGGAGGAAATATTATGAGTAAAATTATTGGAATAGACTTAGGAACAACAAACTCTTGTGTAAGTGTTATGGATGCAGGAGAAGCAAAAGTAATAACAAACCCAGAAGGAAATAGAACAACACCTTCAGTAGTAGCATTTAAAAATGGAGAAAGAGTAGTAGGAGACGCAGCAAAACGTCAAGTAGTTACTAACCTAAATACATGTTCTTCAATTAAAAGATTAATTGGTACTAATAAGAAAGTTACATTAGAAGGAAAAGACTATACTCCACAAGAAGTATCAGCTATGATTCTTCAATACATGAAGAGTTATGCAGAAGATTATTTAGGAGAAGCAATTACACAAGCTGTAATTACAGTGCCAGCATACTTTAATGATGCACAAAGACAAGCAACTAAAGATGCAGGAAAGATTGCAGGATTAGATGTACAACGTATTATAAATGAACCAACTGCAGCAGCATTAGCATATGGTATAGATAAAACAGATAAAGAACAAAAAATATTAGTATACGATTTAGGAGGAGGAACTTTCGATGTTTCTATTCTTGAATTAGCAGATGGAACTTTTGAAGTATTATCAACTGCAGGAGACAATGAACTAGGTGGAGATGACTTTGACCACATAGTAGTTGACTGGATGGTAGATACATTTAAAAAAGAAAATAACATTGATTTAAGTAAAGATAAGATGGCATTACAAAGATTAAAAGAATCAGCAGAAAAAGCTAAAAAAGATTTAAGTGGAATGGCTCAAACTCAAATTTCATTACCATTTATTTCAGCTGGAGCTGATGGTCCATTACACTTTGAAGCTAGTTTAACAAGAGCTAAATTTGATGAAATGACTAAAGGATTAGTAGAACGCACATTAGAACCAGTTAAACGTGCATTAAAAGATGCTGGTCTTACTAAGAATGATTTACACCAAGTATTATTAGTTGGTGGATCTACTAGAATTCCTGCTGTACAAGAAGCTGTTAAAAGTGTATTAGGTAAAGAACCTAATAGATCTGTAAACCCTGATGAAGTAGTTGCTATGGGAGCTGCTATTCAAGGTGGAGTATTAGCTGGAGATGTTAAAGACGTATTATTATTAGATGTTACACCATTAAGTTTAGGTATTGAAACTGCTGGTGGAGTAATGACTCAAATGATCGGACGTAATACTACAATTCCTACTAGTAAATCACAAGTATATTCAACATATGCTGATAACCAACCAGCAGTAGATATTAAAGTTTTACAAGGAGAACGTCCTATGGCTGCTGATAACAAAGAAATCGGTAACTTCCAATTAGGTGGTATTGCTCCTGCAAGACGTGGAGTGCCTCAAATTGAAGTAACATTTGATATTGATGTTAATGGTATAGTACATGTTTCTGCTAAAGATAAAGGTACTGGTAAAGAACAATCTATTACTATTACTAACTCAGCTGGTTTAAGTGATGCTGAAATTGAACGTATGGTTAAAGAAGCTGAAGAACATAAAGCAGATGATGAAGCTAAACGTGAAGAAGTAGAATTAAAAAATAAAGCTGAAGCTTTCATTAACCAGATAGATGCTACTATTGCTGAATCTGGAGATAAGATGGATGCTAAACAAAAAGAAGAAACTCAAGCATTAAGAGATGAATTACAAAAAGCTTTAGATGACAATGATATGGAAACTGTTAAAACTAAGCTAGATGCTTTAGAAAAAGCTGCGCAAGCAGCAGGTGCTTCAATGTATCAAAATGAACCTCAACAAGGAGAAGCAAATGAAGCTACACAACCTAATAATGATGATGTAGTAGATGCTGAATTTGAAGAAAAGAATTAGTCGTTATAGCTAATTAAGAAATTCTAGCCCCTTGGCTAGAATTTCTGTGTTATAATGGTATAACTTAACTTTAAAGAAGATGAGGAAGGTAAATTTATGGCAAATAAACGTGATTATTATGAAGTGCTAGGTATCTCTAAAGGAGCTAGTGATGATGAAATAAAAAAAGCTTATCGTAAGATGGCAAAGAAGTATCATCCAGATATGAATAAGGATGCTAATGCTGAAGCTATGTTTAAGGAAGTTAATGAAGCAAACGAAGTATTAAGTGATTCTCAAAAGAAAGCAACTTATGATCAATATGGTCATGCTGGAATGGATGGTGCTGCTGGTTTTGGTGGTGGCCAAGGATTCTCTGGTGGTTTTGATGATTTAAGTGATATCTTTGGTTCAATGTTTGGTGGTGGCTTTGGAGGACAAAGACAACAACAAAGACGTACAGGACCAATGAAGGGGAATGATCGCTTCATGCAGATGCGTATCGATTTCTTAGATGCTATATTTGGTAAGAGTCTTGATGTATCTGTTGATGTTGATGAACCATGTAGTCATTGTCATGGTACTGGTGCCCAAAACCCTAGCGATGTAAAAACATGTAGTCGTTGTGGTGGACGCGGAACAGTTAACGTTCAACAAAGAACTCCTTTTGGTGTAATGCAAAGTTCTGCTGTTTGTCCTGATTGTAATGGTCAAGGTAAAACAGTAACTAATAAATGTAGCAAATGTCATGGTAAAGGCTATGAACATAAGCGTGTTAAACTAGATATTAAAATCCCAGCAGGTATTCAATCCGGACAACAGGTAAGAGTAAGCGGTAAGGGAGAACGTGGAGCAAATGGTGGACCTAATGGAGACCTATACATTGAAATCATTGTATCAGCACATAAAGTATTTGTACGTGATGGTAATGATATTCATATAAGTGTTCCAATTAGTTCAGTAGACGCAACACTAGGCTGTAAAATAGATGTACCAACAGTACACGGAGACGTAGAACTAAGTGTACCTGCAGGAACACAATACGGTCAAAGATTTAGATTAAAATCAAAAGGTGTTAAATCAGTAAGAGGAGTAAGTGGAGATCAAATAGTAGAAATTAAAATTGAAATCCCAACTAAACTATCAAAAGAAGAAATAGAACTATATGAAAAAATAAAGAATAAGAAGGAACATGAATCACCCTTCGATAAATTTAAAAAAGCATTTAAATAATATATAATTTAATAAAGGAACCTGCTAACGGTATGCAGGTTCCTTTATTTATATAGTGATATGTAACCAGTTTCATAAAATTTAGTGTAATATTTGTATAAACACGTTTTAATCACTGTTTTTAATGCATTTTATCTTTAAAAGTGATATATTTAATATATAAAAGTAATTTGAAAGGAGAAAATAATGAAATTTAAAATTAAAAAATATCCTAATCATATAATTGCTAGTGTATTAATAATAATATTCTTTATAGGAAGTATTTATCAATTTAAAAATGAACTTAATCAAGGTCTAAGTGAACAGGCTATACAGTATTTAAGTGATAGTTCTAAATTAAGTTATAATGTAATTGGCAATAAACTTCAAGATAGTGTTGCTTATTTAAAATCGATGGCAACTGTTGTTTCTAACTATGAAAGTATTAATAGTGTCGAAGTAAGAAATCTTTTAAAGGAGCAATCTAAACTTAATTCTTATACTAGAATGTATACAAGTGATTTAAATGGTATTGCTACAACGGCTGATGGTAAAACTTATGATATATCTAATGAAGATTTTTATAAGAAAGCTAAATCTAATAATACTAGTTTTTCTGATGTTGATAATTCTATAGTTGATAGTAAACCTTCTGTGAGTTTTGCATCACCTATTGTTAAGAATAATGTTCAGATAGGTATAATTGTAATAGAATATAATATGAATAATTTAAGTAATTATTTACATTTAGATGATATTCAAGGTAGTGGTAATAACGCTATTATTAAAAAGGATGGTTCGTTTATTACTGATTTTAATGGTTTTAATGATCAAAGTAATTTCTATGAGTTAATTACAAATAAAGGTTCAGCAAAAGAAGATGATATAACTAAAATGATTGAAAATTTAAGTGATTCTAAACATGATTATATTAGTTATAGTATTAATGGAGTAAAGTATTATTCAATTTATCAACCTTTAGGAATAGGTGATTGGTATTTACTTACTACTAGTACTACTTTAATAAATGAACAACAAGCTTCTTTAGCTAATAAACAATCAAACACTTTAACTTTAAAAGCAATTATTGGTTTTGCTTTTATAATATTTGTATGGATTTATGAAAGTAAAAAAAATGCTCATCATGTAAAGAAGATAGAAGATGAACAAGATACATTAATTGATGGAATTCCAGGTGGTGTTTTAAAATTAGAAAAGAAAAGAAAATTCGAAATAAGTTTTGCTAGTGATGGTTTTTATGAATTAATTGGTTATGAACAAGCGGATTTGAAAAAGATCTTTAGTAATAGTTATTTAAGTTTAATTTATGAAGATGATCGTGAATTATATAATGAAGAACTTAAATTAGATAAAAAAATGCATTCATTAGAATATAGAATTAGAAATGCTGATGGAAACATAGTTTGGGTATTAGATCATTTTAAAGTTTTAGATGATGGAAGCATTTATAGTGTAATATTAAATATAAATAATATTAAAGAATATCAAAAGAAATTAGAAGTAAGTGATGAACGCTATAGAATGATATTAGATAAAACAGATAGTATATTCTTTGAGTGGAATATTGAGGATGATACCATAATTTATAGTGATCAATGGGAAAATAAATTCGGATATCCGCCATTAACTACTGACTTTAGAAGTAATATGATTCAAGGTAATGTTGTACATCCTAATGATGTATCAATAGTTATAGAAATGATTGATTGTATTCAAAATGGAATGGAAAATATGGAATGTGTTACTAGAATTAGAAAAGATGATTACTCATATGTTTGGTGTCGAGTATATATGAGCCCTATTATTGATATTCACGGTAAAGTACTACGTGCTTTAGGATTTATAGTTGATATTGATAAAGAAAAAAAAGAAATAGCATTAATAAAAGAAAGTGCAGAATTAGATTCATTAACTAAGTTATTTAATAGAGGTGCTTTCCTAAGTAAAGTAGCTACTTATTTAAATAATGAAGGTAAAAATGGAGAACATGCGTTTATGATTATAGATGTAGATAACTTTAAGAATATTAATGATAGTTTTGGTCATCAGTATGGAGATCATATCTTAGCTAAGATAAGTGAAGGAATAGCTTATTTATTTAAGAATAGTGATTACATCGGAAGAATTGGTGGAGATGAATTCGTAGTGTTTATGAAAAACTATGGATCTTTAAAGATTGTTGAAATGAAAGCTAAAACAATTTGTACTATAAATGATGGAGATAATTCTTTAAATGAAATTACTTGTAGTGTAGGGGTTGCTTTATATCAAGGAAATAATATGAGTTATGAGAAATTATATAAAAATGCTGATAAAGCATTATATGAATCTAAACGTAACGGTAAAAGCACTTACACATTATATGATGATAAATTAGAAATGATTGACCATATACCAGCTATAAGTAAAATTGAATCTGATGATAGTTTAAGCAATGAAAATAAAGAACTTTTAGAAACAACTATTATAGAATGTTTTAATGATATTGATAACGATGTAAATTGCTATCATGAAAAACTAAAATTTATAATGAATTTAGTTGCTAATATAGGTAATTTAGAAAAGATGAGTATAATATTGATCTTTGATGAAAGACATTTCCAATGTTGTTATGAATCTAAAACTAAGACTTATCAAGTAAGCGATGTAAGTAGTGCGGATCTACAGTATCTATTAAAAGCAGACAGTTACTTCTTAAGTGAAGATAATGCTTTTACTAATATAGCTTATTGTAAATTTGACTTTAAAGATGTAGCTATTGGCTGGATTGGGTTTGAAAAATCTACTTCATTATCATGGAATGGACAAGATGAACTATTAATAAAATATGTAGCTAATATATTTGATACATATAAGAAATAATAAAGGATGTTAGCTAATAGTGCTAACATCCTTTATTTATGGAATAGTATTGAGGTGTGTTTAGTTTATAGTTATTTGATTTCTATTATTATATAGAGTTCTATAGCCTAAATATAGGGTACTAAAGACGGTTAATGTAACTACACAAGTTATAGCTATCATTATAGCTATTTGATAAAGAATAGCAGTCATAGGGAGCGTACCAGCTAATATTTGGCCACTCATCATACCTGGAAGGGAGATGATTCCCATACCGAGCATAGAATTCATAGTAGGTAATAACGCTGTTTCTAAAGAACTGCTAACGAAAGGGAGGAGAACATTCTTAGGACTAACACCAATAGCTAACAATGTATCTATTTTTAAATGATTGGCATGTAATGATTCATTAAATGTTTTAAGTGCTATAGTTACTCCATTCATAGCATTACCAATGATCATCCCACTAAGCGGGATAGTATAAATAGGATTAAATATACTAGTGCCTACAATTATTGTTATAAAGAATATTACTATTGTTAATGTTGAACCTAAGAAACAATAGCTGATAACATGTTTAAATTTTGTATTTAAACTAGAATTCTTACTTATTATACGATGTATTGCGAAGCTGCACATACATATTAAATATATAATAACATATATCGGTTTAGGCTCTTTAAATATATAAGTTAATATAAATCCTGCTAATACTAATTGTATACTCATCTTAAAACTAGCTATCAGCACTTGTTTACTTTGGTTTACTTTTGCTTTCTTCATTATAGCTAATACTATGATTAATAATAAATATACTATAAGAAATTGAATTATATTTAGTTCTATAACATTATTCATATGATACCTCGTTCTATATGTATTTCATTATCAGCATAGTCTTTCAGAAGCTTTGTGTCATGAGATACAACTACTAGAGTTAATTTATCTTTCGCATATCCTTTTAAATTCTTTATTAATTTTTTACTAGTGGTAGAATCTAGTGCACTAGTAGGTTCATCTAGCATTAAAACCTTTGGTTTTAATGCTAGAGCTATTGCTATAAAGACACGTTGTTTTTCACCACCTGAAAGATTAGTACATAAGGTTTCTAATGGTAAGGTAATACAGCATAAATCTAAATAGTATTTAATGGTATCAATACTAGGCAACTCAAGCTCACGATATTTGAAATAAGAATTAAAGTTATCTTTAATACTTAAATCAAATAAATATAGAGTTTGAGTTGCTAGTATAACTTCTTTTCTTAGTAATAGTGTATCTAAATTAGATATATCTTCATTCTTATAATATATAGTACCAGTAGTGGGATCTATTAAAGCATTAAAAAGCTTTAATAGAGTAGTTTTACCAGTACCACTATTTCCACTAATATAAGTTAAAGAATGTTCAATTATAGTGATATTTGGATATTTAATAATATCCAAATATGAGAGATCTAAGGTTCTAAGGATGGGTGTATTGTGGGACATGGTTCTCCTTCTTTCAGTTTAATAAGTTTCATAAGGTCTTCAGTATTGTTATAGGATGGGTTTCTAATAACTTGGTTTAAAAGATATTCTAAAATATTACCTATATTTTTACCATTGTAACCTAAATTAATTAAATCTTTACCATTGATTACTAAATCTTTAAGACTAATAATATCTTCATCTTTTTCCATTTCATGAAGTAAAGATTTACAATCATTTAATATCATTATTTTAGATTCTGTTAAATTAAGATTCTTAGCTTTATCATCAGCTATTTGAGTGTTCATAATCTTATAAGCTAATTCAATATCATTATTAATCTTATTTAAGAATCTTCTAAGTACTCTACGATCTACTTTTAAATAATAATCATGATAAGTTATAATAGTACATACTTCATTAATTGTATCTTTATCAAATTTTAAATCATTTAGAATTCTTTTAGCTATATTGCTACTTACATTAGCATGATTATAGAAATGAGAAATATGTTTGTCATCAGTAGTTTTAGTAGATGGTTTACCTAAATCATGTAAAAGAATAGCTAGCTTACAAGTAAGAGGTAAACCTTTAGTAGCATTTAAAGCTACATTCATATGATCAAAAAGATTGTAGATATGCCATTTATTATTTTGGTCAAAATCTATAGTGATAGTATATTCTGGTATAATAAGTTCTAATAATTTATAATCTTTTAAAGTTATTAAAAGATTAGGACGATCACTTAATAGTATTTTACATAGTTCATCTCTTATTCTTTCTTTAGCTATATTATTAAGAAGATAATAGGAACTTGTAAGAGCTAAAGAAGTATAACGATCTATTTTAAAGTTTAGGGTACAAGAGAATCTTATACATCTTAATATTCTTAAAGCATCTTCATTAAAGCGTAGTATTGGGTTGCCTACTGCTTTAATAATTTTGTTATTTAGATCACTTAGTCCATTGAGGGGGTCTATTAGTCCTTCTGAGTCATTGTAGGCCATAGCATTAATAGTAAAGTCTCTTCTTTTTAAATCCTCGTAGAGAGAACTTGTGAACGTTACAGCCTTAGGCTTACGATTATTAATATATTCATTATCTATTCTGTATGTAGTAATCTCTACACTATGCTTAAATTTTAAAATCGTTACAGTACCATGAACAATACCAGTAGGTATTACTGTATACCCCTCATTATTAAATAACTCTACCATATCACTAGGTAAAGCATTAGTAGTAATATCATAATCATTAATAATCTTATTTAATATACTATCTCTTACACAACCGCCTACTAAGTAAGCTTCATAACCATTACTATGTAAGATATTAATAATATCTTTAACCCATATAGGATAGTTTATTTTCATTTTCATCACCTTAATTATTATAGCATAATATATAAATAAGCTAAACCTAATTAGGTTTAGCTTATGTTTATTTA
>JAVWHP010000012.1:0-34936 GCA_036639955.1 Erysipelotrichaceae bacterium
TGAAGATAGCACATTGCCAGGTAATTAGTTCATCCATTGGATGAACTTTTTTTATGTAAAAATATGTGTAACTTTGTGAAGTATATAAATATCCTTAATAAACTTGAAGAATCTATCCAGATGTAGTAAAGTTAAAAAGTAGTTAAGGGCTTTCAAAAGCTAAAGGAGAAATATATGCAAAGATTTACTTTACCAAGAGACTTATATTTTGGAGAAAATGCTTTAGATTATTTAAAACAGCTTGATGGTAAGAAAGCCGTTCTTGTATTAGGAGGCGGTTCCATGCGACGCTTTGGATTTGTAGACAAGGTTCTAGCAAATCTTAAGGAAGCTAATATTGAAGTACAATTGATTGAGAATGTTGAACCAGATCCTTCTGTAGAAACAGTAATGGCTGGTGCTAAAACTATGTTAGAGTTTAAGCCTGATTGGATTATTGCGATGGGAGGAGGCAGCCCAATTGATGCTGCTAAAGCTATGTGGGTATTCTATGAACATCCTGAATCAACATTTGAAGAGATTACAGTTCCCTTCTCATTCCCTAAACTTAGAAATAAAGCACACTTTTTGGCAATTCCTAGTACTTCAGGTACAGCAACAGAGGTAACTGCTTTCTCAGTTATTACGGATTATTCTACTGGAGTTAAATGGCCTTTAGCTGACTTTGAAATTACACCAGATGTAGCCATTGTAGATCCTTCATTAGCAGAAACAATGCCTAAGCAACTTACAGCTCATACTGGTATGGATGCTCTTACTCATGCTATTGAAGCTTATGTAGGTACTATACATCAACCTTTTACAGATCCATTAGCATTAGAAGCAATTAAATTAGTATTTGAATATCTACCAGCATCTTATGCTGGTGATAATAAAGCAAGAGAAACTATGCATTATGCTCAATGTATGGCAGGTATGGCCTTCTCTAATGCACTATTAGGAATAGTACATTCTATGGCACACAAAACAGGAGCAGCATTCGATACAGGACATATTCCACATGGTTGTGCTAATGCAATTTATCTTCCATATGTAATTAAATTCAATGCTAAAGCAGATACAACTAGATATGCAGCAATTGGAAAATTCTTAGGAATGAGTGGAACAGACACAGAAATAATTAATGAATTATGTATAAAGATTAAACAATACAATAAACAAATGGAAATCCCTAATGATCTTAAGGAATTCGGAATCAACGAAGAAGAATTCCTAAGAAAAGTAGATAAAATTGCTAAACTTGCTTTAGGTGATGCATGTACAGGAACTAATCCTAGAATCCCAACTCAAGAAGAGATGGTAAAATTATTAACTTGTTGTTACTATGGAAATGAAATAGATTTCTAAATATGTAGAGGTTCATATGAACCTCTTTTTTTTATAATATACTAACAACTATATTACATAAATATGTTAATTATATGTAATTATTACATTTGTTACAAATCTATTAAAATATGTAGTATAATATTCAAGTAGGTGATAAAATGTTTGAAGTAAAGAACTGTGATAAATGTAAGCATCCTATGAAACTTAAACTTTCAAATAGTGCTTTACATCTTAAATGTCCTGAGTGTAATACTCAATATCGTTTAACTCAATCTAGTATTAAAAAAGAAATCTTAGTACCTCTTTTAGCTGTAGCAATAAGTGTTATGCTCAGTATAAAGTTAATTACTACTAATGATATCTTTATTAAACTAATCTTTATATTAATTTTATCAGCTTTACTACAAACGGTTATTGATTACATATTAATAAAAAAGCATCTACTTGAATATGAAGTAGAAGAAAATAGTTGAGGTTAAAAATGGAAAAAACAATGTCTATGCAAGTTTCAAAACAAAAAGTGAATAAACAACCTAAAGCAATTAAATCTAATATTCAGAATAAAAGATTTGGTGATCGTCTTTTAGCGTTTATGTGTGATTTAGTTATAATATTGACTCCTACTGCGATTTGGTTATATTTATTACTATTTACTTTTGTAGGTATATTCCCAGAATATATTTTAATAGATTATTTAACAATAGTTTTTAAGGTTCTTATTATAGCTAGTATTTTAGTTACTAATTCTATTATATGTATTAAAATGCATGGTCAAACTATTGGAAAGAAAATGTATCATTTTAAAGTAGTTACTTCTAATGATCGTTCTCTTAGTCCTAAACAAATTATATTAAGAGAAACGTTAGGTAAAGCTGTTCCTTTATTAGCTTTATTCTTATTATTGAATTTTATAGGTATTATAATATTCTTTGTTATTGAAGGATTGTTTATATATTTTGATTCAGCTCATCGTAGTTATTTCGATTATATATGTAATACTAAAGTTATAACAGTTAAGGATACTGAAATTGAAAATGTTGAAATACCAATGTTTACTATTGAAGTGCTTCCTGAAGTTTTAGAAATGGCAGAGAATACGATTGATTTACATGTTCATTCAAATTTTAGTGAAGATGGACAGTTTAATGTTGAGGAACTTATTTATAAGGCTAGTAGAATGGGAATTAAAACTTTATCTATTACTGATAGAAATAGTGTTAAAGCTAACTTCTCTGCAATGAGATTAGCTGAAATGTATCATATAAATTATATACCTGGAGTAGAAATAGATACTGATTATAATGGTAAAAATATATCTATTTTAGGTTATAACATTGATTATAATTATGAAGGCTTTGCTAGAATAGAGTATGAAAGTTTAGCTAAAGAAAAAGCATTATCTTTAAGAAGAATTAGTTTATTTGAACAAGCTACTGGTTTAAAAGTTAATGTTGTTCAATTAATGGAAAATAATCGTTTCCAATCTATTCAACCAGAAAAGATTGCTCTTCAAATATTGTCAAATGTTGATTATGCTAATGAACCTATATTACAACCTTATTTAGTAGGTGAAAAGTCTAACCAGAGTGTTAAGAACTTAGTTAAAGATTTCTTTGCTGAAGGTAAGGAATGCTTTGTAAAAGGTATATATCCTAAATTTGATGATGTACTAGCAACTATTAAAGCTAGTGGTGGAATAGCAATTGTTGCTCATCCACTTAGACAATTAACAAAAGATGAAGTGTTAAGAATAATACTTGCTGGCTGTGATGGTGTAGAAGTATTTACTCCAATTAATACTAAAGCCCATATGAATGACCTATTAACAATAGCAAGAGAAACAAAATCCAAAATAAGTGCTGGAAGTAATTTTGCAAGAGAAGAAACAAATAAAATAAAACTAGGAAAAACTTTATGCCCATTAGATGGAGAACACCTAGTAGAAAAATGTATCTTAATAAAAAAGAAATAAGCTAAACTTATTTCTTTTTTCTAACTAGATAAAATTAAATAGACTATTTAAGTTAAACTATTAAAATCCGGGTAGTATATTATATAGAGGTGTTCTATGAAATATACAATAACATTAAAAGATAAGATATTACTTCATATATCAGAAACACAAAGTAACTATAAAAGCAGTAACTATAAAAAAGCTACGAACTATTCATTACTATATTTATATGGTTATATAAAAAATATACTTCTAGTATGTGTACCAGGATTAATATATATAGATCTAATACTATTAGTAGTAAGTAATTATATACCTTATCAATTATTCTATATTAGTTCAAATGTAATGTACCTAATCTTTTTTATAATGATAACTATAATATTACCATTCTATAGTTTATATTACTATGGTAGTAACTATGGAATGCATACTAATAATTTATATCTATTAAAGAATCAACAATGCATTCCATATAAAGAATTATTAAGTTCTAATGTTTTTAATAATTTAATATATGTTGTTATATACTTAGGCTTTGGAATAGATTATCTTATAGCTTATATACTTATAAATATGTTATTTATAATGTTAAATAAAACTCACATTGAATTAGTCTTTTACTTATTTAAATATAATTGGTATGAAAGAACTTATAAGCATCATATAAAGGTAACATTATAAGACTTATATCAAACATTATACAGATATAGTTGCTAAATTAGTGATTATTCTGTATACTAGTAAGGTAAAAGTAAAGATAGGAATAGTAGTATTACTTAAATCTATAGAGAACTAATGTTAGGTGAAAATTAGTGTGCTAAGTAATATGAAGATGGACCTTGAACTGTCCTTTTAAATAGTTAAAGAGGATCGTGATTCTGCGTTAATGATGAGGTGTTTTATACACAAACTAAGGTGGTACCACGAAACTTTCGTCCTTTCGAAAGTTTTTTTTATACAATATGAATTATACAGGAGGAAATATATTATGGAAAATAAAGGAAAATTTTATTTAACAACAGCTATAGCTTATACTTCAGGAAAACCTCATATAGGTAATACTTATGAGATTATTTTATCAGACGCAATTGCTCGTTATAAAAGAGCTGAGGGTTATGATGTACGTTTCCAAACTGGAACTGATGAACATGGTCAAAAGATAGAGGAGAAGGCGATGGCAGCTAACATTACTCCACAAAAATTTGTTGATAATGTAGCGGCTGATATAAAGTCTAACTTTGATTTAATGAATGTTTCTTATGATAAATTTATTAGAACTACAGATGAACCACATGTTAAGACTGTACAAAAGATATTTAAAAGATTATATGATCAAGGAGATATTTATAAAGGTTATTATGAAGGTATGTATTGTCAACCTTGTGAAAGTTTTTGGACTGAAACACAATTAGTAGATGGTAAATGTCCAGATTGTGGTAGACCAGTAAAGGTAACAAAAGAAGAAGCTTATTTCTTTAGTTTATCTAAATATACTGATCGTTTAATTAAACATATTAAGGATAATCCTGATTTTATTCAACCTGAATCTCGTAAAAATGAGATGTTAAATAACTTCTTATTACCTGGGTTAACTGATCTTTGTGTATCTCGTACTTCATTTAAATGGGGTATTCCTGTCGACTTCGATCCTAATCATGTTGTATATGTTTGGATAGATGCTCTAAGTAATTATATTAGTGGTTTAGGCTTTGATTTAGATGGTAAATCAGATCCTTTATATAAAAAATATTGGCCTGCTGATGTTCATATAATAGGAAAAGATATTCTACGTTTCCATACTATTTATTGGCCTATAATGTTAATGGCATTAGGAGAAGAACTACCTACTAAAATATTTGGACATCCATGGATTCTATTCGGTGATGGTAAAATGTCAAAATCCAAAGGTAATGTTATATATGCTGAAGAATTAGTAAAACAATTTGGTGTAGATGCTGTTCGTTATTTCTGCTTACATGAAGTACCTTTTGCTCAAGATGGAAGTATTACCTGGGAATTAGTAATAGAACGTATTAACTCAGATCTAGCAAATATATTAGGGAATCTAGTTAATAGAACTATTACAATGTCAAATAAATACTTTGACGGAGTTGTAAGTAATCCTAACATAAACAACGACGTCTTTGATACAGAGCTAAAAGATTTAATCATCGCAACTCCTAGTAATGTAACTAAGAAGATGGATGATTATAAAGTAGGGGATGCGATAGATGAAATCTTTACACTATTACGTCGTTGTAATAAGTATATTGATGAAACAACTCCTTGGTCATTAGCTAAAGATCCTGAACAAAGTGATCGTTTAGCTACAGTCCTATATAATTTATTAGAAGGAATAAGAGTAAGTGCTGTGCTTCTACATTCATTTATGCCTGAAACTGCTGATAAAATATTTGAACAACTAAATACTAAACAAACGAGTTTCGATAGTTTAGGTGAATTTGGTCAATTAGAACTAAACAATAAAGTAGTAGATAAGCCAGAAATATTATTTGCTAGAATTGATGGAGAAGCCTTATTAGAAGAACTTTCAAAGAATAGTGAAACTGAAGTGGCTGAAGCTACCAACCTAATAGAATTTGAAGACTTTACTAAACTTGAAATGAAGGTAGGAACTGTTATATCATGTGAAAAACATCCTAAAGCTGATAAATTATTGGTTTCTCAAATTAATATAGGAACTGAAACTAGACAAATTGTAAGTGGAATAGCAGCTGATTATGAACCAACTCAAATGGTAGGTAAACAAGTAATAGTTGTAACTAACCTAAAAACGGTTAAACTAAGGGGTGTAGAATCTCAAGGTATGATTCTAGCAGCTGATGATAATGGTAAGCTATGTGTAGCAACATTAGATAAAGAAATAAATAATGGAAGTATCGTACGATGAAAAAGTACCAAGCAAGTACTGCCCTAATAGGACCAATACTGCTACTACTAATCGGAGCTTTCTTTATATATAACGCATTTACTAAAGGACCTTTAGTACCACTTATATTATTAGGAATATTCTTAATAGCTGTAGGTAGTTATAATTTAAAAATGATAATGAGTATATTTAAGGATAAAGAGATGTGGAAGGATGAGTAATTACTCATCCTTTTATATTGGATAGGCTATAAATAATTTATATATGTAAGTTATGTTTATATTTCTTTTGAAATAAATTTTGAATTGTAATGAAATACTATTTCATTCATGTTATAATACTAAAAAGTGAGGTAATGCTATGAGTTGCTTATTTAGAATAAGGGAAAGTATGAATGCATATACAGAAACAGAAAAAAGATTGGCTAATTATATAATAAATAATCCCACAGAAATTCTACATGATTCAGCTGAACAATGTGGAAAACGAGTAAATACATCGGCGGCAGCTGTTGTAAGATTTGCTAAAAAGATTGGCTATAAAGGCTTTACAGATATGAAATTAGAACTAGCAAGAAGTAAACAAAGTGAATCCCTAGACTTTGATGAATTCATCAAAGAAGAAGATAGTTTTGAAATAGTAATGAAAAAAGCTTATTCATCTAATATGAAAACTATTGAACAAACTTATCATTTATTAAATGCAACAGATCTAAAACTAGCAGTTGACTGGTTACTAAAAGCTAATCGTATATTTATATTTGGTGTTGGTGCTTCTGGTGTAGTCTGTCTTGATATCATGCAAAAACTAGCTAGAATTGGACGTTCTGTATTCTTTCAAAGTGATTCACATATCCAAATAACATATGCTGCTAATATGAAACCAAATGATGTAGCAATAGCAATAAGCTATAGTGGAAAAACTAAAGAAATTATTACAGCAACTAATGCGGCACATAGTAATGGAGCTAAAGTTATAGCAATTACACAATTGAATACAAATCAGTTATGTAAGATAGCAGACTTAGTTATGAGAACACCTAGTGAAGAAAAAGAATTAAGAATGGGAGCAATATCATCAAGGATAGCATCCTTAGCGTTAACTGATTTGTTATATTTTGGAGTAGCTAAGTATCACTTTAATGATACGAAGGAAACTTTGTTGATTACACGTAATGCAATAAAGGAATTTGAATAAACATTGATGCATCTTAGGGTGCATTTTTTTTATATATGAGGGGATAATAGTTATTAGAAAAGTATAATTACGTAAAAATATTTCAAAAAAATAAAAAAATGCTTGAAATAGTATTTCAATCATGTATAATGTAATTATTAAGAGGTGATAACATGGAAATTAACTTAAACGTTTTAGATACAGAACAGTTGAATCTTAAATCAATGCATATTGATGAAATGACTACCATTGATATGTTAAAGACTATTAATGATGCTGATAAAGAAGTAGCCTATAGTGTGGAGAAATGCTTACCCATTATCAGAGAAGCAGTAGATGCTGCTAACTTAAGTATGTTAAAAGGTGGTCGCTTAATTTATATTGGTGCTGGAACTAGTGGACGTCTAGGAATACTAGATGCTTCTGAATGTCCGCCAACTTATGGAGTAGAACCTACTTTAGTTCAAGGTATAATAGCTGGAGGAACTGAAGCCATACAAAATGCTAAAGAAGGCGCTGAAGACAGTGAACAATTAGCTAAAGAAGATTTAATCAATATTGAACTAAATTCTAATGATATAGTGTGTGGAATAGCAGCCTCAGGTCGAACTCCATTTGTAATCGGTGGCTTAAAGTATGCTAATGAAATCGGATGTGTAACTATTGCCCTATGCTGTGTTAACAAAGGAAAAATCTCAAACTATGCACGTTATCCAATCGAAGTACTAGTAGGACCTGAAGTAATATGTGGATCTACTAGAATGAAAGCCGGAACAGCCCAAAAATTAGTATTAAATATGTTATCAACAACACTAATGATAAAAAAAGGTAAAGTTTATGGAAACCTAATGGTCGACCTAAAACCAACCAATGAAAAACTAATCGAAAGAGCACTACAAATAATAATGACAAGCACTAAAGCAACAAGAGAAGCAGCAATCACTGCCTTAAAAGAAAGTAACAATAATGTTAAAGTAGCAATCATCATGCTATTAGCTAACATTAACGCAACAAAAGCCAATGAAGTATTAGAAACAAACATAGGAAATGTATCAAAAACAATACATACCCTAAAAGAAACTAATAAATAGAAAGAAGGTGTACATATGTACGCAATCGGATTAATGTCAGGAACAAGTTTAGATGGAATAGACGCAGTACTATGCGAAATAACAGGAAGTAAAGAAACTACAAGCGTGGAGCAATTAGGATTTGTAACAGTTCCTTATAGCAACGATTTAGTGGAGAAAATAAAAGTATCATGTGATATTAATGCTAGTGATGTACAAACTATATGTTCATTAAACTTTGAATTAGGTAAAGCCTTCAGTAAAGCGGTTACAATACTTTTAGAAGAAACTCAGTTTGATAAAAGAATAGATTTTATAGCAACACATGGACAAACTATTTATCATTTACCTCACGCTAATAATAAATATGCTGCAAGTACATTACAAATAGGAGAACCAGCCATCCTAGCTTATGATCACCATACTAAAGTAATAAGTAACTTTAGAGTAATGGACATCGTAGCTAAAGGAGAAGGAGCACCTATGGTCCCCTATAGTGAATATATCCTATACAATAAAAAAGATAAGACAACAGTATTACAAAATATTGGGGGAATCGGAAATGTAACAATCCTTCCAGCTAAAGGTACAATAGAAGATGCATACGCATTTGATACAGGACCAGGTAATATGATGATAGATGAAGCAATGAAACAACTATACAATAAGAACTATGATAAATCCGGAGAAACAGCAGCAAAAGGCCAAGTAATAGAAGAACTATTACAAAAGCTATTAAGTAACCCATATATAAATAAGATACCACCAAAAACAACCGGAAGAGAAATGTTCGGAAAACAATACATTACCCCACTAATAAAAGAATATAAGAAATATAACAAAGAAGATATTATAACAACATTAACAAAGTTCACAGCACTAACAATAACACTAAACTATAAGATGTTTATAATGAATAGACATACAATAGATACAGTTATAATCGGTGGTGGAGGAGCACATAACACAACACTACTAAACTATATAAAAGAAGAACTAGAAGATATCGAAGTAATAACACAAGAAGAAGCAGGATATTCAAGTGACTCTAAAGAAGCAATAGCATTTGTAATATTAGGAAATGAAACACTACATGGAAACAGTAGTAATATAAAACTAGCAACTGGAGCAAAACACTCAGTAATACTAGGAAATATCACACCAAACCCATGGGGAGGAAACTAAAATGAAATACCACGCAGTAGCTAAAAAGAAAGAACCAATACTACCAAGCTTTGGATTTAAAAGCGCCATACTAATAGGTATGGCAGGATTCATAAGTGCAGGAATTATACCATATATACTATATATTATGGGAATAGATTATAAATTACCATGCGTCTTAATTAGCTCAATAGCTATATCATTAGCATTAGCATATTCAAGATGTTTTATAGAAAGTAAAGAAGGATTAACAAAGAAGTTCTGGTATACATTTATAGGCTTTGCCTTACTAATTGGCATGATAACCTATAGTTGGTTGTACCTACAATTATATATGTAAGTATATAATTGATTAATTTAGCTATAATATTAAGTATTGGCCAAAGCTTAATATTAGATAAGCAACAAGATTTATAGACGTATAAACGTATAGAGGAGACAAATTATGTTAGAAAAATTTACGGCATTCCTTGATACCAAACTCTCAGGACCAATGAATAAGTTAGCTAATCAGCGACACTTAAGAGCTGTAAGAGATGGTATTATTGCAACATTGCCACTTATTATTGTAGGATCATTCTTCCTAATTATCGCAAACCCACCATTACCAACAGACTGGGGTATTAGTGTGTTCTTAAAAACTAATGCAGCAACAATCTTATTACCATACCGAATGACAATGTATATTATGACAATATATGCTACATTCGGAATCGGTTATAGCTTAGCAAAAAGCTATAAGTTAGATGGTTTATCAGGAGGTATCATTTCAACTATAGCATTTATGCTAACAATGGTACCAATTAATGTTCCAGCAGCAGCTAATGCTGGTGTAGCAGGATTCGTATTACCAATGGCTAATCTAGGTGGAGGTGGTATGTTCGTAGGAATTATTACTTCTATATTAGCAGTTGAAATATTTAGAATGACAGATAAATCTAAATTTAAAATTACAATGCCAGAACAAGTACCAGCTTCAGTAGCACGTTCATTTGAAGCATTAACTACTACTCTAGTAGTAATAGTATTAATGGCTACAGTAACTTACTTTATTGGATTTAATTGGCATACTACAGTATCAAAGATTATTAGTCCTTTAGTTAGTGCAGCTGATACATTACCAAGTGTATTATTATTAGTGTTCTTAATTACTGGTTTCTGGTCATTTGGTATTCATGGTGCTTCAATTATTGGATCACTTGCAAGACCTATTTGGTTACAACTATTAGATTTAAATACAGCTGCTTCAGCAGCTGGAACATCAGGAACAGAATTACCAGCAATAGCAGCAGAACCTTTCTTCCAATGGTTTATTTGGATAGGTGGAGCTGGATGTACAATTGGTTTAGCTATACTATTAGCATTTAAAACTAAGAGTAAATATGCTAGTTCTTTAGGTAAAACAGCTTTTGCTCCAGCAGTATTTAATATTAATGAACCATTAATATTTGGTACTCCTATTGTATTAAACCCAATCTTAATTATTCCATTTATAGTAACTCCAGTAGTATGTGCAATTATTGCATGGTTTGCTACTGTAGCTGGTTTAGTTAATAGAGTTATAGTAACTGCACCTTGGACACTTCCTGGTCCAATTGGAGCATACTTAGCAACTGGAGGAGACTTTAGAGCAGTAATACTTAGTATTATATT
The DNA here is from genome assembly GCA_036639955.1 of Erysipelotrichaceae bacterium. Taxonomy (GTDB): domain Bacteria; phylum Bacillota_I; class Bacilli_A; order Erysipelotrichales; family Erysipelotrichaceae; genus JAVWHP01. The sequence goes on from JAVWHP010000012.1 coordinate 11,240, forward strand.
AATTATAGTATCTGTTATAATTTACTACCCATTTGTAATGATTTATGATAAAAAACTTCTAGCAGAAGAACAAGGCCAAGAAGAATAACTATTAGGTCTTGTCTTATGACAAGACCTATTTGTCATATAAGACATAAGGAGGTCATATGAGAAAATTAGGAATTAGTATTTATCCAGATAAATCTTCAAAGACTGATATATTAGATTATATTGATCGTGCTAGTAAAGCAGGGTTCTCTCGAATATTTTCTTGTTTATTATCTGTTAATGATGAACCACAACATATAAAAGATTCTTTTAGTGAAATTAATGCTTATGCTAAATCTAAAGGTTTTGAAGTAATCCTTGATGTTAGTCCTAAAGTATTTAAAGATTTAGGAATCTCTTATCAAGATTTAACTTATTTTAATGATATAGGTGCTGATGGTATTCGTTTAGATATGGGTTTTAGTGGTAATGAGGAGTCTCTTATGACTTTTAATCCTTATAACCTTAGTATCGAAATTAACATGAGTAATGATACTAATTATGTCGATACTATTATGAATTATAAGCCTAACAAATATAATTTGAGGGCTTGTCATAATTTTTATCCTCATAATTATAGTGGTTTAACTTTAGATCATTTTCTTAGTTGTACTGCTCGTTTTAATGCTTATGGTTTAAGGACTGCTTGTTTTATTACTTCTCAGGTTAATGGTAGTTTTGGTCCTTGGCCGGTTAAGGAAGGTCTTCCTACTTTAGAGATGCATCGTTCTCTTCCTTTACATGTTCAGCTTCAGCATTTATTGTCACTTGGTGTTATTGATGATATTATCATTTCTAATTGTTATCCTAGTGATGATGAATTGTCTAGTATTGCTAATGTTAGTCTTTCTATGTTAACATTAGATGTAGTTATGGATGTTGATGTTCCTAGTATTGAAGAGAGTATTATGTTTGATGAACTGCATTTTAATCGTGGTGATACTAGTGCTTATTTTATTAGATCTACTCAGAGTAGAGTTAAGTATAAGGGTCATAAATTTGAATTGTTTAATGCTCCTGAACTTATTAAACGTGGTGATGTTATTATAGAGAGTTCGCTTTATGGTCATTATGCGGGTGAACTTCAAATAGCTAAACAGGATATGGTTAACTCTGGTATGTCTAATGTTGTTGGGCATATTAGTTCTGAAGAATTATTTTTAATTGATACGATTGATGCTTGGCAAAAGTTCTGTTTACGTAAAGTTTAAATAGAATAGAAGGGATATATTATATGTATTATATTGGTGTAGATGGTGGTGGTACTAAAACTAAATTTGATCTCTATGATCAATCTTCTAACCTTATTGATTCATACCTTTTAGGTACTTGTCATTATCTAATGGTTACTTATTCAGGTTGTGCTAAATTATTAAACGCTGGAGTTATGCATCTTCTTAACTCTAATAATATTAGTACTAATAATGTTAGGGTATGTTTTGGTATTGCTGGCTATGGTCAAGAGTTATCTGTTCGTAATAATATTGAACAAGCTCTATCTTCTATCATAACTAATTACTCATACATCATTAAGAGTGATGTAGACATCGCTCTTAATGCCTCCCTATCCGAAAATGATGGCATCTGCATCATTTCCGGAACCGGATCTATCGCCCTAGGTAGATCCCATAATAAATCATATCGAAGCGGTGGCTTTGGCCACCTACTAGGAGATGAAGGAAGTGCCTATTGGATAGCTAAAAAACTATTAAATGTTTTCACTAAACAATGCGATGGACGCCTACCTAAATCTATAATATATGATTTAGTAAAAGAAGAATGTTCATTAAAAAATGACTGCGATATTATAAGCTATGTAGCAGTAACATTAAATAATGAAAGAAGTAAAATAGCAGATCTAGCAAAGATTGCATATGGGGCTGCTCAACAAAAAGATGAAGAAGCAATTAAAATCTATGAAGAAGCTGGAGTTGAATTAGCTAATCTATGTAATGCTTTAAGTAAGTATTACATAGATACAGAAATAGAAATTAGTTACTTTGGAGGAGTATGGAAAGCAAGTGCCTACATATTACCTAGTTTTAAAGCCAATATAAGGTTTAAATGTAATATTCATGAACCATTACATGAACCAACCTATGGAGCATATTTATATGCAAAAGATATATAGATGTCCTAGCCTATATAGAATATAATTAAATTAGTAAAACTTTCCCTTACGAAAATGCTATATTAGCATTTTCTTTTTTTTATAAAAAGTACTTTACCTGTCGTAGTAGTTGTGCTATAATCTTGTTACTACGATAGACGTAGTAGATGGAAGGAGAAATAATATGATTAGTTCTGATGTAATACGCGGTTACAATGATATAATAATATTAGCTATTCTTCTTACTAAAAATTCTTATGGTTATGAAATTTCTAAAGAAATAGAAGTGCGTTCTAAAGGCGTATATATAATTAAAGAAACAACATTATATTCAGCCTTTAATCGATTAGAAAAAAATGATTATGTTGATTCCTATTATGGAGAAGCAACATTAGGTAAAAGAAGAACCTACTATAGAATAACAGAAGAAGGAAAAAAGTATTATGATTTAAAATGTCAAGAATGGAAAGAAACAAAAATATTAATAGATGATTTTACATATAAGAAGAGGGAAAAGTAATGGAAAAAATAACTATGTATGTTAATAACATGTTTGCAATTCTACCTAATAACAAAGAGGTAAGAAAACTAAAAGAAAATATATTAGAAAATATGAAAGAACAATATGAAGAACTAATTAATGAAGGCAAAAGTGAAGACGAAGCGTTTGCTCTAGTTATTTCAAAATTTGGAAACATAGAAGAAATTAAAGAAGAATTGGGCATAAATAACATTGATGAATCAAAAACAATATTCGCAAATAAACATAATACACCAGAATACAAAATGTTTAAACAAAAATTTAATAAAGCAATGATAACAGGAATTGGATTAATATTTTTATCTATAATAACTGTTATTGCTTTAGATGCAATTCCTGCAATTGCCCATGTTGCTCCATCAGTATTCTTCTTATTAGTAGGATCTGGAGTATGCGTGCTAACATATTATGGAATGGAAAATGTTCAATATAATGGTAGTGAAGCTGGAGCACTATATTTGAATCAAGAATTCTTAGATTTTAAGCACTTATTCAATAAAGGTATATCAAAAGCATTAGCTATTATATTTATTGGATTATCAATAACTAATTTAGTATGTGATTTAGATCAATTCAAGTTAATTAATGTTCCAATGGACATAGTTAAAATGTTTAATGATACATTAGCTGGCGTAATACTTATGGGATTTATTGGAGTGGCAGTAATGATTATGGTATATTATGGTATCCAGTATTCTTCATTTATAAAAGAATATGAAGAAGCAAACCCTAATGAAAAAGCAGTAACAAAGAGTTCAAGTGAAAGCTTAATGGCAATAGTTATGCCAATAGCTGCTATGATTTATTTATTAATAGGATTCACATTAAATTTATGGCATCCAGGTTGGGTTATATTTCCTATATGTGCATGTCTTGTACAAGCTTATTCTTATTTTAAAAACAATTAAAAGTACTATAATTGTAGATGAATATTTGTTATAATAAATAAGACATTAGAGGTGTAATATGAATAAAGAAAATAAGATACTAATTAGACGTTCAATAATACTTATTATATTTGGAATAGCTATCGTTATAGCTCCAATAGGCATTGCTGTACGTGATGGTTTAGACCTAGCAAATATTATCTTTATTGTATTCGGAGCATTTATTATGCTTGGAGGCTTTAGCGTACTTCTTAATATCATTCAAGATGTATATAAGGAAAGGAAGTTTAAAAATGAATTATAATTATAAAGGTAATAAAACAATGGCTATTCTATGTTTTGTAATGGCAATAGGTTTCTTCGCTCTTGGTTTAGTAGAAGGACAAATGTGGTCAGTAATAGCTTTATGTTTTTTTACAGCAGCTATTTATTATATAGTAGCTATGAGAAGATGTCTTAAAGTAGAAAAAGATGAAATTAAGAAAGAATTGAATTCAGATACAATTAAAGATAGTACTAAAGAATAGTCTAAGGACTATTTTTTTATATAATGAGGTTAACTAATTAAATAAGAAAAACAAGAATTATTATCTTTTTTTTGTTATAATAGTAAGGAATGTTAGGAGAATGCTTATGATAGATGTAATAGTAATAGGAGGAGGACATGCAGGAATAGAAGCGGCATTAGCAAGTGCACGTATGAAACAAAAAACTATTCTGTATTCAATCCATAAAGAATATATAGGTTCAATGCCTTGTAATCCAAGTGTAGGAGGACCTGCTAAGGGTATAGTAGTTAGAGAAATAGATGCATTAGGTGGTGAAATGGGAAGAGCAGCTGATTTAACTGCACTTCAATTTAAGATGCTTAATACTACTAAAGGACCTGGAGTACAGTGTCTTAGAGTTCAATCTGATAAGATTGAATATCGTAATTATATGCAGAAAATTCTAAACGAACAAGAAAACTTAGAAGTTATTGAAGCTATGGTTATGGAAGTGCTAGTAGAAAATAATAAAATATTAGGAGTTAAATTAGCTGATGGAACTACAGTTTTAGCTAAAACAGTAATTTTAACAACAGGTACTTTTATGGCGGGCTCTATAATGGTAGGACATAGTGCAACTCCTGGAGGACCTGATGAAGAACCAACGACAGAAACACTATCTCAAACATTAAGAGATTGTGGAATAAAAACATTTAGATTAAAAACAGGAACTCCAGCAAGAGTAGAAACAGCTTCTATCGATTTTAGTAAAACTTCATTACAACCTGGAACAGATGAATTTATAAGTTTCTCTTATCGTACTAAACCAGAAGAAATAAGAAAATTCAAGGATCAAGTACCTTGCTACTTAACATATACAGCACCTTTAACTCATAAAATAATCCATGATAACTTAACAAAGAGTGCTATGTATTCAGGACTAGTTAAAGGAGTAGGACCACGTTACTGCCCAAGTATAGAAGATAAACTAGTAAGGTTTGCAGATAAAGAAAGACATCAATTATTTTTAGAACCAGAATCATTAAGCATGAATACAACTTATGTTCAAGGATTCTCTACTTCTATGCCTCATGATATACAAGATCAAATGTTACACTCTCTACCAGGGTTAGAAAATGCTAAAGTAATCAAGTATGCATATGCTATTGAGTATGATGCTATAGATCCTTTACAAATGAAAAAGAGTTTAGAATCTAAAATAGTAGAAAATCTATTTACAGCAGGACAAGTAAATGGAACTAGTGGTTATGAAGAAGCAGCAGCTCAAGGTTTAATAGCAGGAATTAATGCCTCATTAAAAAACCAAAATAAAGATCCTTTAATATTAAGAAGAGATGAAGCCTATATAGGTGTAATGATAGATGATTTAGCTACTAAAGGAACATTAGAACCATATCGTTTATTAACTTCTAGAGCAGAATTTAGATTACTATTAAGACATGATAATGCTGATGCTAGACTAAGTGAATATGGTCATAAAGTAGGTCTATTAAAACAATCAGACTATGACCAATATATAACTAAAGAATCAACAATTACTTCACTTAAAGAACAACTTTCTAATATCCGATTTACACCTAAATCTGATATCAATGATTATTTATTAGAAATCGGATCAGAGAAATTGAATGAAGGTATAAGTGCTTTAGAATTATTAAAGCGACCTAATGTAACTTTGAAGGATATAGAATCTTATACTAATATTACTATAGATGAACAAATTGCTAAATCTATTGAAATAGAAGTTAAGTATGCTGGTTATATAAAAAAAGCTAGAAGAGATGCAGAGCATTTAAAATCATTAGAACAACAAGTTCTTCCATTAGATATTAATTATGAAGATATTGCTCACTTATCTATAGAAGCTAGACAAAAGCTTACTAAAGTTAGACCTGAAACTATGGGACAGGCTTCTAGAATTAGTGGAGTTAATCCTAGTGATATAACAGTAGTTGCTATGTATTTAGAAAACTTAAGAAGGAATAAATAATAGGTTACAAGGTATAGGAATAATTAATAATATGGAGTAAAGAGAGGTGGTAGTTTATGATAAAAGTAGAACATATAGGTAAGAAGTTTATTAGAAACATTAAGAATGATTCTAAAAAGAAATTTGCTTCTAAAACAATTAAAGAAGAGTTTTTAGCTTGTAATGATATAACACTAGAAGCTAATAGTGGAGAAATTGTAGGAATACTAGGTCCTAATGGAGCTGGTAAAACAACATTATTAAGAATGATGGCAGGGATAATGAGTTCAACTACTGGTTATGTAGAAATAGATGGCTTAACTTGTGAAAAGAATAATGATGAATATAAAATGAAAATTGGATATTTATCAGGAAATACTAAACTATATGCAAGACTAACACCGATTGAACTACTAAGAACGTTTGGGGAAATATATGGCTTAACTAAACAACAAATAGAAGAAAGAACAAACAGTATAATTAAGACCTTAAATATGGAAGAATTCAAAGATAATAGAATTGAAAGATTATCAACTGGACAAATGCAAAGAATAAATATTGCACGTTGTTTAATTCATGATCCTAAGATATATATCTTTGACGAACCTACGTTAGGTTTAGATGTACTAAGTTCTAAATCTATTATAGACTTTATGAAGAATGAAAAAAAATTAGGTAAAACTGTTATTTATTCAACACATTATATGGAAGAAGCACAAATACTATGTGATAAAATTTATATGATTCATAATGGAGAAATAATAGCTAACGGAACACCAACTGAGTTACAAAAGCAAACAAACACTAATAATTTAAGAGATACATTCTTTAAATTAATTGAGGAGGATAATGAAAATGAAAATTAAAAGTATCCTTTCTGTATTTAAAAAAGAAGTATTAGAAATATTAAGAGATAAGAAAACATTAGCTATAATGATATTTATACCATTATTATTATATCCAATTATGATTATAGCTGGAACACAAATAGGAATAAGTTTACAATCAACAGATAAAGAAACACCAATATTAGTTGGAGTAAAAGAACTACCAAATAAACAAATTGTAGATACATTTAAAACTGATAAAGAATCTTCTTATTCTTTTATAGTTACTACTGATTATAAAAAAGATATAAATGATAATAGGATTAATTTATATTTAGATATTGATAATAATAAGTATACTATTTATGCAGATGCTAGTGGTAATAAAACTAATTTATTTGTTAGTAGTGTAGGTGATTGTTTAGATAAGTATAAAGCTTTATTAGTAGAACAGAGTTTAGTAGAACAAGGTTTTGATGCTGATAGTATTTTAGAACCTATAATTATTGATGCAGTAAATATTGCTAATGATGAATCAATGGTAGGTAAAGTGCTTGGTAGTATATTACCTATGATACTAATTATGATGATTATGATGGGTGCAATGTATCCAGCAATTGATGTTACTTCAGGTGAAAAAGAACGTGGTACATTAGAAACATTATTAACTTTACCTATTAGTAATATTGAATTAATTACAGGTAAGTTTTTAGCAGTAGCTTTAATAGCAGTTATTACTGGTATTCTAAATTATGTTTCTATGTTAGCGACGGGTGCTTTCTTATTACAGCAGATGGGTGCAGCAACACAAAATATAAATGTAAATATAGTTAGTATGTTACCTGGTTTATTTATTACTTTATTATGTGTATGTGTATTCGCATTATTTATTAGTGCTGCTGTTATGTGTGTTTGTATATTTGCTAGATCATTTAAAGAAGCTAATAACTATTTAACTCCTTTTATGATATTAGTTATGATTCCTTCGATGCTCACAATGAACGGTAGTATAGTGCTTAATGGTTATACTGCGGCTATTCCAGTCCTTAATGTTTCTTTATTAATTCAAGATGCTTTAATGATGAAGTATAATTTAGTTAATATTAGTATTTGTTTATTTAGTAATATTGTATTTGCTTTTATAGCAGTATATATATTGTCTAAGTTATTTAATAGTGAAGATATATTATTTTCTAATAGTAATACTTTCTCTTTATTTGATAAAAGAGATAGTATATTAAAGAAGGATACTCCTACAATGGGAGATACTATGATGATTGTTTCGATCGCTTTCCTACTTCTAGTATTCGTAGGAACATTTGTACAGACTAGGTTAGGTGCAATTGGGGTGTTCCTTACTCAGGTAGGTATAATTAGTATTGCGATTGGGGCTGTAATTTATTTGAAGTGTGATATTAGAAAGACTTTTAAGTTATATAAATGTAATGTTAAATCTATATTAGCTTCTATTTTATTATTTATAGGTTTATATCCTATTACATTACTTATTAATACTACATTACTTCAATGGTTTCCTAGCTTTGGAGCTAATGCTGAAGGAGTAGTTAATCTAATGCCTAAAACAGCACTAATGAGTTTTCTATTAGTTGGAGTATGCCCAGCTATTTGTGAAGAATTCTTCTTTAGAGGTTTTGTATTATCAGCATTTAAGAAAAAGAATTTAAAATTAGCTATTGTAGTAGTTGGTTTATTATTTGGTTTATATCATATGAGTCTAATTAAGCTGATACCTACTACAATGGTAGGAATGTTTGCTTGTTATTTAGTAATTAAAAGTGGATCTATTATCCCAGCTATGCTTTTACATTTTTTAAATAATAGTTTATCAGTGTTACTTAGTTATAATCTAGACAGTTTATTACTGATAGAAAAATTCTATATGGATATGACTGCATTTAAAGTAATAGGTATTATAATGTTATTTATAGTAACATGTATTATAACTATTAAATTATTAAGAAAGAAGGTTGTTTAATGTATTTTATAAAAGAGGGTGTGGAAAACACTCAACAAACTATTGAATTAGGTATTAGAACTGCTATAGATCGTAATATTAAAACTTTAGTTATAGCTACTACTTCTGGGTATGTAGTGGATTTTATTCCTAAGGATACTAATCTAAATATTGTCTTTGTTACTACTGCATATGGATCTAAACTTGATAATGCATGTGAATTAGCTGATGATAAGCGTGATGCTATTAAGGCTAATGGTTATCATTTAGTATGTGCAGCACATGCATTATCAGGTGCTCAAAGAGGTATATCTAAAAAGTATGGTGGTATTTCAGATATTGAAATAATTGCTAATACTTTAAGAATGTTTTCACAGGGTACTAAAGTTTGTGTAGAAATTGCAGCTATGGCAGCTGATGCTGGTGAAATTAATGTTAATGAACAAGTTGTGGTAATGGGAGGAAGTTCTCATGGTCTAGATACAGCTTTAATATTAAGACCTATGTATTCAGCAAAAATATTACTTACTAAAATAGATGAAATAGTATGTAAACCTATTGTAGATTAATACTCAATTTTATTAACGTTAGAATTAAATTATTAATCCTATATAGCTAATTTTATATTATTATATATATGAAATTAATATGTTATATTTTATTATACTTATGTCATATTAAGAAAAATATAATATTATTAGATTGAAATTAAGACATTATCATTTAAATATGATAATGTTTTTATTATATTTAATAGTAATTGACATTAATGTAACGAACCTATATAATTGAAATATACTAAGAAGATTAAATAAAAAACCAAAATGAAAATGATGTTAGAAGTATCAACTGTGAGATTTATACGTAACTGATAGTAAGCAAAACGTTTTACTGAATTAAAGGAGAAAAAAATGTTACAATTAAAAAACATATCTAAAAAATACAAGGAAAGTATAATTGAAAACGCAAATTTTGAATTTAGTAAAGAAGGTCATATATATGGTATTGGTGGGGAAAGTGGAACAGGAAAGACAACACTATTACATATACTTTTTGGACTAGATAATAATTTCGATGGTGAATACATAATTGATGGAATAAGTAGCAAGAAGGTTGATTGGTCTAAACTGAGAAGTGATACTATACAACTTGTTTTTCAAGACTATAATCTAATTGAAGAATTAAGTGTTAAAGAAAATATAAATTTGTCAATTAATAAAGAAGTTAAGAATGAATACTATGCACAAATTATAGAAGCTATGAATTTAGAATCTATTTTAGCTAAAAGAGTAAGATCTATAAGTGGTGGTGAAAAACAAAGAGTAGCTATTGCTAGAGCATTAATGCACCAACCTAAATATTTATTGTTAGATGAACCAACAGCTAATCTAGATGAAAGTTTAATAATAGAATTGGTAAAACAATTAGAAGTGATTAAGAACCAAGGAGTAACAATTATTTTAGTAAGTCATAATATGGATTTACTAAATAAGTGTGACACATTAATAAATATCGAAAATAAAAAATTAGTTAGCGAATTTACAAATGAGGAAGAAACTAAATACGAAGCAAACATAAATAAAAAGAAGTATAATTTCTTGAAATACATATTAGTTAACTTTAAAAGAAACTATGTTAAAAATATAATTCCAAACATATTAAAGATTGCGATCATAATTCTTTTAATTACATTTTTTGTTATACAAAATGATGAATTGATGGATAACAATACAGTAAATTCAAAATTTGATGAAAATGTAATTGAAATAGGATTATATTCTGGAATAAGCGTCTTTAATGATGGGAAAGGTGAAACTAAGATTGATATCGAACAGCATATGTTAGGTTTTTCTAAAAAGAATATCGAAGAAATAGAAAAATTAGAACATGTAAGTAATGTTGAACTATTTTCACGAGGAGCAGATGTAACTGGATTTACTTCTACTGATATAAATAATAAGGTATGCAATGAGTATATTAAAAAGAATGATTTACCAATGAAGGTTAAGAAATACGCTACATATGCAGGACTACCAAACTCCATTCCAATAAAATTTAGAGGAATTTCAGTGAGTAATGAACTTAGAAAAAATTATTATGATTTTCTAGAAGGTGAATTAGATTTATCTATAGGTAAATTACCTAAGGATAATAGTAATGAAGTAGTTATAAGTGATACTTATGCTTACTATTTAGCTGAAAAATTATCAACTACAGAGGAAAAATTACTAAATACTAAAATTAAAATTAATACATGTGAATTTACTAATGATTCTAATTGTGCAAATAAAGGAATTAACGAGTATACAATTAGTGGAATACATACATCTGAGTATGAAAATAAGTTATTAGAAGAATACACTATTTATACTGCATATGTTCCAACTCTAATGAAAAATACTCAGCAAATAAAAGAAATGTATCCAGAAAAGACTTATACAGAGTTGTTAAATGCTGAATATGCTGGAAAGAAACTAGTAGTTAAAGAAGGTATTTATAAAAACTATGAAAGTTATATTAAAGCATTAGGAACTGGGATTAAGACACTTGTAATAATAGTAGACGATAAAGAAAATGTGCCATTGATTGAAGAAAAGCTAAATAGTATGTTCCCTTCGCTTAAAGAAAACACTATGAAAATCTATACTAAAAATACTAAACCTGGCTTTAGACAAAGTGATAAACAAAATTATTATACAAAACTTATTCTATATGGACTAGTTGGCTTCATAGTATTCATTTTTATTAGATTTGATGAAATAAGAAAAATCAAAAGAAACATTGCTATTTTATTTTCACAAGGATATTCAAAAGATAATATGCTAATAGTAAATGTTTGTAATGAACTAATTCAAGCAATACACACAACATTAATAGCTTATGCTAGTCTATTTATATGTTGGAGAATAGCATTATTAGCTATGCCTGAATTGATTCAATATTTTGATATAATTCATACTATATTCAGCATTAAAGTATTTAGTTTTGTTGCCTTTATGATTATAATTATATATGTATCGTTTATTATATTTGTAGGAGCTACTACAACTAGTAAACAATTAAGCAAATACTTAAAGAAACACTAATGACAGTAATGCTAGGAGAACAACTATGATAAAATTTGAAAACATTAATAAAAAATTTGGTGAACAAATAATATTTGATCATGCCAATTTAACATTAGAAAAGACTAATCATATATATGGAATAATAGGAAAAAGTGGAAGTGGGAAATCTACGCTTTTACATATGTTGTTTGGTTTAGATAATGATTATGAAGGAAAATATATATTAGATGATTATGATATGCGTAATTGTTCTGCTAATGATTATGAATATTTAAGAACAAATAAAATACAATTAGTATATCAAGACTTTAAACTATATGATAATTATAGTGTTCTAGAAAATCTAAAAATTGCTAGTTTAAATCAAACAAATATAAATGAAAGAATAGACGAACTATTAGAAACATTAGATCTAAGCAATAAAAAAACATCTTATGTTAACGAACTAAGTGGAGGAGAAAAACAAAGAGTAGCGATAGCTAGAGCCTTGATTAATAAACCTCAATACTTATTATTCGATGAACCAACAGGTAATTTAGATAACAGACATACTGCTGAATTAATGGATTACTTAATAAAATTAAAATCACTAAACGTTGTGATAATAATAGTTACGCATGATAATAGAGTAAGTGATAAATGTGATACTATAATAACCTTAGAAAATCATAAATTAAATAAAACAAATAATGATGAAATAACTTCTAATGAAGTAATTTCATCATGTAAAACTAAACATACATTTAAACAAATGATAAGATTTAATTTATTAAATATTAAGCATCAATTATTAGGAATATCTTTTAGACATCTTCTTCAAATGCTAATTATAGTTATGTTTATTATTCTAGTTACAGGTCAACAATATAATGAAGAACAAAAACAAAAAATGCTTTTCTCAGGTATAAGTAAGAATGCTATAGTTATTAATGAATTTAATAATCAAGCATATAACTCACAGGAAATCACTTCTATAGAAGGCGTAGATAAAATAATAGAGTTAGATGAACCATATAAAGAAATGATAATGTATAAGTTCGTCATTGAAGAGGAAGCCATACCAGAAAAAGTAAATGAAGTATATAAAGGAAATATTAATAGAATTGAAATATCATCTAAAGAACTACCAATAGATTCAGATATACAAAACAATTATAATCCTGATTTAATTGAAATAACTAACGGAAGTTATCCAACTAATGATAAAGAAATATTAATACCAGATATATATTTATATTACGCCCAAGAAAATAATCTAATTAAGGATAATAAAATAAATCTAAGTACATTTGGCGATAATGGAATTAATAAATATGATTATAAAATAAGCGGCGTTTATAAAACAAATTATGAAAAAAATGTTGTTAATACAATATATATTTATTTTGGAACTGACCACAAAATAGAAAACATAGATAAACTATTGATAATAACTAAAGAACCAGATAATGCTGAAATTAATAATAAAATAGAATCAATGTTTATAGATAATGAAGTCCAATCACAATATACATTAAAACATGGTGAACTACATGATACCTATACAGCAGTTAGTCGATTTAGAATAATAAAAACACTAGTTTTTGCTTTAGCTATAGCTATAATATTTTTATTAATAAACTTAAAATACTATAAAAGTAAGAATAGAGATATAGCAATATTATATAGCTTAGGTTATAACTCTAAACAATTAATATTAGTTAATGTTTTAGAAACGATTATATTAACTTTTATTGATACAGTAATGGCTTTTATATTAATATATGGTATAACTAATATGATTATGATTAATACTACTGAATATAGTAAATACTTATATATATTTACTTTAGATAAGCTATTTGGATTGATGTTATATTCGCTAGTTATGAGTAGTTTATGTTCTATTGCTTGTATATTGTTAATAAAAAAGAATAAGTTAATTAAGTATTTAAAACAAGAAAATTAAAGGAGTTTACTCCTTTTTATTATATTAAAGAATTATATTGCTGTTGTGATTTGTTTTAAATATTCTTTCATGTTATAATGCTCAAGATGTCTAATAGATGGAGGTAAGAAAAATGATTGCAACTAACAATGTAGCCGTACGCTTTGGTGGACGAACTTTATATGAAAATGTTAATTTAAAATTTAGTGATGGAAACTGTTATGGTTTAATAGGTGCTAATGGTGCTGGTAAATCTACTTTCCTTAGAGTATTAAGTGGAGAATTAGAACCTAATGATGGGAATGTAGTAATGAACCCTAATGAGACCTTATTTACATTAAAACAGGATCACTTTGCTTATGATGATAAGACTGTATTAGAAACTGTAATGATGGGAAATGCTAAATTATTTGAAATTATGCATGAAAAAGATGCTCTATATGCTAAAGAAGATTTTAATGAAGAAGATGGTATTAAAGCCGGAGAATTAGAAGGAATCTTTGCTGAATTAGATGGATGGAATGCTGAAAGTAATGCAGCTACTTTATTAAATGGACTAGGTATTGATACTGAATTACATGATAAATTAATGAGTGAATTAAGTGGAGATATAAAAGTAAAAGTTCTTTTATGCCAAGCACTATTTGGTAATCCAGATACATTGTTATTAGATGAACCTACTAACCATTTAGACCTAGCAGCAATTGCTTGGTTAGAACGTTTCTTAATTAACTATGATAAAACTGTAATAGTAGTATCTCATGATAGACACTTCTTAAATAAAGTATGTACACATATCGCAGATGTAGACTTTGGAAAAATTAAAATATTCTCTGGTAACTATGATTTCTGGTATGAGTCAAGTCAATTAATATCTAAACAATTAAAAGACGCTAATAAGAAAAAAGAAGAAAAGATGAAAGAACTAGAAGACTTTATAGCAAGATTTGCTGCAAATGCTTCTAAATCTAAACAAGCAACATCAAGAAAGAAAACATTAGATAAAATTTCATTAGATGATATACAACCAAGTACTAGAAAGTATCCATATATAGAATTTAAACCAGAAAAAGAATCAGGTAAGTCAATTTTATTTGTCGAAAACTTATCTAAAACTGTAGATGATGTTAAACTTATAAATAATGTTTCATTTAATATTATGAAAGGCGATAAAATTGCTTTAATTGGTGATCCTATTGCTACTACATTATTATTAAGATTAATAATTGGAGAAGTAGAACCTGATGAAGGTACTATTCAATTAGGTCAAACGATCGTTACTTCATATGCACCTAATGATAATCAAAAGTACTTTACTGGAGAAGAAAGTATTTGTGAATGGTTATCTAATTATTCTAATGTAGATGATATGTCATATATTAGAGGATTCCTCGGAAGAATGCTTTTCTCTGGAGAAGAAGCTTTAAAACAAGTTAATGTATTAAGTGGAGGAGAGAAAGCTAGATGTATGCTTTCAAAATCAATGCTTGAAGCACCTAATTTATTGTTATTAGATGATCCTACTAACCATCTAGATTTGGAATCAATTACTGCTTTAAATAATTCTTTAACTTCTTATAAGAGTGAATTAATATTTGTTTCTCATGACCATCAATTTATATCTACTATAGCTAATAGAATAATAGAGATTACTGAAGATGGAATAATCGATAGAAGAATGAATTATGATGATTATCTTTTAAATGTTTATGGAATAGACTAGTAAATACTATATTTACAGAGGTTTATTCCCTTAATGAAGGCTTAATACTTAAATATTTGTTAGTTTAAATAAACTAACAAACAACTATTTACTTACGATTTAAGAAAATCATTAAATATGGTTTTCTTTTTTTGTTAGTTTATTTAAACTAACAAAGAGTACTGGAATTAATTATTCAATACCTGTTTTTTAGCACTATTGATATTCCTTTCAAATAAATAAAAGCCCTATTT
Source organism: Erysipelotrichaceae bacterium (assembly GCA_036639955.1). GTDB lineage: Bacteria > Bacillota_I > Bacilli_A > Erysipelotrichales > Erysipelotrichaceae > JAVWHP01. The sequence continues at coordinate 27,036 of JAVWHP010000012.1, forward strand.
CTAGGGCTTATAACTATTTTCTCTTAATACATTTCTTAGTGCATGTCGAACAATTGCATTTGTTTTTTCTAATGCTCCTCACTGCTAAAACCACAGATATGGTAATAATAATAATTATCCCTAAATCCATAAAGAACCTATTTGGAAAATAAGTAATGATACTATGTAAGCTATGGATGTTTGATAACCAACTGTAAGAAAAGCTTGGAACCAAGAACGTAACTCACGCTTAGTAGCAGCAAAAGCGGCTATACAAGGCATATATAAAACAGTAAAACAAAGGAAAGAGAAGGCACTAAGAGGAGTAAAGATAGACTGAAGAACTAAAGATAACGCTGCATCAGAAGATACCCCACAAAGAACACTAAGTGTAGAAACAACACTTTCCTTAGCACTTAGACCTGTAATAAGGGCTGTAGAAGCACGCCAATCATTAAAACCTAAAGGACTAAAAATTGGAGAAATAGCATTACCTAACATTGCTAATATAGAGTTAGAAGAATCACTAACCATATTAAACGAAGTATCAACACTCTGAAGGAACCAAATAACAATACTAGCAATAAATATTACAGTAAATGCTTTCTGAAGAAAGTCTTTTGCTTTTTCCCACATATGAATAAGAACACTTCTTTTATCAGGTAATCTATATGCAGGCAATTCCATTATAAATGGAACTGAATCACCTTTAAATATAGTATTTTTAAATAATAAACCAGACAATATAGCAACTAGAATACCAACGCAATAAACTATAAACATTACTATACCACCATTATTAGGAAAGAAAGCAGCAGTAATCATAGCATATATTGGTAGCTTAGCACTACAACTCATAAAAGGAGTTAATATGATAGTCATTTTACGATCTCTATCACTACTTAAAGTTCTAGTAGACATTATTGCTGGAACACTACAACCAAAGCCAATAAGCATAGGAACAAAACTCTTTCCAGATAATCCAATCTTTCTTAGCAAGCTATCCATAACAAACGCTACTCTAGCCATATAACCACTATCCTCTAATAAAGACAAGAAGAAGAATAAAATAACAATGATGGGTAGGAAGGATAAAACACTTCCTACTCCTACAAAGATACCATCTATAATAAGTGAATGTAACCATAAAGAAACATTATTATTAGTTAAAAACACATCTACATAACTACTGAAATTACTAATTCCTAATTCTAAGATAGTTTGTAAATATGCACCAAATACATTAAATGTTAAGTGAAATATCATTAACATTATTCCTAAAAATATAGGTATCCCAAAATATTTATGTGTTAATATCTTATCGATTTTCTCACTTCTTATTTGTTCTTTAGTTTCACTATGTTTGCTTACACATTGTTTAATTAAGTCTTCTATATAATCATAGCGCATATTTGCTAATGCTGCTTCTTTATCTAGATCTAGTTCTGTTTCCATCGATTTTACTATATGTTTTATTATATGTAAGTCGTCTTTATCTAGATTTAGTAGTTTATAAGTAGGCTCATCTCCTTCTACTAGTTTTGTTGCACAGTAGCGTAGAGGTAGTCCTATTTCTGTAGCATGATCTTCAATTATATTTGCTATTGAATGTATAGCCCAGTGTACTTTTCCTGAACAGAAGTCTATATTATGTAGTTGCTTTGGTTCTTTTAATAGTTGTTTAATTGTTGTTATAAGATCTGGTATCCCTGATCCTTTGTTTGCTGATATTGGAATAACTGGTATTCCTAATGCTTCTTCTAATGATTTAACATTGATACTATTTCCGCTGTTTTCTACTTCATCCATCATATTTAATGCTAGAATCATTGGTATGTTTAGTTCCATTAATTGTAATGTTAAATATAAATTTCTTTCAATATTTGTAGCGTCTACTATATTTATTAGTAGGTTTGGTTTTTCATTTAGTAAATAGTCTCTTGTTACTATTTCTTCATTTGAATATGGTGACAGTGAATATATACCTGGTAAATCAACTAGTTTTACATCTTTAAGTTGTTTTATTTGTCCTATTTTTTGTTCAACGGTTACTCCTGGAAAGTTTCCAACGTGTTGATTGCTTCCAGTTAATGCGTTAAATAATGTTGTTTTACCTGAATTTTGATTTCCTGCTAATGCGATTGTATTACTCATCGTTTGTTACCTCCTTTATTTCTATTTGTGAGGCATCTTCTTTTCTAATGGTTAAGCTATATCCTCGTAGCCCAATTACAATTGGATCTCCCATCGGTGCTACATTTTTAACTTTTATATTTGTATGTGGAGTTAACCCCATATCTAGTAAATGCCTTCTTAAGGCACCAGTGCCACCTACTTTAGTAATTTTGGCATTTTTTCCTGTTTCTAATTTATCTAATGTTTTCAAAAGCACTCACCTCTTATCTGTTAGTCTTGGCTAACTTCTTCATTATGATACAGTAGCCTTCATAATATGTCAATATATTTATCAAAAAAAGTTAGCCTTGTGTAACATTACCACAAAAAAAGTAGTTTTTGCACTACCTCTTCTTATAGTTTATTGTAAAAGACGTAAGTTTATTAAAGGTTTCATCAGATATAATATGTTCAATTTTACATGCATCTATTTCTGCTACTATTTCATTAACTTCTAAAACATCAATAAGAAAATTACGTATTTTTAAATGTCGATTAAGAACAGATTCAGCTTTAGATCTACCTTGTTTAGTAAGGTAGATATCACCATAGGTCTCTTGTGTAATAAAACCATATTCCTTAAGAACACTCATTGCTTTGTTAACACTAGGCCTTGAAACTTCTAGCATCTTAGCTACTTCTATTGATTTAATACTACCATTATTTTCTAACAGTAATAATGCTTCAAGATAATCCTCTAATGATTCACCTAATTTCATATTACACCTCATATTTATTCTCTATAAATTATAACAAACTTAATCTTTAATGTACACTCTAATAATATTAACTATGAATATATTATTATACTTTTAATATGCCTCTATATTATGAATTATAAACACATTAATGGATTGTATTATAAATTAAGAATAGATATTAATTATTGGATATTTGTATCAGCTAAGTTAAGACGAGTAATGTGTTGAAAAATTGCGTATTAAGTGATAAAAAGAGGAAAACATTGAAAAGTCATTATTTATTTAAGAAAAATCATTGAAAAGTTCTCAAATACATACGATAATTACATTGAAAAGTCATAAGAGGTTATTTAGTATGATTTATCGTACAATAGAAAAAGTAATTGAGTAACATATTTAATATTTTCCACTTAAACGCTTTTATTGATTATCAAGATGCATTCATATTAAAATTTGTATATTCTCTTAAAATAAAGTTAAGGCAATTTTAAAAAAATATAATTATGTTTTTTTCTTGTGTTGCTCTAAGAGTAATAAATAATAAAGTAGAATACTTGCAAAAGTATTACAAATATGTTTTAATAAAGAAGCCTTTTTATCTAGAGATGGGTTAGAGAGTTAGCTCGATAAGCCCACACCAACCTGTGAAAACAAGGTGGTAATGCTAACAACGATAGGAGAACTCTATATTATTATAGGATGCTTTCTCTCATCGAGAAGGCTTTTTTATACGAAATGGAGGAAATAAAATGAAAAATTATTTATTTACAAGTGAAAGTATTACAGAAGGACATCCAGATAAGATATGTGATCAAATGGCAGATGGTATCTTAGATGAAGCATTAAAACAAGATGCTAATTCTAAGATGGCTGTAGAAGCTACTATCAAGGATGATTTTGTATTAATTTATGGAGAAGCTAACACAAAAGCTAATTTAGATTATGCTAAAATTGCTAAGGAAGTTATTAAAAGAATAGGTTATACTGAAGATTATGAAGTATTAGTTAAAGTTAATAAACAGTCTAGTGAAATTAATAATGCTGTAGTACATAATGATGGAGAAATAGGAGCTGGAGACCAAGGACTTATGTTTGGTTATGCTTGTGATGATACTCCAAACTATATGCCAATGCCAATAGACTATGCACATAAACTAGCAAAAAGATTAAGTGAAGTTAGAAGAAATTCTAATATATTATTACCGGATGGTAAGACACAAGTATCTGTTGAATATGAAAATGATAAAGTCAAGAGAATAGATACAGTAGTTGTATCAACCCAACATGTAGCAACAGCTTCATTAGAAGAAATTAAAAAACTAGTAATGGATGAAGTAATATTAAAAGTAATAGATCCTAAATTATTAGATGAAAATACTAAGTACTTAATAAATCCAAGTGGTTCATTCATCGTAGGAGGATCATTTGGAGACAGTGGAACTACTGGAAGAAAAATAGTAGTAGATACATATGGTGGCATGGGTAGAATTGGAGGAGGTTGTTTCTCTAGTAAAGATCCAAGTAAAGTAGATAGATCAGCAGCCTACTATTGTAGATATGTAGCTAAGAATATTGTAGCTAATAAACTAGCAAGCAAATGTGAAGTAGAAGTAGCATACGCAATAGGTAAAGCCTCACCAGTATCTATCATGGTAGATACATTTGGAACAGGAAAATACAGCGATGAAGAAATACTAGCAATCGTAAATAAGAACTTTAGTTTTGATGTAAAGAACATATTAACTGAACTAGATTTATATAAACCTATATATTCACAAACAAGTTGTTATGGACATTTTGGTAAAGAAAATTTCACTTGGGAACGCATTATTGACCTAAAACTATAGTAAATATATATATTATTAATAAAAATAAGATAAAATTTAAAAAAAAGTTAAATTTTATCTTTTTTTATGTTAAAATTAGCGTAGAGAAAACAAGGAATCAAGGAGGTATTTTATGATGATTGCTAAAGAAGTGTTAGAAGTTATTAATAAACTTAGTTTTGAAGGTGAATTTATAGAAGCAAAAGCCCATGGAGATGGGTATATAAATGATACATATGCATGTTATTTTAAAACAAAAGATAAGAATGTTAAACGATATATTTTACAAAGAATTAATCAAGATGTATTTAAGAATCCTGAACAACTAATGAAGAACTATCGTGCAGTTACTGACTATTTAAAAGTTGGTATTGCTAAACGTGGTGGTGATATTTATAGAGAAACTTTAACTATTATACCTAGTAAAGATGGTAAAGATTATGTAAGAGATTCTTTAGGTAATTATTGGAGAGGTTTAATCTTTATAGAAGATACTATTTCTTATACTGTAGTTAATGGTGTCGATGATTTTTATAAGACTGCTTTAGCATTTGGTAATTTCCAATACCAATTAAAAGATTTCCCTGCTGAAACTTTATATGAAACTATCCCTAACTTCCACAATACCGTTTCTAGGTATGAAGATTTTGAAACAGCTTTAAAGAAAGATTTATCTGGTCGTAAAACATTAGCTAGAGAACAAATAGAATTTGCTATTACGCATAAACCTTTAGCAAGTGCTTTAATCGATATGTTAAATAAGCATGAATTACCTTTAAAGGTTACTCATAATGATACTAAGTTAAATAATATATTAATGGATGCTAATACTAAAAAGGGATTATGTATTATAGATTTAGATACTATAATGCCTGGTTTAGTTGCTTATGATTATGGAGATAGTATTAGAGCCGGTGCTTGTTGGAGTGCTGAGGATGAAAAAGATTTAGATAAGGTTTATGTAGATTTAGATTTATTTGAAGCTTATACAAAAGGATTCATCGAAGGATCTAATGGTGGCTTAAGTGAAAAGGAAATTCTTACATTACCATTAGGAGCCCAAGTTATATCTTATGAATTAGGGCTAAGATTCTTAAAAGATTTCTTAGATGGCGATATTTACTTTAAGACTAGTTATCCTATGCATAATTTAGATCGTTGTAAAACACAATTTAAATTAGTAGCTGATATGGAAGAAAAGAAAGAAGAACTTAACGCAATACTTGAGAAATGTATGAAAAAGAATGCTTAGGCATTCTTTTTAGTATGTATTATAAATTGTTACCTAGTTCTTTTAGGTCCTTATTTATTTGGAGGTAATATGAAAAAAATATCCAGTATTATATTTATAGCTATATTATTTTTAGTGAGTGGTTGTACTAAAGCCGGTATAGAAGTTAAAACAGAACTTAATATAAATAAAGATAATTCAGGAACAAGAATTATGAGTTTTAGTGTTGATAAAAATACTTTTGGTTCTGGAATCGGACCCAAAATAGAAGAATTTAATAACTTACTTAAATTGAGTATTCCTAAAGAATTGGAATATTCACTAGTAGAAACGAACAGTAGTTATAATTATTCAATAATTATGAAGTTTAAAAGTTTAGATGAATATAAAACTAAGGTAACTAAAATTATCGGTAAAGAAGCTATCATTAATATTAAACAAGCAGATTCAGTATTTGCTAGTGGTATAAGTATTAATGAAAACTTCACTAGTACTGATCTAACACAATGGTTAGTGAAATTATTAGAAGAAAATAAAATATTAAAGAATACTGATTTGACTTATGATAAAAACAGTGTAATTATAGCTGGAAAAGAAATTGATACTAATGCCCAAATTAATGTAGTTAATTTAACTTACACACCTTTAGAATATATAAACTTTGATACTATCATAAATGACGATGACAGTTATAATAGAGAGATAAGTTTTGTAATGAGCAAGGCTAGTTATGAATTAAAGACACAAGAATTAAAAGAACATATGACTAAAATAACTCCTAAAGATGCTATAGGTACTTGGACTAATGATTCTAATAACTATACATATAAAGTAAGCTTTAAAGCTAATGATATTAATCAGTTAAAGTTATATACTACACAAATTATGAGTAGTGATAATAATAAAATTAAACATGATATCTTTATCGGCGCTAACCCACTAAAGATATACCAAAGTTTTGAGGAAACAATAAACCCTAGTAATTATGTAGTACCTACAGATAATAAACTATTAATTAAATATAATATTAAAGCTAATGAAACTACTAATATGTATATACTAAATTATAATGGAGAAGAAACACAATTAGATAATGTTCATAGTTATAATAATGAAGATAAAACAGATTTATATTCTATTAAAATTAATAGTTTTAAACCTTATAAGATTAATGATATTGATTATAGTACTGAAATATTAAATGATACTGAAATTAGAAAAACCTTAGCCTTTAATATGGATGGTAAAGGCAAAGAAGGACTAGCTAATTATTTTAATAGTTATAAGTTAAATAATTTAAAAACTAATATCCAAGATAATATGTTAAATGTTATTATAGAAGGACCGATTAAAGATGTAAATACTTCTATAACTAAGGTTTTAGGAGAAGGTAATAATATAACTTACAACATCACTGACTCTAATATCCTTAAAGCATCTACTAATTATAAAGAAACAATAAACTTAGATACTTTAATTAATAATTTAGAATATAAAGGTAATATTAAATATACTATTAATGGTAATGAAAATGAATTATTTAATAATATAAAAATGAATGATAAAGAAGGTTATGCTTTTGGATCTAAAACGATAGAAGCTAATTCAAAAGTTGTTATAAGTTATGTAGGAACTAAGTTGTTTATAATTACTATATTTAAAGTATTAGCAGGTATCGGTTTAATATTATTTATTATGTTATGTGTAGCTACATATTATATCAATCATAAAGCAGATGAATATGGACAGGACTTTACTAATAATAAGGAAGCTTTAAAATTCACTTTAGGACTAGTAAAAACTAAAATTATTAATGCTTTTAGTAAGGCAATAAGTAAATTTAAAAAGACTAAGTCTAGTGATACTACTAATGAAATTAATAACAATAATATTATTGAGGATAATAAAGAAGATGATTCAAACGTTGAATAATCATTAAGAATAGAGTATACTTTTAAAAAACAGGAGGAAATATATGAAAATTTTAGT
>JAVWHP010000013.1:0-32371 GCA_036639955.1 Erysipelotrichaceae bacterium
TTCATTAATCTCATTTTATTTACCTGGCCTTTCTTACTTCAATTTTTTTATAAAAACCATCACACTTATTGATTAAAAACTTTTAGATTGGGAGAATCTTAAAGTTAACCATAGTCAACTTGCTCGTGAAATAAACATTGAGTGACGCTCTATTACTAAATACATTAAGTTATATAGAAAATCTTAAAGCCATTCAATACAGCCCAGTTTGACTGTTGTATCCCCTTATTAAAGAATTACTTCACCAGCAAATTAAGGTGTAGGCTTATAAGCATGAATGGAGCACAATTAAGCTTTCATCGTTGTCTTTCTACTATAAAAGAATTTAAAACTAAGTAATATAGAAAAGAAAAACAATAAAAGAAACATCACCTATAAGATTAGAAACATCAAAAGACCAACACACCCAAATACAACTCAAATACAACCCAAATACAACCCAAATACATTGAAAAGATTAACTGTCATTTCAGTTAATCTATATAAGTAAATTAGAGTAAGTAATTATATTAGCTTTAAGTTCTAATATGAACTTCTCTATATCTTTTATAACTTTTAAAAATTCAATATCACCCAAATTAGTTGGATCTTTAAGTCCTAAATCTTTATAATATTTAGCTTCAACTTTAGGACAAACTACATTACATCCCATAGTTATAACTATATCTACATCTGGTATATCTTCTAATAGTTTACTATATTGATTAATAGTCATATCAATACTATATAATTCTTTCATTAATCTTACTGCATCCTTATTAATTTCATCTTTTAACGCAGTCCCTGCACTATAACTCTCTAATATATCACTAGCATAATATTTACAAAGAGCTTCAGCAATCTGTGATCTACATGAATTATGTACACATATAAATGCTATTTTATATTTCTTCATTTTTCAATAACTCTTTAATTTCTTTAACATTTAATCTTTTTCCACTACTAACTACTTTAGCATTTATTATTAATGCTGGTAAACTCATTACTCCACTTTTAGCTATAACTATATTATCACTTATAAACATTACTTCTTCTTTAATATTCAATTCTATTAATGCTTCTTTAACATTATCTAAAAAAGCTTTACTACATTTACAGTTTCCTCCAAATACTATTACTTTTTTTAATTCATAATCATTCATCATATGTTTTATCATATATTACCTCCATGATACACATCCAGTGCATTATATATATTATTATACATGTTTATTAAGCTATTATATTAAATAAATAACCTACAATTATAATACCTAACGTTACTATAGTTATGAAGATACCTAATAATTTAGGTTTTATTACTTCTTTTAACATTATAATAGAAGGTAAAGATAAAGCAGTAACTGCCATCATAAAAGAAAGAATAGTACCTAAACCTACACCTTTAATAAGTAAAGCCTCAGCTATAGGAATAGTACCAAAGATATCTCCATACATAGGAATACCTATAATAGTAGCTAATATAACATTAAAAGGATTATTAGAACCCAAAGTATTCATAATGAATTCTGTAGGAATAACATTATGGATAAGAGCCCCTATACCTACTCCTATAAGTATATATTTATATACTTTCTTATAAGTAAATATAACTTGTTGTTTAGCATAAATAATTCTATCCTTATTGTTTAATTCTTCTATAGCTAAACTATTACATTCATATTTTATAACATATTTATCTAAATTTAAATATTCTATAATACTTCCACATACTACTGCTAGTATTAATCCTACTATTACATATATTAATGCTATTCTAGTACCAAATATACTCATTAATAATACTAGTGATCCTAGATCTACTAATGGTGATGATATTAGAAAAGCAAAGGTTACTCCAATTGGTAGATTAGCATTAGTAAATCCTATAAATAAAGGTATTGAAGAACAACTACAGAAAGGAGTTAGTGTCCCTAATAAAGCACTTAATATTCTTGCTCCTAAGCCACTATAGTGGCTTAAAATACGTTTAGTTCTTTCAGGTGGAAAATAACTCTGTATATAACTTACTATAAATATTAATATAACTAAAAGTATACTAATTTTAATTACATCATATATAAAGAAATGAAGGCTACTACCAAGCTTACTATCTAAATCTATATTTATAAATTCTAATATACTAGCAAGGCCTTCATTTAACCATTTCATTCCTAATATTTGTTGCTGTATAAAGTTCCACATTACTTATGATAAGCTACAAACATAAGCTTTAAATTCTTCTATTGTATTCATTTTAAGTTTATAATGTGTCCATTTCCCATCTTTTCTAGCTTCTACTATATTTGCTTCGCATAGTTGTTTCATATGATGTGATAATGTGGATTGGTTACAGTCTAATTTTTCTAGTAGTTCACAAGCACACTTTTCTCCAGTTTTTAATTCTTCTATTATTAGTAATCTATTACTATCTGCTAATGCTTTTACTATATCTAGTTTATCCATTGGATTGCCTCCTATATATCGATGTTTGTCAATATATAAAATTATAACTTACATATCGATGTGTGTCAATATATGAGTTATATTATTTATTATCCTTTTAGTCCTGCTGTTTGACGATCCATATTCTCGATAACAACATCATAGATATCTCCTAAGGATGCACCATATGCTAGAACTAACCAAGGTGTATTAGTATGATAATGAATTTTTATAAGTTCATTATCACCAACTGCGAGTAAACAATCTCCTTCAATATTATTTGTTATATATTCAGTTATAACATCCTCATTAAGATTAGTACCTTCTATTAATAATTGTGTATCATATTTATATTCTAACATAGTATTTCTCCTTTGCTCTATAAGCTACATATATTATACACTAAAATACGGATGCCCATAAGGCATCCGTATTGATTTATATATATTATATTCTATTATCTTCCTCTTTGAGATTGTTTAGGTTTCTTAGCAGATCCCTTTACCTTTTGACCTTTAAATCCATTATTTGAAGCATTCTTATTTGCAAAGAATTTACTTTGATTACTTGTTTTCTTACCATCACTTGCCTTAGCTTGATTAACCTTATCAACCTTATCCTTAACTTTAGCTTTATCATTTCTATTTGTCTTAGAACTATGAGAACTATTACCTCTTCCCTGTCCTTGAACCTTCTTAGGGCTCTTCTTAGTTACTAACATTGGATAATCATGTTCTTCTATAACTGGTATATTCATCTTAATAAGTTTCTCTATTTGTTTAATATAATCTTTTTCATCTATATCACAAAAAGAAATAGAAGTCCCATCTTTACCAGCACGTCCTGTTCTACCAATTCTATGAACATATGATTCAGCTTCATTAGGTATTTCATAATTAAATACATGACTTAATTCATTTACATCTATACCTCTAGCTGCAATATCAGTAGCTACTAATACTCTTAGTTTACCATCTTTAAAAGAAGATAGTGCTAACTGTCTAGCATTCTGAGACTTATTACCATGGATTACTCCTGTAGGTATATTCTCAGCTAATAAAAACTTAGCTAATCTATTAGCATTTGATTTAGTTCTAGTAAATACTAAAGCACTTTGTACCTTTTCTTTTTCTAATAGTTGTAATAATAAATGTTTCTTATTAGTCTTATCCACATAATATAATGATTGTTTAATGTTTTCTACAGTTGATGATACTGGAGTAACTTCTACAAATACCGGATCCTTTAATAATGTACTAGCTAATGCTTTAATCTCATTTGGCATCGTAGCACTAAAGAATAAAGTTTGTTTCTTTACTGGTAATTTAGCAATAATCTTTTTAACATCATTTAAGAATCCCATATCTAGCATTCTATCTGCTTCATCTAATATAAATATTTCTACTTTACTTAAATCTACAATTCTTTGTTTTATTAAATCATTAAGTCTTCCAGGAGTTGCTATAACAATATCTACTCCATTACTAATTGCTTTTTCTTGAGGTTTTTGTGGTACTCCTCCAAATATTACAGTACTATTTATAGTAGTATATTTAGCATAAGATTTAATATTTTCTTCTATTTGTGTAGCTAACTCTCTTGTAGGTGTTAATATTAAAGATCTAATAGCTAACTTATTATGTTTCTTTAAATGTTGAATAGTAGGTATTGAAAAAGCAGCTGTTTTACCTGTTCCTGTTTGAGCACAGCCTAAAACATCTTTTCCTAATAAAGCATCAGGTATTGCTTGTTCTTGTATAGGTGTTGCTTCCTTATAACCTTGCTCAGCAATAGCTTTAAGGATTGGTTCTATAATGTCTAATTTATTAAATTCCATATTTTCTCTTTTCTTTAGTAATAAAAAGCGACACTAGTTCATACTTACTTAAGCATCGCATTACTGTATTTTATTTAAGTGCTTGCGTATTATAACATACTTTCTTATTAAAAGCGAAGAATACATATGTGATAATAATATACTGTGTTATAATTATTCCTATAGAGAGGGTGTTGTTAATGTTTTTTAAAAAGAAATTAAATGAAGAAGAAGGCTGGAGTAAAACAGTATTTAATACATTATTAATAAATAAAGAAAAGAAATTATTATCAGTTAATAATAAAATATTCCCTTTAGAAAGTTTAATTGATTATAGTTATAATCCAGATACTCAAATTCAGTCTAGTACAAGTTCAAATGTAGTTGATACTAATTTTTTTAATATTTGGTGTGCTTATGAAGATAAAGGTTTAGCAGGTATTTATCCTATGATGTCTGTAAGTTCTAGATTAGAAAATAGTACTAATAAGAAATATATTAGAAGGCATCTGATCCGGTTATACTTTTATACTGATAAGAATTACTATTCGGATATTGAGTATAGTGAAAACTTTAAGGGAGATTATGAGGCTGAAGAAGCTGCTGAAAAGTTAGTTTTTAATATTATAGGTTTTATAATAGAGAGTATACATAAATATCATTATTCTAAAATAATAGAATTAGCTAATCCTATTATTAAGGATAATGGTGTACATAGTTTATGTGATAGCTTTAGTTATTGTTATAGTACTAATATATTAACTATAGATAATGTAGATTATAATTATAAAGATATATTTACTTTTGAAATTGTAGAGAGACATAAACGTGATGTAGAAGTATTTAGTGCTGCTACTGGTTATGGTAAGGTTTCTGCTATGTTAGATTATAGTTCTTATTTATTAGAGTTTAGTTTAAATTCTAATAAGAATGATAGAATAGAAGTATTATTAATAGATAAGAGTAATCCTATAATGATTAATTATTTAGTAGATCTACAAACTATAAAAGATATAGAATTAGTTATGAAAGATATAGTTGATTGTAATAATAAAACTAGAGTAAATACTAGTGAGGTTATAGCTATAGGTACTCATGAAATATATACTAATCTTTCTTATAACTTAGAAGATAAGGTATTAATAGTTAATGGTAGATCTATTGCTTTAAGTTCTATTGATAGAGTAGATCATAGGGCTAATTATAATGCTGTAGAATCTTTATGTGCTTCTAAAGAAGATATGTTTGATTATAGTTATTCTAGTGCTAAACGTTTGGCTAATGAAAATAAGTTTTTAAATGATAAAAAGCTTACTCGTATTAGCACTTTCTATACTGATATATATTTAGATATTTATTTAAATGATAGTGAAGTAATTACTTTAGTAATCATTGGTGTTATAAAAGATAATAGTTCTAGAATATATTATTCTATGCTTAATATTACCCAGGATATAATTAATTTTATTAATACATTACGTTCATATTAATTAATAGCTTAATTACTATTGGATTGTTATTGTTTAGTAATTGTTTAGTTAGTGTTTGTTTCTTATAATGATTTAAACAAATAAAAAGGATTAGTTTAGAACTTAATCCTTTTTATTTGTTTAATCTAGCATGTTTATTAGCTTATACAATTGGATTTATTGTACTTTTACTAAATTCTTTTTTATGTTAACTATTGTACCAATTAATCCTAAACTTAGTAATGCAGCACCTATAATCATAAAGATACTATTTGTAAGATTTCCAAAGACTGAGCCATTGAATAATGCTAAACCTATTCCCATTATTATATTAATTACTCCGTTAGGTTTAAGCCAAGCTTTAACTGATTCTTCAGTGTAATTTTTAAAGCCACTTTTCTGAAATGGAACGAATACACCTAATACGTTCATTATTCCTTCGCATACAAATAGAATTGCTATTACATAAATTGTCATATCCATAATTCTACCTCCTAGAATATTCATATTCTTCTATAACTTTATATTAGTCTAATTGTATTTAGAAGTCAATTATTCTATAAAAGAACAAAATTATATTAATACATTTTACAATATTTAATATATTATTCGTAATGTCTTAGTTTTTCTATATGAGTATATCTCATTTTTACGTTTATATTATATACTTTCAAATAAGTTCACTAATATAAAATAGCTTAGCTTCATTATTATTGATAAATGACATAAAATCATTAAAAGTACATTCATTAAATTTACTAAGTTGGTCAATACCTAACTTTTTATCAATCGAAGTTTGATTAAGGCTATTAAACGTTTAAGAACATTCTTTTTATTTTCTATTTCATTTATTAATTTCTTTAATATTTCATCAATTTTTTCTTTGTCACTATTTGGAGGTATCTCATGACATCCGCTAACCTTTATTAATGAATATTTGTTAATTTCATCATTATATTTTTTTAAATTTAAATCAGCAATATTCCCACCATGATAAAAAAAATTTGTTTTATTAGCCTTTGTTTTCCTTGTGACAAAGTCATTCTCTATTCTTGAAGTAATGCTATCAACTTTATTTTTCTCCATTTTATTATCAAGGCCTATTATCTCATGTACCTCTTGAACAGCTATGACATCATAATCTTCTTCAATACATTTAAATGATTTATTATTTTTCGCAATATGATCCCAAAGTCTTTTTTCTAATTTTCTACTTTTACCAACATAAAAATGTTTTTCTTTTTCTTCTTCTTCTACTTCTTCTACTTCTTCTACTTCTTCTACTTCTTCTACTTCTTTATTTTTTAATTCAAGTTCTATCATGTAAATATAATATTTATCCATATCAAAAAATCTCCTTTTTTGCGCAATATGATCCCAAAGTCTTTTTCCTAATTTTCTACTTTTACCAACATAAAAATGTTTTTCATTTTCTTTATTTTTTAATTTAAGTTCTATCATGTAAATATAATATTTAACCATATCAAAAAATCTCCTTTTCCAATTGTTGCACGCTTCATAAGCATAAAGTCAATTAACAATTATCTTTATCTTATTTACATTATAACACACTGTTATAATATTTGGTATTAGGTTTCAGAATATTATCAATACTTTTTGAATTTGCATTGGGCAATTAAATAAGTTTCAATAAGATACCCTTATGTCTTAGGTTTTCTATAAAACTTAATATTTGATTCTAAAATAGTCGAGATATTTTATGAACTTATTTTGTGCTGATAAACAGGTATCAACAAGGTAACCTTCTTCTTGTTTCCATTCTTGTAAGCCTTGATAGTATAATAATTAAATCAATACAGAGAAAATAGTTAGATGTTTCTAAAATATCATCTATATTCATGACTTCCCCATCTCAACCACAGTATTTGTTTCAAACATATATCGCGTTTGTCATGCGTTAGTTTGCTACCCTCAATGTGATAAGAGTTATATGTTAATTCAATTTGAACCTTATGATAGATACCACCAGACCTTTTTAATGCTTTCTGATCTTTTAATATATTGAGCAGTGTCGCTTTATTCTTAACGGCTTAGTCGTTACGTCATAAATTATACACGTTTTACTTTGTAAATAAGCATTTGGAATACGTCCAATTACTCACACTTCGTTAAGACACTTTTCAATTTTTAGCGACTTCAGAAACAGATAGATATTTCATATTTACCACCTCTTGTTTTAATAGCATACCATTTTATTGGCAACATATCATAAAAAATTAAACAGTAGGACCTGCATATACTTGCCGATAAATAATTGTGTCTTAACTATAAATGCATATCAACACAAAATCACAACATTATCATTATTTTTTATATAAATAAGTAGTATTTTTCCCTTGACCTATTTTTTGTATTACATTAGCATCTGCTAATGACTTTAACAGTTTAATTGACATAGATTGCGAAATATTAAGTATAACTTGAACTTCTTTTCTTTTTAAAGTTTTTTTCTCTTTGAATACTTCAATTAGTGCTAATTCATTTTCTGTTTCTATCTTTTCAGTATACAAATTAGTGGAAGAACTATGCGTATTAAATAATGTAATTTTAAAAGCATTATCTGTTGTTTCAATTATCGGTTTTTGACCTTTCGAGTCATCATAACTTTCAATTATTTTAATTACCCCTGTACCATAGGCTTCTATCATCTTCAATCTATAGAATATATTAGCAAGTGCCTTGTTTCTTAGAATAGACACGCCTAACAACATGTCCTCCATTGAAACCCCACGCATTAGTCCACCAATTGATACCATTTCCATTCTATTGTCAAATATACTTATAAGAGTACTAGCACTGAATGAATAGTCACGATGTACAATAGCATTAAGTAATGCTTCCCTAATAGCAATTTGAGGATAATCACGATAATCAATTCTTGTAAGACCTTCAATTTCTGAGCGAGTACTGTTATATCTATCTATAAAACTAAAGCAATCTCGAAGTTGTTTAAATAATGATCCGGTAAATTCAAACCTATCTTTGAATACTTCTTTCGTTGTTCCTTGAAATACAGCAACTTTTATCGTATGAATGCATTGATCAGATAATAATAAAGCTAGATTAGTATAGAGTCCATCTGACCCTAGTAAGCCCAATGTACGCATTTGCTCTATTCCAAATTTGAGTTCCATAAAATCAAATTCAGTTTTAGATGAATTAAAAGACAAGTCTTGATATAAAGATCGTATTTCTTCATAATTATCACCTGAGGTTTCCTTAATCATTTTTAAAATAGCAGTTTCTGTTGCTGGAACAGAAGATGCACCTTGTCTTATAAAAACCCCCTCAGGTCTAATCCCTTTGCTTGCCACATAATAGGGACAAGCAGTTCCACGCTGTATTTCTATAATTAGAATATTCTTATCATCTTTCTTTTCAACCATAAGATTAACAAACATAGAAATATCCGGTTTAATAAAATCTCTTATCATATTTGTTATTTGTAATTGTACCTCATCAGTATTTCCAACACCTTGTATGGTCAAATCATCGTTAATCCCAATGAAAATTTTTCCTCCTAGCGTATTCGCAAAAGCAATTATACTTTTTTTAATTGTTTCGGTATACTCGCTCTTGTATTCGATATTTAATCCTTCTTTTTCCATTATATTTACCTCTTTCTTTTATAACAGCATACTAACACTATTCTAACACATTGTCAATGTTAGAATAGTGTTAGAATAGTGTTAGTATAAACCAGTGTATAATTAGAGCTATTTAGGCTATATACATACAATATAAAAGGCTTAACTCCACAATACAAGAGTTAAGCCTTTAGAATTTATAAAGAATTATATTATTCCCATTCAATAGTAGCACAAGGCTTAGGAGATAAATCATAACATACACGATTTACATTCTTTACTTCCTTTAAGATACGATCTGTAATCTTCATAAGTACTGCCCAATCTATTTGTTCAATAGAAGCACTCATAGCATCTATAGTATTAACAGCACGAAGAATAACAGGGTATTCAAAACAACGAGCATTATCTTTAACACCAACTGATTTAAAATCAGGAACTACTGTAAAGTATTGCCAAACAGTTTGGTCTAAACCAGCTATTTCAAATTCTTCACGAAGAATAGCATCTGATTCACGAACTGCAGTTAAACGTTCTTCATTAATAGCACCTAAACAACGAACACCTAAACCAGGACCTGGGAAAGGTTGACGATAAACCATATTATGAGGTAAACCTAATTCAACACCACAAGCACGAACCTCATCTTTAAATAATTGTTTTAAAGGCTCTACTAAAGAGAAAGCTAAATCATCAGGAAGACCGCCAACATTATGATGAGACTTAACAACCTTAGCAGTCTTAGTACCAGACTCAACAATATCAGGATAAATAGTACCCTGAGCTAAGAAATCAATACCCTCAAGCTTACGAGCCTCTTCTTCAAAAACACGAATGAACTCAGCACCAATAATCTTTCTCTTATTTTCAGGTTCAGAAACATTAGCTAACTTACCTAAGAAACGATCACTAGCATCAACATAAACTAAATTAGCATTAAGTTCATCACCAAAGATCTTAACAACACTCTCAGACTCACCTTTTCTCATTAAACCATGATTAACATGAACACAAACAAGTTGTTTACCAATAGCCTTTAATAATAAAGCAGCAACAACAGAACTATCTACTCCACCAGATAAAGCAAGTAAAACCTTACGATCACCAACCTGTTCTTTAACCAATTCAATTTGATCAGCAATAAAGTTCTTCATATTCCAATTAGCAATAGAACCACAAGTATCAAAAACAAATTTCTTTAAAGAATCAGTATCAGGTAAACCATTAATTATATCGCATTTAGCACTAGGATGATCAATAGCTAACATAGGAATATTAGCACTATATAAATCAGAACAAATATCAATATCCTTACCATCAACATTACGATAAGCACCACCATTTAAAATAATACCCTTAACATTAGAAAGCTTATTTAATTCAGCTAAAGTAATATCATGAGGATATATTTCACTATAAACACCTAAAGATCTAATATCTCTAGCTAAAACTGTATTTTCATCACTACCTAAATCTAAAATAACTATCATATCTTGTTTCATAAATACCTCCATTAGTTTAATTACTACTATATAATAAACCATAAGTAACTATAATATCAAGTAAATAAATATATACATAAATAAAGATAAATAAAAAAGAAGAAATAATCCTTCTTTTTTATTTATCTTGAGTCATATTAGGATATATTTTATAAAGAAATTCATCAGTATATACCTTATCATATATTTCACCAATAAAAGTAATAGGCTCTTTATTAGCTCTTCTATTAGCTTGTCTAAATAAAGCTGAATAAGATATTAACATATTAAATATCATGAATACTAATAATATAGGAAATAATATATGACCAATCTTATAAGGAATCTTTTCTATTAATTTAGAAAGAAAAGGATAAAGTATATAAAGAATTACCATACCTCCTAAACCCCAACCTAACATAAAAGGAATAGTAGTTCTACCTCCTATATTAAGGAAATAACCAGTATAATCCCAAGAAGTAGCATGAAATAAAGTATCTCCTATAAGACTTAAAGAATATTCAGATATACCACCTATAAGACAACTAAAGAAATAAGTAAGATACCATTTTCTTTCTTTTATATGTTTACCTAAGATAGCTATAAAACCAGCAAAGCCAAAACCATATATAGGATTAAAAGGACCATAAATTAAACCAGATCTAGATTCCCATACACCTCTAGTAAAAAGAGTAAGAAACTGTTCATAATAAGTACCTACTATACAACCTATAAAGAAGATAGCAAATATTTTAGAAAAACAAAAACCTTTAGCAAAAACTTTAGTTTCATTATTAATAGATTTATGAGGGGCTATATCTATAGAAGTCCCATCTTTTTTAAGTTCTGTCATAATGTTCTCCTTACATATATTTATAAGATAAGGATATAATCTATATATTATAAAGTCAATATTATATAAAGATGTGGTATATATAATCTTTTATTATTTATATTATATACATATATTAATATAAGTTTATATTATTCTATTACTTTTAGATTTAGTTTCCATGATAATATTCTATGTACAGATTCATTTATAGTTTGTTCTTTAATAGTATTATCTTTTATTGCTTGTAGTACTGCTGGTATTTGTTCTTTATAATTACCACACATTATAAAATCATTACCTGCTTGGATTGCTAGTACTGCTGATTTCTTATGATCTGTGAATTGGTTTATTGCTCCCATATCTAGATCGTCGGTCATTATTACTCCATGGAAGTGTAGATCTTTTCTTAGTATATTATGTACTTTAGGACTTAGTGATGCTGGCATTTTATCATCCATAGAAGTTACTATATTATGAGATACTAAGATTGCTTTAGCTCCTACATCTATACCACTTTCAAATGGTTTAAAATCATTATCTATGAAGTTTTGATAGGTTCTTTTATCTGTTGCTATTCCTGTATGTGTATCTATATTATTACCATAACCTGGGAAGTGTTTTAATACACTACCTAGATGATTCTTATCCATTTCTTTTACTAATTGTGTTATATAGTTAGATGTTTCTTTAGTATTCTTACCTAAGCTTCTTTGATATATAAAATCATTAGGATTAATAGATATATCAGCTACTGGTGCTAGATTAACATTAATACCAAGTGATAAGAGTAGTTCTGCTTTCTCTTTAGAATCACTTAGTATTAATTCTATACCACCTTGGTTATAAAGCTCCTGTGGACTTAAAAAAGGCTGTCCTCTAAAAGCTTTATAATTACTTAATCTATTAACAGTACCACCTTCTTCATCTACTGCTATAATCATTTTAATCTTAGAATTATTCTGATAACTAGATATAGTAGATTTAAGACTATCTTTAGATTCATTAATAACATCTCTACCAAACAATATATAACCACCTAAATTATAGTTTAATGCATCTTGAGATGCATTAAATTCAGGAGTTCTAACAAAAAACATTTGACCAACCTTTTCTTCTAAAGACATAGTATTTAATATTTCAGTAGCTCTATCTAAAGTAACTGCTGTATGTAATAGATCTATTCTATAAGCTATAGGATCTTTATTAGAATTAAGTTCTTCTTTATAAAATACTTTTACATAATCTTTAGGATTTATAACTTTAGCATTCATTATAATATTACTATCTACTTTTATAGTATATTTAATATTAGATTCATCATGTAATATAATAGTTTTATCATCTATAGAATCTATATATCCTATAACTACTTTAGATTCTTTCTTAATATCTACTATAGGTATTTCTTTAGTATCTTCTTTCTTATTATTTATAAAATATGATATTGATAAACCTACAAGTATTCCTAATACTAAAACAGTTATTCCTATAATAACTTTCTTCTTTCTTTTCATAATGTTCACCTTTATGTTAGCTTCTTCTTTATAATTATTATAACAAGTATAGTTATATAGTCAACTATCTTATAATTATTAATATATACTATATTATATGATTTTAATAGTTTTTAAACTAAAAATAATATAAAGTATGATATAATTACTTTAATAAAGAGGTACTTATATGACAGAAATTAATGAATTTAAATTTAATGAAAAAGAATTAGATAATATTAAAGAATTAGAATATGGTAATAATTGGCCTGTAGTTTATATATTAAAGAATGATAAAGAAGCTTATGTAGGAGAAAGTGTTAATGCTTATAAAAGAATGGGTCAACATTTAAAGAATGAAGCACGTAAAGATTTAAAGACTATTAGTATTATAAGTGATTCTGAATTTAATAAATCTGCTATTTTAGATATGGAAGCATTATTAATTAAATATATGAGTGGAGAGAATAAATATATATTACAGAATTTACAGAATGGACAATTAGAACATAACTATTATAATAAAGAACATTATAAAGAGAAGTTTTCTAAAATATGGGATAAATTAAAAGAGAATGGTATTGCTGAAAAAGGTATACATGAAATAGAGAATTCAGAAATATTTAAATATTCTCCTTATAAAACTTTAACAGTAGAACAACATAATGTAGTTACTGATATATTAAGTGATATTAAATATCATGTTGATAGGAATGAAAAGGCTACTTTTATTGTTAGGGGTAGTGCTGGTACTGGTAAGACTATATTAGCTTTATATTTATTAAAGCTTATTAGTGATGTAATGAGTGATGATTATTGTGAATTAGATAAAGAAGATTCTGATGGAGAATTTAGTGGGATTCAATCTTTAAAGAATACTAATGAATTAAGAGCTGCTATAGTAGTTCCTGTTACTTCTTTAAGAGGTACTTTAAAGAAGGTAGTTAAAGGGATTAAAGGTTTAGCTTCAAGTAATGTAATAGGGCCTAGTGAATCTACTAAGGGTGAGTTTAATGTTTTAATAGTAGATGAAGCTCATAGATTAAGAAGAGATAAGAATGTAATGCCAGGTGTTAGTAATAACTTTAAAACTAAGAATGAATTATTTGGATTAGATGATGCTAATGAATTAGATTGGATTAGAAAGTTTAGTGATTATCAAATATTATTTTATGATATTAATCAATCTATAAGATCTTCTGATATTCCTTCTGAAGAATATAAGAATTTAAGTAATAATGGTATTACTCATTACTATAATTTATCTTCTCAAATGCGTTGTTTAGGTGGTAATGATTATATAAATTATATAAAAGATTTACTTAATGATAAGAAGCCTAAGTATATTTCTGACTTTGGTAGTTATGAATTTTATTTATATGAAGATATAGAAGTAATGGTTAATAAGATTAAAGCTTTAAATAAAGAATATAGTCTTTGTAGAATGGTTGCTGGTTATGGGTGGGAGTGGTCTACTAAGAATTATAGTAGTTATGATGAGATAGTAAAGGATAATAAGAGTGATATACATATTAAAGGTACTAATTTAATTTGGAATACTACTGCTAATGATTGGGTTAATTCTATTAATGCTATAAATGAGGTTGGTTGTATTCATACTGTTCAGGGTTATGATATTAATTATTGTGGAGTTATATTTGGTCCTGAAATATCTTATGATGATGTTAATGATCGTATAATAGTATATAAAGATAATTATAAAGATAAGGTTGGTAAGAAGTGTTTAAGTAAAGATAGTGATCTTAAAACTTATATTACTAATATATATGAAGTTCTTTTAACTAGAGGTATTCATGGTACTTATATTTATGTTTGTGATGATAAGCTTAGAGAGTATCTTAAAGATTTTATTAGAGTAGTTAGATAAGCATCCTTAGGGGTGTTTTTTTATTATACCTTATCTTTAGTATACATAAATGAAGATTATTAAATAGAATTATTACATTTTAATTATAATAATTATAAACTATAATTAATGTATGAAATCGGTTACATTATTAAACTATAAAATAGTTAAGGAGAACAATATGAATAAAATTATAAAACTAAAGAGAACTCTCTTATCTTTAATCATTACATTAACATTTACTATTGGATTAATGCCAGTAAATGTTAATGCTGCTAATATAGAGATATTCTATGATGGAACACCTATACAAGAAGGAACAACTACTATAGGTAATGGAAGTATGAAGTATGATAAAGCAAAGAATACATTAACATTAGATAATGTAAATCTTAAAAGTGATGCAAAAAACACACTACATATAACTGGTAAGATTACTGATACATTTACAATTAAACTAATAGGAAATAACACCATTAATAAAACTGGAGCAGAAGCAATATTAAGTGAAACGTCACTTAATATTGAAGGACCAGGTAATCTAACTATTAATCATGATAGTTCAGTATCAACAAATTCATTGACTATATCTGGTAATTTAAATATAGCTAATACTAATTTAAATTTAAAAGGAGATAATAATTCAATTTTTATAGGGATAAGATGTAATAATCTAATTATAGATAATACTATATTAAATATTGAATCAATTAGTCATGGAATAATGTCTTCAGATTATACTAATATAAAAGAAAGTACTATTAATTTTAAGAATGTAAAATATGGCTTATATACAGGTACCTCTGCCATTGAGAAAACTATATTACTTAAAACTAATATAAATGTTATTGAATCAAAGAACATGGAAACATTATTAGAAACTGGAGATTTAATCATTGATCAATGTAATATAGATAATAATAACAAAGCACTTGAGGTAGGTATAATGAGTCATGCTAATGTTGATATAAAAAATAATTCAGTTATTAAGTTTAATACTTTAACGGATTGTATTAGAGCAAGTGATAAATTAAGTATTTCAGATAGTAATTTAAATTTAAGTAGTGATACGTTTAGTGCTATATATACTAGATGTCCAATTAGTATTATTAACTCAGATGTTATAGCAAAGACAGATAAAGGTAAGAGAGCTATATGGGCAGTGGTAGAACAAGATACTAGTCTTGATAGAAATAATCTTATTGTTCTAGATAAGAATTTAGAAGTGGTTAATAACTATACAGTAGTTACTTCTGAGTATGAAAATCCTTTAGATCCTATTTCATCATATGATAGTTTATTTACTACTGATGGACTAGCTTTAAAGACAGATTTTAGTAATAGTGCTAAATATATACATATAAGAGTTAAGAAAGCTAATTATAGCGCTGTAGATGCTGCTATAAGCTCTGTTCCTAGTGATCTTAGTATTTATACTACTTCTAGTGTTAAAGTTCTTAATACTGCTTTAAATGCTGTTGTAAGAGATTTAAAGATAACTGAACAAGCTACTGTAGATAAGTATGCTAAAGATATAAATAAAGCTATATCTGATTTAGTGCTTATACCTACTATTAGTGAAGGTAATAACCAAACTATTAACGAAGGTAGTGATGCTATCTTTAGATCTAATGCTGATATTAAAGATTTTATTAAAGTAACTATAGATGGTAAAGATGTAGACAAAACTAACTATGAAGTAGTAAGTGGTAGTACTATCATAACCTTAAAGAATAGTTATCTAAACACATTAGCTGAAGGTTCTCATACTTTAGGTATAGTAAGCAAGAATGGAACAGCTACTGCTAACTTTACTATTAAGAAGAATAGTAAACCTGGAGTACCTAATGTAGGAATTAATACTAACTTTAATCTATTATTAAGTATAATATTAATAAGCAGTTTAGGTATTATTAAGATTATTAAAATAAAACAAATTAATGAATAAATTAAAAGCCATCTCTACTAAATTGAGATGGCTTATTCTTATAGCAATGTAAATAACAGAATGGAAGAAAAAAGTTCGGCTTTTCTCGCCTGCACAAATTGGCCTTCCACTAGCAATAGAAAAATCAAGAAAAATTTGTAATTTGCGTTTAATTGTTAATAACATTTAAATTATATATGATTTAATAGCATAATTTCTCGAGAAGTTCTTTGATTACTTTGCCCTTATATTATCAAGGCTTTGTAATTTTAAATAATCTTTTTTTTGCAATGATATATTTCAGGACAAATTATGAGATCATTAGCAAAGCATAGGCAATAGCTATTTAAATAATGAGTTTAAAAAATCACCTTCATATCTACGAAAATAATCAAACCACTAAAATATGGAATATAGATATTTTTTTAACACTTTAACCTGCAAAAAAAATATTTTCTTATCATTACAACTATCTGTCACTTTCGCCGATCATTCTCGTTCCCTCTTTTATATGTAGCTTAATCCCTCTTTTTAAACAAAATGTTTCAACAATTTTAGATTGTTCGTTATAAAACACTTTACAGTTCTTATAAGACCCAACTTCTTTATTGTAATTCCATCTACCAAAAACAATATAATCTACAAATGATATAGCTTCTAGTAAGTCAACAAGAGATTGTTCACAAATATTCGGTGTTGGATATGGTTCAATACTAACCCATGTTTTCATTCCATTATCATGACATTCTCTCAATGATTTAATTCTATCATTGTATAGTGAAGCACCTGGCTCATATTTTTCTCTGAATTTTTCGCTTAGAGAAACCAATGTAATACCAAATACATTATCTCTATTATTAGAAATTTGTTTTAGTTTAAAAGGCAGAATGCCTTTAGTAAGAATTTCTACTGGAATATTATATGAATTAATTTTTGATATTATTGAAAGAGACATTTCTTCTACTTCAGGAAATCCAGACATAAATGGATCTGTAGTAAAACACATATGCACAAATTTAATTCTTTTACTCAGTTTAGGTAGTTCTAAATCTAGTAATTCCAAAGTGTTTTCTACTATATAAGGTTCAATCCATTCCTCGTAGCACTTAATTTTCCCAAATCTTTTCGCCATCTGCATTGCATAGCACGGAAATTTACACCCATGAAAACACCCTTGAACATGATTCAATGTATAATCGCCATACTCGACCCCTGTTTTATATAGCATAGTTTTCCTTTTTATTTTCTTCATAATTTCCACCTTATTAATACCTTTTTAGTCCCCTTTTCTTCATAGAACTTGGTCTGTTTACCAGTAGGAGTAGTATCAGGTACCCTTTTAACTTGAATGAGACGACATTCCTCTAAATTTCTCAACTCTTTTTTTAAGTCACTAGTTGAATATTTAACACCATTTTTCATATAAAAATCTGCCAAAATTTGATTTAATCTTGTGAAATTGTCGAACTGCATAATATGGTTTTTGACCTCTTCAGTTATTGTCATACCACTAATAATATTATTTTCAGTATCTTCTTTAAAAAAGCTTATTTGATTTCCACTCTGAATGTTTATCATTAATTGCCATCTTTTAATGATATTATCAGCCATTATTAAACATCCTTCAACATGTTTAGTTAAATGAATCATTCTGTATTTCGGATGATGGTCTTGTCTTATGCGTAAAGGCATATTGAGAACATATCTAAAACACAATTGTAATTTAATACAAAAATCTTTTGAAAAAGTCACTTCTGCTTCTTTTCCAGTTATTTCCTTCCTTTTAAATTTATTAATCGTATTTTTCCAATAATCTCCACCAGCAATTCTATTTAATAGTTCTTCTGATTTGCTATTTCTTTCAAGTCTAGTTCCTTCATATTCTAACAAGTCTTGAAAAATATTATAATCATCAAATTTCCCTCCCATTGCGTGACATGCTTCTCTAACAAACCCAAAACTATTAAAATTAATTAAAATTTCAATGCTATTTATTAGTTTACAACAGGAAAGCTTATTAAAAAAATTATAGTCAAGTGATTTAATTCCATAAGGATCTATATATAAAAAGACATTGATGTCATTACGACCACTTAGAATTTCAAAAACTTTATCTTCATAACTCCCACTCACTATATTGTTATCACTCAGTCCATATGAAATTAGATTTTGCTTTAATTCATCTGAATGATTTAGTTCAATAAAATAAGGTTCGATTTTCACACCATTTTGATGACTATTTGATAAACAATCTTTTATTATTTCTAATGCAATAATTGGTGAGCCCTTTGACCCATCTTCAAATATGCCCTTACCCGCAAAGCAGTCAATATATATGATATCTTTTTTTGTTGCTAAGAGTTTCTGAAAATAAGGTTTTAAATAACAACCTAATAATTCATCTTTTACACATGACCATTCTTTTTTAGCCTTAAAAAAATCATTATTATTTTTAGACATAAATTTATTCATCCTTTCATTTTTAAAAAGCAAATTAACCAATTGGCATAAGAAACTATCACAATTATTTAATAACACTATTGTAACAAATTGAATAATTTAATTCAAACTAAATATCGCCGTAATATAAAATATCTTATTCAATTATGATAATGTCTTAATGGTTCAACATTGAAAATGTCCCATTAAAATAAGTAAATAATACAATATCTCTTTAGAAGTAGATATATAAGATAGGTATACCTTATAATGAATGAAGATTACAAATATCAAGTTATTAAAAAATTAGTTGATACTAATGGAAACAAAGAGCAGCATCAATGAAAATCAACTGTTCTTTAAGAACAATTGTTCGTTTAATAATAAAGTTTAAAGAGAATGGTAAGAATGGATTTATTCATAAGAACAGAAATCGAAAACCTTCTATCACCACTTCTAATGAATTAAAAAATCAGATTATTACCTTATACGAAAATAATATAATGGCGCAAATATCAAACACTTTTCTGAATTATTGTTAGAACATAAAAACATAAAAGTAAGTGATACCGCAATTAATGGTTGGTTTAATAATATGATCACTCATCTTCATTTGGCTATTGATGATGCTGAAGGTAAATTTGTGGGTGCATATTTCAACACACGAGAAACATTAAGAGCATATTACGAAATCACTCACTAAATCTTAACAAAAGAAGGGATCCCTGCTAAATTCTTAACTGATAAGCGTACTATTTTTGAATATAAAAAACGCACCCTCAGATACTGAGGATACGTATACACAGTTCTCTTATGCACGCCATCAATTAGGCAAAGAAATGGAGTCAACTAGCATACCACAAGCGAAAGGACGCGCGGAACGTCTAAACCAGACAATACAATCAAGATTAGTCATATGCTTAAGACTTGCGGATGTTAAAACCATAGAGGAAGCCAATAAATTCCAAACATCTTACATCCAAAAGTTTAATGACAAGTTCTATCTACCAATTAATGGTACCAAAACTGTATTCTAAAAACAACCAAATTCGAGAACAATTAACCATATTCTTTCTGTTATACCTACAAGGAAGCTTAATGCCAGTCACTGTATTCATTACAAGAATAACTCTTACGCCCCTATTACAAGAACTGTTAGACAAGCTTATTGGCATAAAGGTATAACTTCTTTAGTGATTGAAGCATATGATAAGAATTTATATGTGAATATTTGAATCATCTTTATTTACTTAAAATAGTTCCAAAAAGAGAGGATAAGTCTAAAAACTTCGATTTAATTAAAGAGAAAAAACCGAGGACTTATCATATCCCTCCGATGACTCACCCTTGGAAGCAAGCCTCTTTTAATGCCTACTTAGCAAAACAAAAGCACCGTAATGAAAACGGTGCTAATGTTTAAGATTTTTTAAGACATTTTCATTTTCGTTTGATAATTCTTTACAACTCTATATTAAAATTTATAAAAGATACTATTGCATATAATAGGCAATATGCCTACTTTTACATTACTATAAAATAATATTTTTGTATCTATATTATGCATTACTAATAAGTATATATATTTATATAGTTATATAATAGGTAGTCTTACTTTTTTGATTTAGGGATTGTCCACTTCAAAAATTATATAAAAAAGCTCTCCATTGGAGAGCAACTTGACTTATTAAATGGAGTATTTATAAAGGTCATATACGAATGAATATTAAAATAATAATATTATCGATTTCATTTGTATATTAACTCTATTTTAAAATATATGCAAGTTATTTTAAAAATAGAATATTATTTTTTTACTATTCAATGAAATTATCTTCTTCCATATCAGAAACCTTTCTTAAATCTACTAGTGATTTTCTGCTTTTTCTACTGGTTTGAAAATTTTATCTTTTATACCTATTTCAATACTATCAATAATTTTTTTAACTTCTTCAAAGATTGGGGTTGCCATCTTATCTGTCTTTTTATCATTATCAGATAATTCATTTATTAACTGAAATTCACAGGATTTGTCAAATTTATGAAAAAACATCTCATAGAATTCTGCTCCATTTAAAATTATATCTGTTCGATTTATTTTAAAAACTTTGTCTTCATTATCTTCAAATACATAATCATTATTAATTATTTTAAATTTAATTATTCTTTTCATATTTTTTGTACCTTTCTCTGATAGAATCAATACCGCCTTCGATATTATCTGCTACTATTTTCAAAACATCTGTTGTATCATCTTTGTATTCTAAGGCTCCATTTTCAATACTGATTTCACCAGTAATTTCATCCTTTTTGATAAAAATAATATTATCAACATCTAAATTCACTATAAATTGTGGATTATGTGTAATCATTATAACCTGTCTATATTCAGATATGTTTTTGAAATTGTCTAGCAATCTTTTTCTTATTGAAGGTTGTGACACATCGTCTTCAGGTTGATCAATTAGATAGATTCCTTTTTTCTTGTTATCTTTTGATAGTAAATCAAAATATATCTGAGCACTAGCTCCACTTGACAAACCTTTCGTAACATCATCTTCAGCTTTGTTGATTACACCTTCATATTTAAAATCATCTAGTATTTTTTTATCTACTTCATTTTTATAATGTTCAAATAAGTTTGTACACTCATCAGGAGCTTTTATGTTTGCCTCAAATTTATCAATATCAAAATTAGTAAAATCTATATTGGGAAGTGTTTTTTTATTAATTGGGTATTGGATTACTTCTCTTAGATAATCATTATTAATTTTACTCACCTTAGGTTTATATGAAAACCTATATTCTCCAATAGTTTGTTCTGGTCTTCCTAAAATTTCTTCTTTGACATCTAACTTAAACTCAATCAAGTTACTATTTAATTTAACTAGGTTAACAATTGAATTTTTAATGTTAGTTATAT
Source organism: Erysipelotrichaceae bacterium (assembly GCA_036639955.1). Classification (GTDB taxonomy): domain Bacteria; phylum Bacillota_I; class Bacilli_A; order Erysipelotrichales; family Erysipelotrichaceae; genus JAVWHP01. The sequence goes on from JAVWHP010000013.1 coordinate 22,280, forward strand.
TAGTTTTGTAGTTTTCTCTTGTTTTTTGGTCATCGGTTTTACTTAGTATTAATTCTTTATTTTTATTTGTTAAAACAGTATTTATTAATCCAATTTTATTTGTTTCTATTACAAAATTGTTTTCAACTTTTTCATATTTTTCTGTCATCGCATTTAAAAACAAAACATATTTAGCAATTTCCTTTCGCTCATTAACATCAACTAGAGAATTAATAACCAATTTTTCATTTGCAGCAATGATTATGTTAATTTCACTTATTAAATCTTGAATACTTTTTATTTTATCCTTGTAACTAATATCACACTCTACTATTTGCATTGAGGTTGCTTTTTCATCTAATATCTCTATTTTAAAATTTTGAATATTCTTTTCTTCAAGTTTTATTTTTTTTTGCTGTTTTACAAATTTTAAAAATTCTTCTACCAGGTTTTTTATTTTATTAGAAAAAATATCATAATTCGGCTCGTTGGGATAATAATCATTTAAAAAATCTTTTCCTTTAGTTTTACTATTAGCAAATATGTCACGGATATTTCCTTGTTTATCAAAGTTTCTAATATCACTTTTTGAAATTTTTGATGATTCAACTAATTCTATTTTATTATCGGTCAAATATTTTTCATATGCTCTTTCAATAGTACTATTACCCAGGTATTCATAATCTGTTAATTTGTGTATCAGCATTGATTTTCCAATAGAATTATCTCCAATTATAGCATTGATGCCTTCAGACAAATCAATATTGAATTCTCTGCAATCTATTTTAATTTTAAAATTTTTCTTATAATTACTTTTAGAGAAAAAACTATTTGTTCCTACCTTAATTCTTCTAGAGTCTGTAACTGACATCATTAAGCCTCTAAATGTTGGTAAACATTTAAAATAACTAAATGCAAAAGAACCATCACTATTCTCTTCGGGGTAATTACTCCAGTCATGACAGTCACTACCAGTTATAAATTTTATATTTCTTAATTTTTCTTTATTTTTGCTCAAATAATCTTTATTAAAAATTTCATTTCTTTTATTCTTAAACTCTAACGATTCAAAATATTCTAAAAATACTAAATCACTAAACTTTTCTTCATCCAAATTATTAGCGTCATTCTTTCTTTTTTCTGTACTGCTCAAACTATTTTTTTGATGTGCAATTAATATTGCATTAGTGTCAATTTCTCGGAGAATTTCTAAAAAAGTCTTTTCACTAAAGTATTCTAAATTTCCATTATTATATTTTGGTTTATTGGTTTTTGTATCATATATTCGTGATTGAATCTTTTTAATTCTAGTATCATTAGAATTATCAAATAAAACTACTATGTGCAATTCAGTTTCGTCAATAATTACTGAAAATTCAACAGCTGGAATTACTAACTTTATACAATTTCCTTTACTTTCTTCTTCTTTTATTCTCTTATATAAGTCATAATCAAAATTATCATGATCTGCTATAGAAATTACATTAACTTCATTCTCTATTATTTTATTTATTAAAATACTTGTATTTTCAATACTTCCTTTACTTACTTTACCTTTATCCTTATGATATGAAGCAATGGAATGAATATGAAAATCCACTTTTAATCCTTCTTTTACAATTCTTTCAAGCATAGAAATTTACCTCCATTTCTATTGAGTACTGGCTAAAATATTTTTCTTAATAACTTCCAATTATCATTTTCCATATCTTCTGTATATTCAGTATTACATAGATATAAAGATTCGTTTTTATCATAATCCCTAACAAATCCCCAATTTACATTGTACTTTTTAGCGTATTCTTTTAATGCTTCAAATTTGTTTTCTACTTTTATATCAATATTCTTTGAATCTCCACTAGCATTTTCTCCACCTTTAGTTTCAATAATCCATATTTTATTATTCTCATCACATACTATAAAATCAGGATAGAAGTGCCATTTATGATTTACTGCGTCAACATATACTACTGAAAAATAATCACTTGATGATTCACCATTTTTATAAAACCATTTAATGTTTTCGTTGTTTTCACAAAAGTATTCAAACATTCTTTCTGATTTAGATTTACTTGTACTATTTGGATAGTTCATATAAATTGATTTTTCATAAATGGTTGTATCTTTCATTTTAGGATCGTATTTAATATAATCCATTTCAGGAGCTTTCCAATCAAGTATTTTAAGTTCATCTAATTTTATTTTTCTTGCTCTTTGAGATACAGCTACTTGGAAATCATATTTCAATACATCTTCATTATTAATTACAAAAGCATAAAACTCTATTAAACTCAAATCAATAAATTTCTTTGTGAATAATTTACCTCTTAAAAACATTCTTTCTAACATTAATCTTGTTCTATCATAACGCATACTGATTTTTGAAGATATTACATTAATAGAGTGTCTTAATTCAAAACCATTCTTATTTGTGCTTACAACAGAAGATACTTCTATTCTATTAGCATTTTCTATTTCATTAGAGTCTATTTTAATAATTTTATCTTGAATAATATAATTATCTATTGTGTCTTTAAAAGAGTAGCCATTAGCTTCTAAAATAGTTTTATTGTTTGTTTTATTGCTTGTAAGTTTATATTTATTAATGTAAAAATCATGAAGTATTTTAAATGTTTCTCTTTCATCGAATCCATCAAAGGCATTATCAAATGTGATTTTCTTTAAACTAAAGTTTTTATATTCATTTTTTAAAAATACTATTTTAGTTTCAGTAGCATTATTTCCTAATTCTTGTTTAACTGTTTCTTCATATTTTTCATCAAAAGTATATAAGAAGCAGTTATCAAGTAAAACATTATCATAATGATGTGTTTGTGGCATCCTTCTAATTCTACCGATTGTTTGTGTTTCAAAATCTTCACTCATATTATCACGAAGTTTAACTAATATTTTTGCTCTTGGACAGTCCCAACCAGTTGAAATAGCTTGTTTCATAATAAGTATTGCTTGATTAGATTCATTATTTTCAATATCATCAATGTTCTCTTTTCTTTCAGAAAGCCATATTGCTAAATTTTGCCTGTCATAGGTATATTCTTTTTCTTCAAGTATTGTTTCAATTTGTTTAATTAAATCATCTGACTTACTAGGGGCTTGAATAATAATTAAAGGATTAACTTGAACTCCTAATTTTAAATATTCTTCTTTAATCATCTTTCTTTTATTAATTGCTAATTCAAGTAAATATTCATGTTCATTTGAAAGAGTAGTAGTGTTTGTTACGTTTTCATTTATATATAATGCCCTTGTAATAAGTCCTGCATTAATTACCTCTAATTCATCAATGGCAATGTATTCTGCTTCTTTATTTGTTTTAGTAGTAGCACTAACTCTTACAATATATTCTGGATTCATATATTCAATAACTGATTCTGCTTTAACTGTTTTATTTAAATGTTCCTCATCAACTATTATAATAAATTTATAACCGTTATTGTGAGCCTCATGAACTCTTTCATATAAATTTTTTCTTTCAGCTTCTTTTAAAGCATTGTTTCCTTTTTTAGTAATAGTTTCCCAGTTTATAAAAGTTGTATCCTTTGCTTCAAATCCTTGGAGTAATACATCTTGAATATTTTTAGTATTATGGCTAGGTAGAAATTTTACCATTTTCTTTCTACTTTGTTCTTCTAAATCTCCCTTCCCAGGAGTCAACCAAACAAATATATTTTTATTATTTTCTCTTAAATATTCTTCAATATATGAAAGTAATATAATTGTTTTACCACTTCCAGTAGGAGCTTGTACTAAAACTTCTTTTTTTGTTCCGGTAGAAGTAGAATCTAATAATTTGTTAACTGTTTCAATTTGAAACTCTTTTAATTTGATTCCTTGCATTACATTACCTCCATAATTTCATCTTTAAAATAATATTCTGGTATGATATAAACTTCAATATTATTATCTTCAAATATTTTTTCTTGTTTAGATGTAAGTAAAATATCTGATGAAATATATACTTTATCACAAATATTTAATTCTTCTTGACTATTACTAAATTTGTCTAAATCATCTTCATTTAAATAAATTCTTATTTTATTATCATCAACTTCAATACCATTTTCTAATTGAATAAGATTTTTAACATTTATAAGTAAATTGCTGTGTAAATTTTCTTTTTCAGTATTTATTCTAGGAATATAAGAAGTTCTATAATATTTCAAATTGCTATTTTTATATAATTCAATACTTTTTAAAATTCTCTTATATGTAATATCTTCACATATTTTATTATCATTGTTAGTGCATAAAATAAATTTTCTTGTACCGTTATCATCTTTATTCAACTCCAAAACAGCTTGTCCAGTTGTACCTGATCCCGCAAAGAAATCAAGTATTAAAGCATCTTTATTATTAATCAACTCTAAAATTCTTTCTATCATTTTTAATGGCTTTTTACCATTTAAAAACTTAACAAATCCTTCATTATCTAAACCAGTAGTCTTTATATCAGTCCATAAATCACAAGGGTTATTAGTTAAATATCTATCTGCAAATAAAAGCTTAATACGTGGTTGTGATGTTTCGATGTTATATCCATTTTTTATTAAATAAATTTTATTTTGTGGGGTTTTTATCACAAATGCTGAATTACTATTAAAAATTCTTTTTTTATCTGCTATTGATTTTGCTCCTCCAGTTGTTGCTACATCTCTTACTATTCTATAAGCATTTTCATATCTTATATTGTCTTTATCAATTTCTTTTAAATCATTCTTAAATAATTCATTTATATTTGAAAAAATCATTTTAGAACATATATTATCACATATAATAATATCCTCTCCTTCTATAACATCCTTATCCATTATATCTTTTATTATTAATAATTCCTCTTTAGTGACACCTTTAATTAATATTTTATATTCTTCATCCCATTTTTCTTTTCTTATTTGAATATTATTTAATTTAACATATTGTTTTTTATATACTAAAACATACTCTTTGAGTTTAGGTAATTTTTTTTCACAGTGAGCCATTTTTACTCCAGTTGGTTCTGACATCTTTACACATATGCAATTAACAAAACTTTCTTCACCAAAAATATCATCGCACAATAATTTTAGTTGAGCCATTTCATTATCATCTATATTAATAAATATCAATCCACTATCATTCAATAATTTTTTTGCGATTTTCAATCTATTATTCATAAAAGAAAGCCATTTAGAATGTTTAAATTCATCTTCGTAATTCAAATAGGAATCACCGTACATAAAATCATTACTTCCAGTATTATACGGTGGATCAATTATTATTGCATCAATCTTTTCCTTATGTGTTTTCTCTAATAGATATAAACTATGAAGATTATCTCCCTCAAGTAGAAAGTTAAAATCACCACTTTTGTTGGATATAATTTCTTTATCTTTTATTTCTTTAAAAGTCGGTATTTGAGTTTCTAATTCTTTATCAACTCGTTCTTGATGTTCTTCCCATATTAGTCCATATTTCTTTTTAGTGAGTTCGTTTTCAATTAATGATAAATTTGTTAAAGTTTTTTCATCTGTAATATTCTTTTTTAAATCATTTATTGTTTCTAACATTTTTTCTCTTCTAATTTTAGATAAATTACTAGTCTCCATTTTCACACCTCGCAAGAATCATTTCTGTTTAATTATAACATTAAATAAGATATTTTACGATATATATTGACATTTATCTCTTATATTTCTCATTCAATTATGATAATGTCTTAATGTATCAATATTGAAAATATCCCATTTAAAATAAACAAATGGTACAATATCTCTTTAGAAGGAGATATATATGAGAAAGGTGGATCTTAGAATGAATGAAGAATACAAATTTGAAATTATAAAGAAGTTATCAGAGACTAACGGCAATAAGAAAGCTGCTGCCATAAAACTGAAATGCACTATACGAACAATCAATCGATTATTAATCAAATATTAACAAGACGGTAGATAAGCATTCCTACATGGTAATAGAGGTAAGAATCCTTCTACAACAATTCAGAACTGTATTAAGCAAGGAATTATCGATTTATTTATTAACGATTATGGTGATGCTAATTTCACTCACTTCTGTGAAATAGTAAAAGAAGAATTAGGTTATAAACTTAATGGTAGCACACTTAAAAGATGGCTAAGAGATGAAGATATAATTTCTCCTAAAGCGAAAAGGAAAACTAAAAAAAATATAAAGAAACTTCTTATGATTTAAATGGATATTAGCAATTCAGAAAAAGTTAGAAATGTAATAAAAGAGTCTTTAGCTATGATAGATTCTAAAGATGCTCACCCAACAAGATCAAGATCGAAATTCATGGGTAAAATGATACAAAAGGATACCTCTTCCTTCCATTGGGTTCCTATTTACATTTAGCTCTAGATGATTCAACTGGAACTATAGTAGGGGCTTATTTCGATACGCAAGAGACATTAAATGTTTATTACAACGTATTTTATAGCATATTGGTTAACTATGGAATACCAGCTATGTTTTATACAGATAGAAGAAACGTATTTGAATACAAAAGAAAAAACACTACATTTTGATGATGAAGATACATTTACTCAATTCTCTTATGCATGTCATCAATTGGGTGTTGAAATTATAACTACAAGCGTGGCTCAGGCCAAAGGAAGGTCGAAAGACTTAATCAAATATTCCAAGGCAGATTACCAATCGAACTAAGACGCGAACATATAAAAGATATAGACGAAGCTAATGAATTTCTAAACTCATACATAAAGAAATTCAATGAACAATTTGCGCTACATCTTAATACTACACAAAATGTATTTGAACGCAACCCAGTATTGAAAAAATTAATACGACTTTGTCTATGATAAGTGAAAGAAAGGTCAGCGGTAATTTATATGCAAATGTATTGGACCACCTTTATGTATTAGAAAACATACCAGAACATAATAAGGTTTCAAAGAATTTTTAAGTGACAATGAAAAACTTAAAAAAAGAAGTGTATCCCACCAATGAGCCACCCATGGAAACACGCTTCTTATCTAAAGTATTTTACTAAAATGAATCATCGTAATTAAAATACTAAGGTTAACTATTTTTGAGACATTTTCTGCCAAAATAATATACATTTGAAACCTCAAAATTCGTTAAAATAAAAGGTGAAAGCAGATAAACAAGAATAAATATTTTAGTTAAGCCTTCTCCACCAACAAATTGATAGAAAAAACAGTAATATATAATTGCAATAACAGAAAGTAACATGTCCAAATAATATCTAGTAATCGTTAGATTACAACTTTTATATTTTATATAATTCAAACCTAAAAATATACCTATAAGTGTTAATAATAACATTTTCATAAGTATTGTAAAACCAAGAACTGAGATCAATAGATTCATTAAAATAGGAACAATAAAAATATATAACATTGATATAATATTTAGGATAGTATTAATTATTCTTTTATCAAATGTCTTACTATTTGAGATATCAATCCGCATTAACCTGCCAAAAATAAAATTACCTATATCTTCTTGATTAAGTTTATCCTATTCTCCATAAAGATTATTTTTGCAACTTGTGGTAAGAAAAAATAACAATTCTAATAATATAATAGCACCTAATAAAAATAGTAAAATTTCATTACAAAGTTCTAAATATTTATAAACATAAATATTTACATATAGAATATAAAAAATCAATTGTAAAAGATATTCTGAACAAGTAAATAATTTATTTTTTTTACTTAAGTAATTATTACTAGTGTAATCAAGTAATAAGACTAATTTGTAATACATATAACCAAAAACACTCCAACTCCACATGCTTATAGATAGATTTGCATTTAATAGATTAACATTAACATTAAAAAAAATAAAAGCTAATGTATTAATAGACAATATTGTTTATAAAACACCTTTCTTTTTATTCATTATATTTCCTCCTTAAAAGAGAGAATACTTAAGTAAATAAGTATTCTCTATAAATTATTTATTTTACTGAAATACCGCTTCAGCCAATATTTGAACCTCTATTTGAATATAAGGTATTACAAGTTTCATATCCATAATACCATCCTACAAAATAACTAACTAAACCGCCTGCTGGACCTCCAAATATTGGTCCTGCTTCGGTTACTCCTTGCAACATATGACGACCGTTGCAACTCCTATTTGCAACAAGATTTAATGTCGACTTAGAAAAACAAAAGCGCCGTAATAAAACAGTGCTTTTGTATAAGGTATTAGAAAGGACTTCACAATTCCTTTAATAAGACTATTTGAAGTCCTCTGTACAACTTATTTTCACTTAACCAGCAGTATCTACTTCATTCATTTTGAAGTGTTGAAAAAGAGATTATATTACAATTAATAATTCACTATTTCATTTTAATTAATTAGAATTCTTATATAATTTCTAAATCATTTTCTTCATCATTATAACTAGGATTACTTAATAAAGTATCTTGAAGAGATATCTTTAATTTATCACAACATGGTTTAAATGAAAGAAACGTAAGTCCCCCACCAATAACGCCACCGATGACAGGTATTGCTTTTTTGAAAAAACCTGTAAATACAGTTTTTGTCATTTTAACGCCAAACCATTTACTAACACTTTTTACAATAGGATATATAGTACCCTTTGTTAAAGCTTTACTCATCAACTGCTTTTCAACTCCAGTACCTAAAGCTTTTGCCACTGCCTTAATCGCATTATTAGTACCAGCAATACCATACATAACTCCCATGCAAATAATAAGCATATTCATTGTTTCAGTATCAATTGGATTTCCATCTTCTTTTAAATTTATTTCTGGAAATCCATATAAATATAAGAGTTTCTGCATAGTACGCAGCATGTAGCCATAGTATTGAGTAATATCTGCTGGAATTGTAGCAGCCATAGCTATTCCACCTGGTGCACCTAATGCAGCCGAAATACCAGATACACAGTTTCGCTCAAACTTTATAACTTCATCAGCAATTTTATTAATATCTTCTTCCTTAATATTTGCATGAAGAGGATTATACATTATTGCATCATCAATAACATCTTGAGAATAACATTTAAATAATTCTTTTCTTAAAAACGCCTCTCTGTTAATTCTTATGCCAGGTACGTTTAATCCTAAAATAATAACATCATCAATCCCAATTTCACCATCACCATTTTGATCAATTGTTCGAACTATAGTCTCTTTTGATTTTGCAATAGAATTAACTGTTCTCTTTGTAATATCCGTAGTAGCTTTTCCAGTTGCAGAAGCCATTTTTGAAATATTATCCCCTGTTGCTTTTGCAATCCCTAAAATTTTGTTCTTTGTTTCCTTAACTGTTTTATCTCCAGTTGACTGCTTCTCTTTACTTTTCATAATGTTCTTCTCCTTCTGTTCTTAGTCCATTATAAACCTTATAGCCAGTGCTATTTCTTCTAAAATATATTTCCCCTTTAAAAGTACAAAACGCTTATCACTTTTAACACTTGCATATATCTACTATATCATATTTATTATCTTTTAGTAATCACAATTTATAATTGTACATCAATTACAATTTAAAATATGAAAATTGAATAAATAATAATTTCAAAATTATAGATATTTACTTAAAAGTAGTATATAGTATAGATGTAAATGGCACTTAGTGCAGAAGAAAACTCACGATTATCGTGAGTTTTTTCAAAACTTACTATTCATATTAGTTTTAATACTTCTGTCTTAACTAGTTCTTAGATTATAAAAATTCTGATCTTATTGCATTATCAATATCTTTACTGTTAGTTTGCATTATACAATTCTTGATAAACTACATACAGAGTATTTTTCTATAAACCCATGCACATAATGATTTAAAATATAATAATGTAATATAAATAAACTATAGATAATTATATGTAGGTATGATGCTGAAAAAATTTATTTATTTAAGATTATGGATTATATTGGATAAGAACAGTCGCTTATATTAGATTGATTGATATAGCTACTATACTGTGTTAGTATAATTATATGTTAAATCCTAATATATTGGATTGATTGATATAGTGTTTAAATTAGGTAAAGAATAATAAGATAGGTGGTGTTCATAATAAAAAGTCGACATTTAGAAGTTTTAATATATTTATTAAAACATAAGAAAACA
>JAVWHP010000014.1:0-3941 GCA_036639955.1 Erysipelotrichaceae bacterium
TATCTAGACTAGCTCTAGTGAAGATAGCACATTGCCAGGTAATTAGTTCATCCATAGGATGAACTTTTTTTATGTTATTACCCCTATAAATGTGGTATAATAACACAGTTATGAAGGAGAAAAACTATGACCTATAAATTTATAAAAAATGTATCTGAATGTGACCATGATAACTTTGTTGAATCTAGTGATTATTGTAATCTTCTTCAATCAAGTAAATGGTCTAAAATAAAAAATAATTGGGAACATCTTATCGTAGGTGTAGAATCTAATAATACTTTAGTAGCTTCAACCCTAATATTAATTAAACCTTTACCTTTAGGTATGAAAATGTTATATATCCCTAAAGGTCCAGTTCTAGATTATAATAATTTAGAACTACTTAGTTTTATATTAGATAATATTAAAAAATTAGGAAAAGAACTTAATGCTATATATATAAAGATGGATCCCCCAGTACATCGTAGTGATTATCCTATGTTAGAAGAACATAAAGAATATGATGAAATACCAACTATTATGAATACATTTAAAGCTTGTAATGCTAAACATATGGGTTATTACTTAGATCTAGATCATGATATTCAACCTCGCTTTCAAGCTAATGTTTATTACCATGATAACTGGGAACTAGATTTTTCTAAAAAAATGACTAAAGATTTAAAGATTGCTGAAAAGAAAAATCTAGAACTAGAGATTGGTTCTCTAGAACTCTTAGATGAATTTGCTCGTTTAATGAATTTAACACAAGAGCGTAAACAAATTCATCTAAGAGATAAAGACTATTTTAAAAAGTTACTTGAAGTTTATGGTGATGATGCTCAATTGTTTATGATAAAGCTTAATACAAAGAAATTATTAGATGAGAATAAAGTTAAATTAATAGCTGCCAAAAAAGAGTTAGAAGGTATTCAACCTAATGCTAAGAAGAAATTATTTACGCTTGAAGAGTTAATAGTTTCTTTAGATAGACAAGTAACTAATTTAGAAAATGAAGTAAAAACTAAAGGTGATGTTAGTTATGTTGCTGGTAGTTTATGTATTAAATATGGTTATACTTCAGAAATACTTTATGCAGGTATGGATGATACTTATAAAAGATATATGGGCCCTACACTAGCATTTATTAGTCCAATGCGTTACAATTTTTCAAAAGGATGTAAATCTTGTAATATGGGAGGTCTTCATGGTGATTTTGAAGATGGTTTATCAAAATTTAAAAATGGTTACCACCCAACTATTAATGAATATATAGGAGAGTTTGATATTGTTATAAATTCTTTTATGTATAAAGTATTCAATTTAGCTTTAAAATTAAGAAAAATTATTAGGAGGTAAACTATGAAAAAGATTATTATTAATAATTTAGAGGAGACTAAGGAATTAGCTATAAGAATTGGTAAACTAGTTACTCCTCATTCACTAATAACGCTTAGAGGAGATCTAGGTGCTGGTAAAACAACTTTTACTAAATATTTAGGTGCTTGTTTAGGTGTTAATAAAACGATTAATTCACCTACTTTTACTATTATGAAAGTGTATGAAGGTATTATGCCAATATACCATTTAGATGCTTATCGTTTAGAAGGAATTAAACAAGAACTAGGCTTTGAAGAAGCATTCGATGATGAAGGCTGTTGTATTGTAGAATGGCCAATGTATATAGAAGAACAACTACCTAAAGAACGTCTAGATATTCAAATATATTCTATAGATGATACTAGAAGAGAATTTATTATATCTGCAATTGGAAGTAAATATGAAAAGATGCTGGAGGAATTATAATGAAAACATTATGTATAGATACAAGTCATACTCATTTAGTTTTAGTACTTATAGAGAATGATAATATAGTAGCTAGTTTTAGTGCTGAAGCATGGAAAAAACAAAGTGAAACCGTATTTCCAGAAATGATAAAACTTATGGATGAAGCAAAATGGAATGTCGATGACATTAACCAGGTCGTAGTTAGCGTGGGACCTGGTAGTTATACTGGAGTAAGGATTGGGATGTGTATAGCTAAAGTATTATGTACTACTAAGAATATACCCTTATATACTATAGATACATTAGCATTATATGCAGGTAAACTACCTAATGTTTTAGTAATGAATGATGCTCGTAGTTTACGTGCATATGTAGGAGTTTATAATGATGGTAAAGCAATTGAACCAATGGGAATTTGGACATTAGACCAAATTAAAACATATATAAAGGAACATAATGTCCAAATTATAGGAAACCCTGAATTAATTGATTTACCTTCAGTAGAAACTAACTTCATAAAGAACTTTTTAGATATTAAAGATAAATGGAAATTAGTAGAGAATGTTCATACACTAGTACCATTATATTTGAAAGAACAGGAAGCATATAAGGTTAAATAAATGATAAGAAGAATGGTAGAAAAAGATTTACCTAGAATACTAGAACTAGAAGATCAATTATTTACTAGTAAATGGACTTATGAACAATATCTTTATGAACTACATGAAAATGAATTTTCACAACTATATGTATTTGAAATAGGTTCTAAAATAGTCGGTTACTTGGGACTTTGGTTAACATTTGATATTGCTCAAATAACAACACTAGGTATAGATAAAGAATATCAAGGTAATGGCTATGCTAAACAACTATTAAATAAACTAGTAGAAGTAGCTAATCAAGCTATGTGTGAAACTATTATGCTAGAAGTAAGAGTATCAAATACTAGAGCAATTAAATTATATAAGAACTTTGATTTTATAGAAATGAGTAGAAGAAAGAATTATTATACAGACAATAACGAAGACGCTATTGTAATGGTTAAAGCCTTAGGAGGTAATTGGTAATGAAGGATACACTAATATTAGCAATTGAATCTAGCTGTGATGAAACAGCAGTTGCAATTATAAAAAATGGAAAAGATATAGTATCTAATATTGTAGCTACACAAATAGACGTACATAAAGAATTCGGTGGTGTTATACCAGAAGTAGCTTCACGTATTCATGTAGAGAATATTTCCATGGTAATAAAAAGAGCATTAGATGAAGCTAAAATGAGTGTAGCTGATGTAGATGCTATAGCTTTTACAAGAGGACCAGGATTAATCGGAAGTCTACATGTAGGAGTACAAGCAGCTAAAACATTAGCATGGGCCTATAATAAACCATTAGTACCAGTACATCATATAGCAGGTCACATCTTTGCTAATAATTTAGTAGAAGATATAGTATTTCCATTACTAGCAATTGTAGTATCTGGAGGACATACTGAATTAGTATATATGAAAGATGAAATTAGCTATGAAGTATTAGGAACAACCCAAGATGATGCAATAGGAGAAGCCTTTGATAAAGTAGGAAGAGTATTAGGCCTACCATATCCTGGAGGAGTATATATAGATAAGATAGCTAAAGATGGTCAAAATATATATAAGTTACCACATCCTAAAGCAGAAAAAGAACTAGACTTCAGTTTTAGTGGACTAAAATCAGGAGTACTCCAATTTATTAATCGCATGGAGCGAAATAACGAAACCTTTAAACCCGAAGACTTAGCTTGTTCATTTCAAGAAACAGCTATCTCTGTTTTATTAGAAAGAGCTAATAAAGCTATTAAGCAATGTAAACCTAAAATGGTAGTATTAGCAGGAGGAGTAGCAGCAAACTCATGCTTAAGAAGAGAAGTAAGTGAATTAATGAGTAAAGAATATCCACAAGTTAAATTAATTATTCCACCTTTAAAATGCTGTACAGATAATGCAGCAATGATTGGAGTAGCTGGATATGTAGCTTATAAACATGGAGTAAGAGGAGAATTTAGTGTATCAGCTAAACCAAGTATTGAATTAGAAACAATAAAAGAATAGATCAAGAATATTTTAACTGTATTTAGATATTTTAAGCTTGCTTATGCTTTGTTACGATATGTAATGAAAGTCTATTATTCTTATG
>JAVWHP010000014.1:4041-27280 GCA_036639955.1 Erysipelotrichaceae bacterium
ATTCTTATGCTTTATCTTTATCTGATCAGTATTGGTTTCATCCTATAGAAGATATGGTTGAATGGAAGGATGTTAACTTCTTTACAAATGACTTTGATTATCTTGAATTTGCAAATGCTGTTTTTAGTGAAAAATCTAGCATATCAAGGCGCCTAAGTAATTCACCTAATTATTCTACAGGTGGAATGGTTAAGAAAGCGTGGATCATCGAAAAAGATGGTTCAAGAACTTTATTAAAAGGTGGATACAAAAAAAGTCATCAAGAACCATTTAATGAAATTTTAGCAAGCGAAATAAGTGAAGCATTAGGCATTGAACATACTACATATTATTTGAAGCAAGTAGGTGATCAAATTGTTTCTGCGTGTGCATCATTTATTGATGAAAATACTGAATTAATTCCTGCATCAGATATTTTCTTCTTAGAAAAAAAAGATAATCAACAAAACGATTATAACTTCTACGTATCAATACTAGAAAATAAAGGTATAACTAATGCACGTGAACAAATAGAAAATATGCTAGTTATTGATTACATTATGCTAAATGAAGATAGACATTTGAGAAATTTTGGAGTAATAAGAAATGTAGAAACTTTAGACTGGATAAAAGTAGCTCCAATATATGATACTGGACAATCATTACAATCTCAGACAGATTATTTTGAAATGAATTTCAATTCAGGTAATGGCAAGTTTTTTACAAATCTAAAAGAATCTTATGAAAATATTATAAGGAACGTTGACGATCTAGAACGATTTGATTTCTCAATATTAGATGAAGTAATAGATACTTGGAAAAGTAAAATGATGAAATGCAATAAAGTATGTCCAATGTCTATAGAAAGAATTGATAGGATAGTAGAAGGCGTAAAACTTAGAGTAGAAAAAATTATAGAACTACAAAAAGATATAGTGAAACAACATGATGATATGATAAATTAGAAATGACTTAGTTGAGTATGATATTCAATAGTTTACATAATAAGTAAAAAAGTAAAAATAGTTGATAATTTATTCACAAACTAACATTTATATGTTATAATTACGCATGGTGATAAGAATGGCAAATAAGAATGTACCAAAAGCAACACTACAAAGATATCCAGTATATCTTAAAGCATTAAGAAAGCTAAGTGCTAGTGGTGTAAGTAGAGTTATGTCTAAAGAATTATCTAATGTAGTTAATATAGAACCAACTACAATAAGAAGAGATTTTTCATTCTTAGGTAATTTAGGTAAACAAGGATATGGCTATGATGTTAAGAAGTTAATAGAAATATTTAATCAACAACTAGGTATGGATTTTGATGAAAAGTTAATACTAGTTGGAGCAGGTAATATGGGTCGTGCACTAATGAAATATAATAGATGGGATTATGTAGTAGGTGAAATAAAATGTGCCTTTGATATTAATCCAGATCGACAAGGAGTACGATTCGGAATACCTGTATATGATTTAAAAGATTTAGAAACAAAGATACCAAATGGAGTAAGAATAGCAATACTTACAGCAAGTAATGATATTCAAGCAACTGTAGATAGATTAATTGATTGTGGCATTGTAGGAATCGTAGATTTTACACATGAACACATTCAAGTACCAAAAGGGGTTGCAATTAAGGCAGTAGATGTAGTATCATCTATACAGGAACTTGTTTTTGAAACAAATTCCATTATAGAATAAATATAAAAGTGATGAAGTAGGAAGTAATGAAATTAATATTCAGCAAGTCCATAAATGATGTGAGATGGATATATTAACTCATTAACTAACACCTATGGAGCTAGGATGGAGAAACTAAGTAGACATCCTCGTTAATGTAGCGTTATACAAATTAAGATGCATTTCATATTATGAAATGAATCAGGATGGCACCGCGTAATATACGTTCCTGAATAAAGGGACGTTTTTTTATACCAAGGAGGAACTTATATGTTTGAATACATGAGTATTAGAGAATTATTTGAAATGATCTTTTCAGGATCACACATTGAATTAGACAACGTAGAATATGTACAATTAGAAGGTTGGATTAGAACTAACCGTAATAATGGACAATTAGGTTTTATAGAACTTAATGATGGTACTTATTTTAGAAATGCACAAATAGTATATAAGGCTAATTTAAAGAACTATAGTGATGTTAATCACTATAGTACAGGTAGTGCAGTAAGTATTATAGGTAAATTTAAAGCAACACCTGAAGGTAAACAACCTTTTGAAATAGAAGCTACTGAAATAACTTTAGAAGGAGCTTGTGATGAAACTTATCCATTACAAAAGAAACGTCATAGTTTTGAATATATGCGTGAAATAGCTCATTTAAGACCACGTGCTAATACATTTAATGCAGTATTTAGAGTTAGATCTGTTCTATCTATGGCTATTCATGAGTTCTTTCAGAACCAAGGATTTGTTTATGTTCATACACCTTTAATTACTAGTAATGATGCTGAAGGTGCTGGAGAAGTATTTACAGTTACTAATAGAGGAGATGCTAAGTATGATCAAGATTTCTTTGGTAAACGTGCAGCATTAACTGTAAGTGGACAACTACATGCAGAAGCCTTTGCTTTAGCATTTAGAGATGTATATACATTTGGACCTACATTTAGAGCTGAAAACTCTAATACTCCAAGACATGGTAGTGAGTTCTGGATGGTAGAACCTGAAATAGCTTTTGCTGATTTAGAAGATGATATGGATCTTATAGAAGATATGGTTAAATCTTGTATTGATTATGTAATAGAAAATGCTCCAGAAGAAATGAAATTCTTTAATACTATGATTGATAAAGGTGTTATGGATCGTTTAAATGCTGTACGTAATTCTGAATTTAAACGTATGACTTATACTGAAGCTGTTGATATCTTAAAGAAAGCTGATGTTAAATTTGAATATCCAGTAGAATGGGGAATAGATTTACAGTCTGAACATGAAAGATATATTTGTGAACAAGTAATTAATGGACCAGTTTTCTTAACTGATTATCCTAAAGAAATTAAATCTTTTTATATGCGTTTAAATGATGATGGTAAAACTGTAGCTGCTGCAGATTTACTAGTTCCAGGAGTTGGTGAATTAGTTGGTGGTTCTCAAAGAGAAGAACGTTATGATTTATTAATGAAAAGAATGGAAGAACTAGATATGACTGGTGATAGTTTAAAATGGTATACTGATCTTCGTAAGTATGGTGGAGTTAAACATGCAGGTTTTGGTTTAGGTTTTGAACGTTTCTTAATGTATATTACAGGTATGCAAAACATTAGAGATGTAATACCCTTCCCAAGAACACCTAAGAATCTATCATTCTAATTACAAGGCATTAAGCAAAGCTTAATGCCTTATTTATGCAAGTAGTTCAATTATATATTTGAATTTATAGCATATTTTGTTATAATAAGTCGTGAGGTATGGAAAATGGAAAAAGAATATGAAAAATATGTCCTTAAAACTAATAAGGATGGTTCAAAAATATATGTAAGAGATTTACAATTAGCTCTTCTCGATATCCTTAAGGATATTGATAAAGTTTGTCAAGAAAATGATATTCCCTACTTCTTAACTGGAGGTAGTTGTTTAGGCGCTGTTCGTCATGAAGGCTTTATCCCTTGGGACGATGATGCTGATATTGGAATTATGGCTTCTGATTTCCCTAAATTTGAAGAAATCATACGTAAAAATTTATCTAAGGAATATTATGTCCAAAGTTTATTAACTCATAAAGAGTTTAATGTTTTAACACCAGCTATAAAAATTAGACGTAAGAATACTTATTGTACAGAACCAACATTATTAAAGAATAGATGTAAAGATAATGAAGGTGATCGTGGAGATGGAATCTTCATTGATGTGTTTGTAATTGATTATGTAGATCCATCTTTAAAAAGAGATCTACCAAGAAGAATTCTAAGTTATTTATTTTGTCCACCACTAGTAATATTAGATAACCTACATATAGATGCTAAATTCCTAAAAAAAGCATTTGTTAATAATGCCCATAAAGCAGGAAAGAACGCAAAGAAAAATAATTCTAAATATATTGGTTATGATATAACATGGATATGGAATTTAAAAAGAATTATGTACCCATATGATAGTGTATTCCCAACTAAATACGTAAAGTTTGAAGACACAATGCTACCAATACCTAATAATCCTAAAATATTATTAGATATTGAAATAGCCCCAAGTCATATGAGTTACCCACCAATCAAAGATAGAACACCTAAACATATAAAAGATATAAACCTTAAAAGTAATAAACCATCTATTGACTAACCCCTAAGCGCTAGGGCGCAATAACGAAACTATAAAAGAGGTAACCCAATGAAATATGAAGCACGAAAAAAAAGAAAACTAACCCCTAAAATAATAATACTACTAACAATAGTACTTTTCGTGCTAACCCTTATTGCTTACCAAACATTAAAACCAAAAGAAATAAAACAAGGAATAACTATATGTAGCTATGATATAAATAAAACAAGTAGTACACTAGCAACTCAATATGAAGATACATTTGAAATAAATGATTACCTATACTATGGAGAAAGCTTAAATTTATATGCAGCTAAATATAATCCAGGAACTAATGATAAAATAGCAGGTGCTACTCTAGTACTAAAGAACCTATGTACACAAGAAGAAAGTTATTTTACAGCTAATCCATTACTAGACCAACAAATACCACTAGATGAACTTAAAGAAGGATACTATGAAGTATTTATAAATGATTTAAGTGATCTAAAGAAAAAAAGATTAATATTTAATGGTAAACTAGACTCAACCTTTACTACTATAACAAGAAACGGAAAAAGATATGATATAAAATTAATAGCAGACCCAGAATTATATAAAAGTGAAACACTAACAATGGATAAAAGCTATATATTTATAAGTGTTAAAGAATCAACTAATAAAGAAGAATACTATGATATAGTATTAGACCCATTTGGTAATGATCAAGACTTTACTCTAGGTATAAATTTAGGAAATAAAGCTAATGGATTAATAGAAGCTGAAGAAACCTATAATAGTGCTATACTATTAAAAACTAAATTAGAAGAAAAAGGATATAAAGTATTAATAACTAGAAAAGATAAAGACGATGTTATTAATACTTATGGAGAAGAAGGAAGATTATCTCTAGCTTATAAGTATCATGCTAAATATTATATACAATTAGCTATGAATGCTTCTAATTATGATTATGTAAGAGGAACTGAAATTCAGTATTCTGCTTATTCTTCTAAAAATTTAGCTAATGCTATATTATTTGATCTTAAAAAAGATACTCCTTTAGTAATGTCTAGTGTATATTCAAAGAATGAAAGTGATAATGGATTAATACAATCTAGTTTAGTTAAAGGTGAAGATGGACGTGCTATATATGATAATAATATGTTTATAAGAGAACTAGGTGGTATTGGTACACAAGCAGGTACTTATTCTAAAACTAGTAGAAGTAATACTTTTGCTAAAGATAATATTTATGGGGTTGAAAGTTTAATTATAAGTTATGGTTATTTAACTAATAAAGAAGATGTAGAAGTATGGATTAATAATAAAGATAAAATTATAGAAGTAACTGCTAATGCTATAGATAAGAAGTTAGCAACTAAAGTTAAAACAAAATAGAATATAAGGTAGGTGATTAGATGCAATATCAAATAAGTAAGGGGACTAAAACTTTTGGTGTACAGGATATATTTGAAAATATATCTTTTGAAATAAAGAATAGTGAAAAGGTAGCTATAGTAGGTCGTAATGGATGTGGTAAAACTACATTATTAAAGATTATAGCTGGTTTAGAAGAATTAGATAGTGGTAGTATACATACTCCTAATGGAACAAGAATTGGTTATTTAGCTCAAACTACATTTGATGATGATAATATAACAGTTAAAGAAGCTTTAGATTCTGTATTTGATAATATTAAATTATTACAAAAAGATTTAGATAAGTTAACAACATTAATGGAAACTGATCATAGTGATGAATTACTTAATAAATATGCTACACTACAAGAGAAGTTTGAAGCTATGGGTGGTTATAGTTATGAACAAGAAATGTTACAAGTTAGTTCTAGATTTGGTTTTAATTCTAATGATTTAGAGCGTAAGATTGGAACATTCTCAGGTGGACAAAAGACTAGGTTAGCTTTTGTTAAATTATTATTATCTAAACCTGATATATTATTATTGGATGAGCCTACTAATCATTTAGATATAGAAACTATAAATTGGTTAGAAGGTTATATAAAGAATTATCCTAAAGCAGTTATATTAGTTTCACATGATAGAATGTTTATGGATAGTATTGCTCAAATTATATTTGAATTAGAGTTTAATAAATTAAATAGGTATGTAGGTAATTATACTAATTATACTGTAGAAAAGAAGGCTGAATTAGAACGTAATAAGAGTGCTTATATTACTCAACAAAAAGAGATTGAACATTTAGAAAATCTTATTGAGAAGTTTAGATATAAGGCTACTAAAGCTAGTTTTGCTCAATCTAAGATTAAATTCTTAGATAAGATCGAACGTATTGAGGATCCTAAAGCTAATGAAAAAACTTTTAGAGCTAGGTTTGTTCCTAGAATTAGTGGTGGTAGACGTGTATTAGAAGCTGATAATCTTACTATAGGTTATGATAAACCTTTATGTAATATTTCTTTTGAAGTATTACAGGGGCAAAAGATTGCTATTCTTGGTGGAAATGGTCAAGGTAAATCTACTTTAATGAAAACTTTAATGAAACAAATTCCAGCACTAGGTGGGGAATTTGAATTAGGCCATCAAATAGAGATTGGATATTTCGACCAAGAATTAGCACAATTTACTTCAAATAATACTGTGTTAGAAGAAATATGGAATGAATACCCTAATTTAGATCGAACACAGGTAAGAACAGCCTTAGGCTGCTTCTTATTTAGTAATGAAGATGTATTTAAACCAGTTGAAGCTTTATCAGGTGGAGAGAAAGTACGCTTATACTTTACTAAGCTAATGCTTCAACAACCTAATCTATTATTATTAGATGAACCTACTAACCATTTAGATATCCTAGGTAAAGAAGCTTTAGAATCCTCTTTAAAAGAATATGAAGGAACAATGATCTTTGTATCTCATGACCGTTACTTTATAAAATCTTTAGCTACGTCCATTATCGTTATCGATGATGGTGTAGCTGCCTTCTACCCTATGAACTATGAAGATTATATGAACAAAGACTTAGCAGCTCCACCAACTAAAAAACAAGAAATTAAAAAAGAAACAGTAACACCTAATAAAAAATATGTTAATTATGAAAGAGAAATAAGTAAACTAGAAAAACAAATAGAAGAAAAAGAAGTTGAAATAGAAGCATTAAGAGAATTAAGATTTGATCCTGAGTATTATCATGATTATAAAAAGATGAATATACTAAATGATCAAATAGATGATTTAAATAATGTTATAGAAAACTATATGAAACTATGGACAGAATATAGCGAACAAATTTAAGGGAGAAAAGAATGAATAAACAAAAACTATTTAAAATTTTATTACCTATTATATTATTAATAATGATTATAGGATTATGCTACTATTCTTATAATACTACTAAATTAGTAGATGAACCAAAAGATAAGTATGTAATAGCTAAAGATTTTAAAATTAAAACTAAAGTTAATGAAAAAGATTTAAAAGAACAAATATTAAAAGCTATAGAGTTTAATGGTAAACCATTAAACAAAGAACAAATGAAAGATGTAAAGATTGTTGTTAAAGATTATAAAGAAGGAAAGCTAGGTACATATAGAGTTATAGTAACTTATAAAGAGCAAGCGATATTAGAGTATGATTTAAAGATTGAAGATACTGTTAAACCTGTTATAAAGGTTGAACCTTTAAAGGTTAATTATAAGCAGTCTTTAGCTACATATGATGATTTTGTTAAATATTCTAAACTTAGTGTAAGTGATGATTATGCTAAATTAGATGTATTAAAGAAAAGCTATAAGATTAGTAATTATGATCCTAATAAAGAAGGTAAACAAGTAGTTACTATAAGTTTTAGTGATGGAACTAATACTGTTACTAAAGATGTTGAAATTACTGTATTAGATGAAAAAGCTGAAAAGATAAAACCAGTTAAGAATGAATCTAATAATGAAACAGCAAGTGATAAAGAAACTAATAATGATGGTGGAAGTGCTAGTGCACCAGCAGCACCAGCAGCACCATCTAAACCAGCACCAGCACCATCTAAACCAACTCCACCAAGTAGTGCTAATATAGATGCTAGCTTAGGTAAACAAATATTTAACTTAACTAACGCTGAAAGAAGTAAAGCAGGACTAGCACCATTCGGATGGGATTCAGCAATCGAAAGAGCAGTAGATATTAGAGCAGAAGAAATAACAAGATCATTCTCACATACAAGACCAAATGGAACTAAATGTTTTACCGTATTAAGTGAAGTAGGAGAAAATGTAGGACAAAGTGCTGGTGAAAACATAGCCATGAGAACAACATCAAATGATGATGCTAACCTATTAATGGGACAATGGATGAATTCACAAAGACATAAAGACAATATATTAGGAGACTTTTCACACGTAGCTATATCATGTGCTAAAATCAATGGAGAAAGCTATTGTGTACAATTCTTTAGAAAACATTAAAGAAAACAATATAAATATATAAATATATAAATATATAAAGATATGGAGAAATAAACTACTATGTAGTTTATTTTTTTATTATAGTAGGAAGTGAATATAAAGATATTATATGTTAACAATGTATAAGAGGTGAAATGATGAATATTTCAAATTCTTATAAGGTTAATATAGAGTTAATGGATAAGTTATTAGATACTAAGACTAATTTTGATATAGTACATAGAACATTAATAGCTAATAATATACAGTTAGATTTCTATTTTATAGATGGGTTTGTTAAAGATGAAATTATGGAAAAGATTTTTGAAGCATTATTAGGGGCTAAGTTATCTACAGCTTATAATATAGAAGAGTTTAGTTATAGGTTTATACCTTATGTAGAAGTAGATACATTAAGTGATATAGATACTATTGTTACTAATATATTATCTGGTAGTATAGCTATGTTTATAGATGGTTATTTTAAAGTGATTATGATTGATGCTCGTACGTATCCTGTAAGGGGCGTAGCTGAACCAGAAGCTGATAAGGTATTAAGAGGTTCTAGAGATGGTTTTGTAGAGACTGTAGTATTTAATTGTGCTCTTATAAGAAGAAGAATAAGAAGTACTAATTTAAAGATGGAAATACTACAAATAGGTACTACATCTCATAGTGATATAGTTATATCTTATATGGATAATAAAGTAGATAAAGAATTATTAACTATAATTAAAGATAAATTAAATGATATAGATGTAGAAGCATTTACTATGTCTCAAGAATCTTTATCAGAAGCATTAATACCCCATCATTGGTATGATCCTTTCCCTAAAGTAAGATATACTGAAAGACCAGATAATGCTGCTAGTAATCTCCTCGAAGGAAGAATCCTTTTAATGATTGATAACTCACCTGCTATTACTATATTACCAACTTATTTCTTAGACTTTGTACAAGAATCTCAAGATTATTATTTTCCCCCACTTATAGGTACATATTTAAGATCTATTAGATTAGGAGTATTCTTTCTTAATTTATTATTAACTCCACTATGGTTATTAGCTATGCAAAATCCAGAATATGTACCTTCTTTTTTAAATTTTATAATAATTAAAGATGGAGTAAACTTACCTTTTATAATTCAATTCATTATATTAGAATTAGGTATAGATGCTATAAAACTAGCATCTTTAAATACTCCTAGTACTTTAAGTTCTTCTTTTTCTATTATTGGTGCTTTAATATTAGGTGAGTTTGCTATTAAAGCCGGTTGGTTTAATTCTGAAGTAATATTATATATGGCTTTTGTTTCTTTAGCTTCTTTTACTATGCCTAGTTTTGAATTAGGTTATGCTATAAAATTTATAAGAATATTATTATTGATATTAGTTAGTGTTTTTAATGTATATGGTTTACTATTGGGTTTAGTTATATTTATTATATTGTTATATAAGAATAATACTATTACTAATACTAGTTATTTATATCCTATAATTCCTTTTAGTTTAAAGGAACTTAAAAGAGTATTTATTAGAAGTAAATTAAAGAATAAGTAGTTATTATAAAGAAGAACATGTTATAATAGTATAGGTGATATTATGAAAAAGATACTAGTAGAAGCAGAGTATTATTTGATTTTATATTTATTAAGTTTACCTTTCTTATTATATTTTTATAATAATCTTCCTTTGTTTTTTTGGATATTGTTAATATTTGTTGATATAGCTGGTTTTATGTTATTGGATGTTTATGCTATTATTCCAAATTTAACTAATAAGGAGTTTATTAAGTCTTGTCATAGGTTAATTTTATATTTGGTTACTATTGTTATTGCTTATGTTTTTTTAGCTACTCAGAGTTTTTCTTTGTTATTAATTGTATTGGCTAATGAAGCAATTACTGAAATTATAGCTAAATTAGTGCATGATTATAGAAAAGAGCATTATTTTAGAGATAAGAAGTGATTGATAATTGAATTATATTCTAAATATGGTAAAATAGAACGGTAATATAAATTAGGAGGATTTTTAAAATGGCAAATTGTTTAATCGCACAATCTGGTGGACCAACTACTGTAATTAATGCTTCTTTAGCAGGAGTAGTTAAGGCTAACCAATTAAACCCTATTTATGACACTGTTTACGGTGGATTAAATGGTATCGAAGGAATCTTAGAAGAAAGATTATTTGATTTAACTGATATGAGTGAAAATGAAAATAGAGTGTTACGTCAAACTCCATCTTCTGCTTTAGGTTCATGTCGTTATAAATTAAAAAGAGATGATGAGACTGATTATAAGAGATTAGTAGCTGTAATGGACAAATTCAATATTGAAATTATGTTCTATATTGGTGGTAATGATTCAATGGATACTGTTGATGCATTATCAGCTTGGGCTAAAAAGAATAACATTAGCAAAAGATTTGTAGGAATTCCAAAGACTGTTGATAATGACTTAAGAGTTACTGATCACTGTCCTGGATTCTCAAGTGCTGCTAAATATGTTAATGCAGTAGTTAATTCTACTTGGTTAGACTACAATGTTTATACTCGTCAAGAAGTATTTATTCTTGAAACAATGGGTAGAGATGCTGGATGGTTAGCTGGATCTGCTGTTGTTAGTGGACGTGTAGATTTATTAATTTTACCTGAGATTGCTTTTGATAAAGAAGTATTCTTAAAACAAGTTAAAGCTTGTATGGATAAGAAAAATAAATGTTATATCGTAGTAAGTGAAGGTGCTCACTATGAAGATGGTACATATATTGCTGCTGGATCAGCTGCTAATGATGGATTCGGACACGCTGTATTAGGTGGAGCTGGACAAGCTCTTAAGAACATGATTATTGAAGCTGGAATTGCTCCACGTGCTAAAGTACAAGATTTAAGTACTGCTCAACGTTGTGCAAACTACACTCAATCATTAGTAGATGTAGATGAAGCCTTTAAATTAGGAATGTCTGCACACATGCGTTCTGCTTGTTCTACATTTACTGGACAAGTAGTAGGAGTAATTCGTAAAGAAGGAAAAGAATATGATGTTAAATATATTGCTGGACCAGCTGAAGAATTCGCTAACCACGTTAAATCAGTACCAACTGAATGGATACTAAAAGATTACCAAGGATTAAGCCAAGAAGCATATGATTACTTCAAACCATTAATTCAAGGTGAACCAACATTAATTATGGAAGATGGAATTGCAGCAACTGTAGTACCATTCAACATGCGTTAATAATATATCTATATAAACTTAAGGATAAGCTAAAGCTTATCCTTTTTTTTTTTAATCTTTTATAATGTTTAGGAATATAAAATATTGATACATATAAGATATTAAAGGGGTGAACTTATGATAGAATTAAGAAACCATCAAAAACAAGATTTATTAATAAATATGGGATATTTATATCAGAAAGAAAAGTTATCATTAGCATTAAGAGAAGCCAATATAGTATTTGAAGAAGA
Source organism: Erysipelotrichaceae bacterium (assembly GCA_036639955.1). Lineage (GTDB taxonomy): Bacteria > Bacillota_I > Bacilli_A > Erysipelotrichales > Erysipelotrichaceae > JAVWHP01. Next base: position 16,169 of record JAVWHP010000014.1, read on the forward strand.
AGGAACATACTTACATAAAGATTTAATAAAAAAGATAGAATTAATACTAAATTCTATGAGAGTAGAATATGCATTAGTAATACAAAAAGAGTATTTAGAAAATAACCATGTTGATTGGTGGAAATGCTATTATTCTAAAGCTACATATGAAGCTATGAAGAGTAGAGCTATTGATGTATTTCTCAGTTGCTTATATGATTAAAAAATGTTATGATACTACATGTGAGAAATGGCTAAACAGTGTTTTAGCCTAGTTTATGTATCGTAATATTATCAAGGAGGATTACATATTATGTTAAAAGGAATTGCCGCATCTGCAGGAGTTGCTATTGCAACTGTTTATAAGTACGAAACACCTAAATTAGAAATTGTTAAGAAAGAAGCTAATGCTGAAGAAGAAATTAAGAACTTACAAGCAGGATTAGCTAAAACTACTAAGGATATTGAAGGAATTAAAGAAAGAGCAGCTGGTAATTTATCTGATGAAGAATTAGCTATATTTGATGCTCATTTAATGGTTGCTAATGATCCATGTATGTTCCAAGAAGCAGAAACAATGATTAAAAATGAGAATTGTAATGCTGAATATGCTATTGAACAAGTAGCAGGTAACTATATTGCAATGTTTGAAACAATGGAAGATGCTTATATGAGAGAAAGAGCTGCTGATATTAAAGATGTTACTAATAGATTAAAGGCTCACCTTTTAGGAGTAATTATACCTGATTTAACAGCTATAGATGAAGAAGTAGTAATTGTTGCTAATGATTTAACACCTTCAGATACTGCTCAATTAAATAAGAAATATGCTAAAGGATTTGCTACTGCAATTGGTGGTAGAACTTCACATTCAGCTATTATGGCTCGTAGTTTAGAAATACCAGCAATAGTAGGTTGTAAAGGAATATTAGAAGAAGCTAAACATGGAGATAAGATTATATTAGATGCTGTTGAAGGAGATGTAATGTTAAATCCTGATCAAGCAACTATAACTAAATATGAAGCAAAAGCGGAAGCTTGTGCTAAAGAAAAAGCTGACTTACAAGTATTAAAGAATGCTAAATCTATATCTACTGATGGACATCAAGTAGAATTAGCTGGTAATATTGGAACACCTAAAGATGTTGCTGGAGTATTAGCTAATGGTGGAGAAGGTGTAGGATTATACCGTACTGAATTCTTATATATGGATTCTAAAGAATTCCCAACTGAAGAAGAACAATTTGTTGCTTATAAAGAAGTATTAGAAGGAATGAATGGTAAAAAGGTAGTAGTAAGAACTCTAGATATTGGTGGAGATAAAAAACTTCCTTACTTTGAATTCCCAGAAGAAATGAATCCTTTCTTAGGATACCGTGCAATTAGATTATGTTTAGACCGTACAGATATATTCCGTACACAGTTACGTGCATTAATTAGAGCTAGTGTTTATGGTAAACTATGTATAATGTTCCCAATGATAGCTACAATTAATGAATTCAGACAAGCTAAACAAATCTTCTTAGAAGAAAAAGAAAAACTAGTTGCTGAAGGTGTTGAAGTAAGTGGTAAAATAGAATTAGGAACAATGGTAGAAATACCAGCAGCAGCTATTATTGCTGATAATTTAGGAAAAGAAGCTGACTTCTTCTCAATAGGTACTAATGATTTAATTCAATATACTATGGCGGCTGATCGTATGAGTGAACATGTATCATACCTATACCAACCATATAACCCATCTATTTTAAGATTAATAAAGATGGTAATTGATGGAGCACATGCTAATGGTAAATGGGCTGGAATGTGTGGAGAAATGGCAGGAGAACCATATGCTGTACCATTATTATTAGGTATGGGATTAGATGAATTCTCAATGTCTGCTTCAAGTATACTTAAAGCACGTAAAGTAGTAAATTCATTAAGTAAAAAAGAGATGGAAACACTAGCTAGTGAAGCATTAAAACTAAGTACTGCTGAAGAAGTACTAGCATTAGTTAAAAAAACAGTAGATAAATAGTAAATAATAATTAAAAGTAGGATATGATCCTACTTTTTTTATTGAAATAAGATATGAAGATGTTATACTATTTATAATTAAGGAGGATTATAAGATGAAACTATTTTTATGTTCATCATTTGATGAAGTAATACCTTTATATAAATCTTTTGATAAAGATTTATATAAAGGTAAACGTGTGGCTTTTATACCTACTGCTGTTAATGTAGAGGACTATAAAGAAAATGTTATAGTTGCTAAGAAGTGCTTGAAGGAACTTGGAATGATAGTTTATAACATAGATATTGCTACTGCAGATTATAGTCTTGTTGAGGATACTATAAAGTTATGTGACTCTATTTATATAGCTGGTGGTAATACATTCTATTTATTACAAGAACTTATTAGAACTAAGACTGACAAACTTATAATAGATGCAATTATTGCAGGTAAGTTATATATAGGTGAATCTGCTGGATCAATGATTGTTTCTAATAATATAGACTATGTAAGAGCTATGGATGATCCATCCTTAGCTCCACTGCTTACTACATTTGATGCATTAAGCTTAGTAGATTTTTATGTAGTTCCTCATTATAATGATGAACCTTTTAAAGATATTGCTCATAAAATGTATGATGATAATTCTTCTAACTTAAATATGATTGCTATAGGTAATAGTGAAGCTATAACAGTTGTAGATTCAAAAGTTAGTGTAATGAAATAAGCCTATAAATTATATAAAAAAAATAGCTATGCTATTTTTTTTGTGCTAACTTTATGAAGTCTTTAATTTCTGTGGCTATACTATCAAGTGCGTTATTCCAGAATGTTGGTTCGCTTATGTCGATTCCAGCGATTTTAGCACAATCTTCAAGACTACTTATTGTAGTAGCGTGTAATAAATTTTGGTACTTAGTTATAAAATGCTTAGGATCTTCTTCATATACTACGTAAAGACCACGAGCTAATAAGCCACCAAATGCATAAGGGAAATTATAAAAACTAGTAGAGGTAGAATAATAGTGAGATTTGTTTACCCACATATATTTATGAAGATAGTTTGGATCCATACTATTACCATAAACTTCTTTTTGAGCATCTAACATAATATTATTAAGTTCTTCAGCTGATAAGAATTCATCATGGGCGCGTTCCATTACAGTAGTTTCAAATGAATATCTAGTATATATATCACATATAATTTGGTTAAGATCTTGAAGTGAAGATTCTAGAAGTACAAGTTTATCATCATCATTAGCATCTTTAATTAGAGCTTTCATGATTACTAATTCATTAAATGTTGAGGCTGTTTCAGCTATAGGCATACTGTATTCAGTGTTTAAAGGGGCGTGGTCCTGAATCATTTCACCATGATATGCATGGCCAAGTTCATGAGCCAATGTTATTATGTCGCTTAGGCTACCATCAAAGTTAGTTAGGATTCTACTAGCTTTAATGCTTGGTATATTACTACAGAAGGCTCCTCCTACTTTACCTGCTTTAGGATAGAAGTCTATCCATTCATTATCAAAGGCTTTCTCAATAAGATCTGCTATAGATTGATCAAAGCTAGTAAAGTGCTTAATTAAATATTCTTTAGCTTCTTCAATACTATATGATTTATTCGTTGAACCGATGGGAGCGAATAAATCATACCATGGTAATCCGTTCTTATCTTCTAATAACTCTGCTTTAGTACTTATATAGCTTCTAAAATCTATAAAGTGTGCTTTCATTGCGCTTATTAGCGCTTCTAAGGTTGAACGTTGCATATGAGCATTGTTTAGTGCTTCATCTAGTGGCGAGGCGTAGCCACGCTCATTAGAGATGGTAACGACTTGTTGTTTAATACTATTTAAAGCAAAAGCTACTGAGTCACATATTTTAGGATAACTATCTAGTTCTGCTAAATAGGCGCTTTTACGGATATCTTGGCTAGGGTTATAAGCTAAATTTCGTAAGGTAGATAAATTTAGCTTATTGTTATTATAGTTTATTTCTAAATTAGAGGTTAAATAAGCTTGGAGATTCTCCCATGCACTACCTGAACTAACCTCTAATTTAGAAATGATAGATTCTACTTCAGGTGCTAATAGATATTTAGCATCTTCTTTAATAGTAGTTAATAAGTACTTATATTGGTTTAAATATTTATTAGATTCTATTAGTTGTTCTAGATTAGGAGTACTTGCTATAATTTTATTAAATTTAGCTAAAGCATAAGATATATTACTAGCTATATTAGATAGTTTATTTAGTTCAGAACTAAATAAACTATCGTTAGTAGCTACACTTTGAGATAGTTGTATATAGCAAGCTAGTCGTTCTATTAGTACTGTATATACTTCTAGTTCTTTTAGCATTTCTTCAATAGCATTAGGGTTGTTTGTTAGGGCATTGAAGTGCTCAATAGAGTCTTTCAATGCTTGTATATCGTTTAGATATTTAGGGTCTGTAGTACTTTTATATAGGGCGTTTAGTGACCAAGTTTTATTCATAGTTTACCTTCTTTCATAGTAGTTATTATAGCATAAAATTAATATAATATTAAAAAAATAGAATGCTTTAGCATTCTATTTAGATAAGAAGACACCATCAGTAGTATCTATTTCATTTAGTTTAACTTTAATTACTTCATGTAGTGAACTAGGTATATTTTTACCAATGTAATCGGCACGAATAGGAAGTTCACGATGACCTCTATCAACTAATACTGCTAGTTGTATTTCTTTTGGTCGACCAAAGTGCATTATAGCATCCATTGCTGCTCTTACAGTACGTCCTTTAAATAGTACATCATCAACTAAAATAATTTTACGATTAGTTACATTAAAGTGAGGAATAGGTAAGATTGTAGGTTTACTCATATCATCACGCCAAGGTTTTATATCAAGTTCTTCATAAGGAACTTGTATCCCTTCTACTAATTCTATTTGTTTAGCTATACGCTTTGCTAAATATATACCACGAGTCTTTATTCCCACTAATAGTATTTCATCTACACCTTTATTACGTTCAATTATCTCATGCGTTATACGCATAAGTGAACGTCTTACACCATCACTATCTATAATCTCTTTAGTTTCCATAGTTTAAACCTTTCTAGTTTAATAAACCAATTAATTCTTCAGTAGACATATCATGAATTAAACCATTATTCTCATTAATAATTGAATCTGAAAGATCCTTTTTAAGATCTTGTAGTTCTTGAATCTTTTCTTCAATTGTATTTTTAGCTATAAGTTTATATACTTGTACATTATTATGTTGTCCCATTCTATATGCTCTATCAGTAGCTTGATTTTGTGCACTAACATTCCACCAAGGATCAAAGTGAATAACTACTTCAGCACTAGTAAGGTTTAATCCAGTACCACCAGCTTTTAATGATATTAAGAATACTTGTGTATCATCATTATTAAATGATGATACCATCTGTTGTCTTAAAGTTTTAGGAGTACTACCCTTTAATAAGTAATAAGATATCTCATTTTCAACTAATTTATTCTCTATTATAGATAATAAACTAGTAAACTGTGAAAATATAAGTACTTTCTTTTTAGAAGCAGCAGCATTCTCTATTAGTTCCATACAAGCTAATAGTTTAGCACTTTCTCCAGCAAAATCATCATATACTAAATGTGGATCACAACATATTTGTCTAAGTTTAGTAAGCATTGAAAGAACCATAATTTTACCATGTTTTTCTCCATCTTTACTAATACTTTCTTGTAATTCATCTTTCATACTTAATAGATTAGCACTATATAATTTTTGTGCTTCTTCATCTAAATCTACATGTAGTGTATTCTCTACTTTTTCAGGTAATTCTTGTAATACATCTTTCTTAATTCTACGTAATATAAATGGTTCTACAAGTTTCTTTAATTCATTTAAAGCATCTTGATCACTATCTTTTACAATTGCTATTTCATAATTCTTTTTAAAAGCACTATAAGTATATAAATAACCAGGCATTAAGAAATCAAATATAGACCATAATTCAGCTAAACTATTTTCTATAGGAGTACCTGTTAATGCAAACTTATGTAAACTATTAATCTCTTTTACACTTTCAGCATTCTTAGTAGTATGATTCTTTATATATTGAGCTTCATCTAATATAGCATAATTAAATGTAAAGTCTTCTAATTCTTCATAATCTCTTTTTAAATAATCATAAGATGTTATAACTATATCATAATCCATACTCTTCTTTAGTTGTTGTTTTCTTTGATTAGCATTTCCATTAATAACTAATGGGTTTAAAATTTTAGAAAACTTATGTATTTCACTTTCCCAGTTTAATATTAAACTAGTTGGACATACTACTATACTTGTACTTTTAGGATTATGTATCTTTTCATCTTCTAATAATGTTATTACTTGAATAGTTTTACCTATTCCCATATCATCTGCTAATATAGCTCCAAAACCATAAGCAGCCATAGTTTTTAACCATCTATAACCACTCTTTTGATAGTTTCTTAATATAGGTTTCATAGATGCTGGTACTTCATAATCTGAATCTTGTATATTCTTAATATCTCTTATAATAGCTTTAAAGTTATGATCTCTATCTACTTTTAAACTTTGAGTATTCTTTAATGAATTATCTAATGATAATGCATGGTATGTAGGTAACTTAATCTTACCTTTAGCTAATTGTTTATCACTTAAATGTAAAGTATCTAATACTGAAGATAATTCAAATAAACTACTATCTTCTATATTAACAAAGCTTCCATTCTTCATTCTATAGTATTTTCTTTTACTTCTATAAGCTTTAAGTACTTCACTTAATTCATCTATAGGGAATTGAGAAGTAGTAAAATCTATTTGTAATAGATCATTTTCTATTCTTACTCCTAATGATATAGCACCACTATCTTTAATTTCCATTGCTTTAATAGCATCTGTAGCATATATATAACAACATTTATTTAATTCATTAAATCCTTTATTTAAAAATTCATATATAGCATCTTGTGAGTTTTCTATATAAGCTATACCTTCTTCATAATCTATTCTAGTAGTAAAGTTTTGTAATAATAAACTAGTACTTAATTCTTGTGTATATGTTCTACTAGCGCTCTTATTAGTAGGTAAGAAAGCATTATATTCATCACTACCATAAGCAAATATAAGTTTACAAGCTATAGTATTAATTTTAGGCATATCTAAATATAATTTAGCATTCAATGGTAATGGAGAAAACTCTTTTAAAGAATCTCCTTCTATTGGCATATAAGGTGCTATACAATTTAATACACTAGCATATAATTGTCTCATATAATTCTTATGTATTATTTTAGAATGTAAACTTTGAGTAAATAACATTAATAATTCACTAGTAGCATTACTATAGTCTTCATCACATCTATATAACTTATGATCTATAATAATATATATATGTTTAGATCCTTTTAATAAACTATATTCTTTATGATTTAATGATAATTCATAATTATTATCATCTATTCTATTAATGAATAATGTAAAATCAGGATTACTATCTATAAATTTTAAATTCTTAGTTTTCTTTTCTTCATATAAGTAATCTAATTCTTTATCTTTATATAATTCAAAGAAACTATCTAAACTTTCTTTCATTAATACTATTGTATTAGCTTCTATAGTCATTGGTTGATTACTATAATATGTATTATCACTATAATGTTGAGTTAAAAATTCTAATACTGGTTTTGATTCTTCATTAAAACTATTTACTGAATGGAAGAAATTTAAATGAATACCATAGTCTTTACTATTATGATGTTCCATATCATATATGAAGTTCTTTATATCTTTAATCTTATAAGTTTTTTCATTACCTATTTTAAATGATAAAGCTAAATAACATCCCATCTTTAAAGTTAAAATAGGTTCTAAATTTACTCCTTGGTTATAATTTTGAGCTAAAGTAGAATAAACTATAGTTTCTTCATAACGTTTAATAAGATTCTCTAAAGCAGGATCTATAGCTATTACTTCTTCTTCTACTGGTTTCTTAGTTACTTGTTGATAAAATAATTTAATAAGTACTGCTATAACATGAGGACATATTAAATTATGTTTTTCATTATAACAACTACTACAATTAAATACTTTAACGTTGTTATCATCTTTATCAATAGTTAAATTAACTTCAGAATAGCTATTAGTATCTTTAATAGTAGCATGTACTAAAATAGTATCTTCATCAAAGTAAGGATCTACTTCTAATGATACTACTTTGTTATCATTATATAATAATAAAGCTTCTTGATAGATTTGCTCATCAATAGCAAAATCTTTTATTTGTTCTAGGGTTAGTTCCATGTAATACCTCCATTAGTGCAACATATATTATAACATTAAAAATGAATTTATTCTTTCTTTATTTTATTATTTTTAAATAATTTATTGTAAATATAGAATTGTTATGTTAAGATATTAAAGCAGTAAATATTTAGGGGAGTCGTACAATGGTAGTATAACGGTCTCCAAAACCGCTGACGCGGGTTCAATTCCTGTCTCCCCTGCCATTTATAAATTTAAACCACTTAATGTGGTTTTTTTTATATAAGTATATATAACTTTATATAGGTTATAATATTATAAGTACTTTAATTTAGTTATAAATATAGTTTTAGTATTACTTAATGTTTGAGTTTTTTATTAGTTGTAAATAAAAAATACGAATAACTGATTAAGGTAATTAAAAAAAACTTAAAAAAGCGATAATTTATTAATATTTTTCTTTAAAAGAATTGTTATGTTGTGGTATACTAGTTGAGTATTTGAATAATGCTTTATGTGGTTCACATTGAACGGAGGAAAAAATCGATGAAAAAGACTTATGAAGGTAAAACTAAAGATGTATTTGCTTTAGACAACGGTAATGTTCTATTAAAATTCAAGGATGATTGTACAGGTAAAGATGGTGTATTTGATCCAGGAGAAAATACTGTAGGATTATCTATTGAAGGTATTGGAAAAGCTAACTTAGAAACTTCTATTCATTTCTTTGAATTATTAAAGGAACAAGGAATTAAAACTCATTATGTTTCTGCAAATGTAGATGAAGTTACTATGGAAGTATTACCTGCTACTGTATTTGGTAAAGGACTAGAAGTAATTTGTCGTTTAAAAGCTACTGGAAGCTTCATTCGCCGTTATGGTGATTATATTGAAGATGGTGCAACATTAACTGGTGGTTATGTTGAAACTACTTTAAAAGATGATGCTAAAGGTGATCCACTTATTCCTAGTGAAGCATTAGAAGCTTTAGGCATTATGTCTATGGATATGTTTAATTCTATGAAAGAACAAACACTTAAGATTACTAAAATAGTTGCTGCTGATTTAGCTAAAAAGAATTTAGATCTATATGATATTAAATTTGAATTTGGTTACAATAACAAAGAAGTTATTTTAATTGATGAAATAGCTAGTGGTAATATGAGAGTTTATAAAGATGGTAAAATTGTAGAACCAGTTGAATTAACTTCAATTATTCTAAATAAATAGTATTACATAATCTTTTATAAACTTATATAAAAAAGTTCTATCCTTAGATAGAACTTTTTATTTGCTTTAATTTTAGTTTATACTTATAATATATTGGATTGGTGGTGCTTATGAAACTTGTATTAGTAATAATTAATGAAGATATTAAAGATGGTCTTGTAGATTATTTAAATAAACATAATTATCAAGCGACGATAATTGGATCTAATGGTAGTTTTGTTCAGTATGGTGATTCTATAATAATGATTGGTACTGATAGTTCTTCTGTAGAACAACTAATAGATCTTATAGATTCTTATAAAGATATAAATGATTATGATAATAGTTCTAATCATGCTATTTATGTTTTAGATAGTTCAATCTACCACATTAAGCCATAATAAAAGGAACGCTAAGCGTTCCTTTTATTATGGCTATATAATTTTACTATTAATATATGAGTAATATAATGCTACTGCTTTAAGTACTACTCCAATTAAACTACCAAACATTGCTTGGAATATATATGAGAAAGCTCTTGCGTATACTCCAAAGTTTAATATGTTTGTTAAACCTATTGTAGAGATAAGTTCCATGCTAAGTACTGTTACTATAAACATAGTTACTGATAAGTAGGAAAACTTAGCTTGTACTCCATGTCCAGTTTTCTTAATAGTTTCTGATATAAGAAATGCTATTAATAAGTATAAGAGACTACTTATAGTAGAAGATATACGGAACTGAGCCATTATATAGCTTCCTATGGCAATGCAAGCGATAGCAACTAGGCTACTAGCTATTATTGCGTTTTGAAATCTTTCTTTAGTTGTTAATGCTTCTTTGTTATATATTTTCAATGTATATACCTCCTAATACTTAAATTATTATAGCATATTAATGCTAAATTTACACTTGAACTTTATGTGAAAATATGCTTTATAGCAGTAATAATAAAAAAATAAAAAAAGATAAAAAACTTGTTGACATAGGTTTCCAGTAATGGTATTATATTAAGGCACCAAGGGAAACGGTGCTAATCAAAACACCAATAAATGGAGGTTTAGCTCAGTTGGGAGAGCATCTGCCTTACAAGCAGAGGGTCAGCGGTTCGAGCCCGTTAACCTCCACCATTATGCCGACTTAGCTCAACTGGTAGAGCAACTGACTTGTAATCAGTAGGTTGGGGGTTCAAGTCCTCTAGTCGGCACCATTATTATTATTGTGGGGGGATAGCGAAGTGGCTAAACGCGGGTGACTGTAACTCATCTCCTAACGGTTCGGCAGTTCGAATCTGTCTCCCCCCACCATTTAATTATTGGGGTATAGCCAAGCGGTAAGGCACTAGACTTTGACTCTGGCATTGCTCTGGTTCGAATCCAGATACCCCAGCCATTATATAAATTAAGCTTTACATTATTCATGATCCGCTAGCTCAGTTGGTAGAGCATCTGACTTTTAATCAGAGGGTCGGGCGTTCGAATCGCCCGCGGATCACCATTTAAATTATTTATTCTTTATGCGGGTGTAGTTCACTGGTAGAACTTCAGCCTTCCAAGCTGACTAAGTGAGTTCGATTCTCATCACCCGCTCCAAAAACTAATTACGACTATAGGTCTTATCCTATGGTCGTTTTTTTTGTT
>JAVWHP010000015.1:0-25901 GCA_036639955.1 Erysipelotrichaceae bacterium
TGGTTCAACTTTTGGTTCAACTTTTGGTTCAACTTTTGGTTCAACTTTTGGTTCAACTTTTGGTTGTGGTTTAGCTTGTGGTTTAGATGGTTCATCATTATATTTAGCTAAGATACTTTCTATCTCACGGCGACTCTTCTCTTCAGTAGAAAGTTCTTCATCAGGAATAGGAGCTAACACTTCCTCAGGCGTAATAGTAACAGTTTCTACTGTTTTAATTACTTCCACAGTTTCACCCTTCTCTATTGCTTTTTTAGCATCCTCAATTTGCATCTCTAAAGCTGCCTTAGCTGCTAAACGTTTTTCTTCTGCTGCTTTTTCCAATCTATTTTGTGCAATAGCTTTTTTATGATTTTCTTGAATTATAGCTTCAGCTTTAGCTGCTTCTTGTTCTTCTTTTTCTCTTTGTAATACTGCTTCATGTGCTTCTTGTTGTAATTTTTCTAATTGAAGTTGTAGTTCTTTTATATCATCATCTTCTTCAATAATTACTTCTTTGGCAACAACTTCAGGTTTAGGTTCAACTTCACCATCTTCATGAACAATTCCATTTACATCAATTGTAAAATTGATTGCTTCAGTTTCAGACAATTCTTCTTTCACTTTTGCAAACTCATTACTAATAAAATCCATTGTAGATAATTGAGTTTCATAATCTTCTAATATATTATTAAACCCATTATATTCTCCAACTAAAGATAAATTTTTCTTTAATTTTTCATGAAAATCTAAATACATCTTCATAGTAAAACGATAAGCTACATAATTACTGTAACTAGCATGTCTTTTTATAGATGCATATAAAGTATTTAAATCTACATCTTCTGCTGAAAAACGTCTATCCAATACTGTTTCTTTAAACTCTACTAAATATTCAAAATAACGTTTAACTGTTTTTACATTATCTTTAACTAGTTTAACTCCGTAATCATTATTGTCTTTGACTAATTCTATAACAGCATCAAAATAACCTGCTATATAATTATATAATTCATATAATTCATCTGTAGCAAATCCGATTTCTTTCCATGTCCCTCTTTCTCCATAAACACTATATAATGTATTGTAGAAACGCATAGAACTATTGTTTATCCCCTTAACATATCTTTGAATACCATTTAATGTTTGCATCCAATTAGCATATATACAAAAAGTAGGTTCATCAATCATTTTATGATCATATGATAATAATGAAAAATCGACAGTTAATTTTCCGTCAAAGATTTCCTTTAGTATTTCTAAAGATACTCCTTCAGCATTATCTGCGATTTGATTTTTTATAAACTCAAAAATAAAAAGACTAGTATTCTTTTTAATTAATTTAGCTTCATTTATCCCTTCAAATTTGGTACTCCAAGCCTGTTGTAAAAGAGTTCTAAACTCCTCGTTTGTAACTTTTTTCATAAATACACCTTCCAATTCTTCCTATAGGTTAACTTAAGTAATATTTTAACACATCTATGTAAGATTTCAAATAGTTTGTCATAATTCTGCCTTGAATCTGTATAAAAAGTAATTATAATTATAATGCGCTTTCATTTTTAAGTTTATCTATTATAATTTTACATTCTTCTTCAGTCTCATCATATAACGTTATTATATAATTATTAATCCCTAATTTATTATAATGAGGTACATTACTTATTCTATTTCTTACCTTATTATCCAATATATGCATATTACATAAATCATCACCATATATTGGAAATTTACGTCCCTGAACATTCTCTATATAATACTTATTATCTTGTTTACATCTATTACATCCCTTTTTACTACCATCACTACAAACAGTATTAATCATACAATATTTACTTACCATAAGTTCAACTCTACCATAAATACTTATAGCTAAATTACTATCACAATTATAAGACTTATTAAATTGTTTAGTTAATACTGCTATTTGTTCATCACTAAGTTCTTCACTTAAAGTTATAGTAGATAAACCCATTGATAGATAGAAAGCTAGGGTATAAGAGTTATATAAGTTAAGAGAACTTGTTCCTAGCATTCTATCTTTTATAGTTGATAGGCCACCGAGTTCACCTATTCCTTGTACACTACTAGAGTAATTATTAATTACTCTTGGTGCTATGTACAATACATTTTCATCATTAATCTTATTACATAGCACTTTAGAATCACTACATATTATAGCATTACTACAAAGTTCTTTTATAATATTATATTGTTCTATATTTCTTATAAATATATAAGTATTACTACAACTATGTTGTTTAAAATCTATTATATAATTTATAGCACTATTATATAATCTATGATAACTATTAATTCTTTTAATCTTAAACTCCTCAATAGCTGTTCTTCTTAATTCATTAATCACTTTAATTGGTACATAGCCCTTTTCATCTATTTCAAATATAGCATTTTCATAATAAAATGGTTGATCTTTTATCTTATTTACTTGTTCGATTAATCTTTCTTTTATACTAGTAGTTTTAGCTTCTTCTACTACATATTCACTTTTACATTCAATAGTATTAATATTATCATTCAGTATTAGTTTTATTGGTTCTCCTACTTTTACTACTAATTTAATATTTATAGGTGTTTTAGCTGTACAATCTATATAACTATTAGCTAGTTCTTTTAATTGTGTAATATCACTAGTTTTAACTACTAAATCATTAGTAGCTACTATTTCTTTTACTTCTATAGCTATCGTATCATTAGCTTTAGCACTGTTAACTAATAAATCATTAAGATATAATTTATTAACATTAAAGCCGACGTCGGCTTTAGAGTTTAATATTCTTATACCATCTCCTTGTTTAAGATCATCACTTAAAGTAATATAAACTTTATGGTTACGTATACATTTAACTTTACCTATCGGAATACCTTGATGATTTGGTCTTTTATAATTCATTAAAGCTTTACCATAATTATTGAACATATGGCCTTCACTAAACCCACGATTAAATATTTTTTTAAATTCTATATTAGTTGATTCATTAATAATATTAGGTTTATTAGATTCAATATTATTAATAGCATTAGCATAAGCAGATACTACTTGTGCTACATATTCACTGCGTTTAAGACGTCCTTCTATTTTTAAAGATGTTACTCCACTATCTATTATTTCTTTTAGATTATTCAAAGTATAGTTATCTCTTGGACTTAATAAATAGTCTCCGTTTGTTTTAAATTTGTGTGTACTATCATGTAATGTATAGGGTAATCTACATGGTTGAGCACAGGCTCCGCGATTACCACTACGTCCTCCTTGCATACTTGAGAATAGGCATTGTCCTGAATATGAAATACAATTAGCACCATGTACAAACACTTCTATTTCTATTCCTAATTTAGTTGCTTGTTTAATGATTTCAATTGGGGTCTCTCTAGCTAAAACGACACGTGTAAAGCCTAAAGTTTTACACATTTTCACTCCTGCTAAATTATGTATATGCATTTGTGTAGATGCATGTAAAGGTAGATCTGGAAAGTTATTCTTTATTAATTGCATAAGTCCTAAATCTTGAATTAATATAGCATCTACTCCTGCTTCATATAAAAATTTAACATACTCTAAAGCATCTTTCATTTCATCATCTAATATTAAAGTATTCATAGTAACGAATACTTTAATATTAGATAGATGAGCATAGTCTATTACCTCACGCATTTGTTCGTTATTAAAGTTAGTTGCGCTTTCTCTTGCTCCATATAGTTGTCCTGCTAAATAGATAGCTGAACAGCCATTATTAATAGCTGCTTTAGCAGCTTCAAAGCTTCCTGCTGGTGCTAATAATTCAATTTTCATATAAGTCTCCTTTTGGCTAGAAAAACAAGTAGTTATCTACTTGTTTATTTCTAGTATTTGATTAATAACTACTTTAGAAATAGGTTCAGGATCTAATTTAGGATAGCCTAAATAGAAACCCTGTAATAGATCTACACCATTCTTAATTAGATAAGTCATTTCTTCTAGTGTTTCTACACCTTCACCTATAACTTTAATATCTCTAGAATGTGCATAGCTTAATAAATTTCTAAATAAATCTTGGCGTTTAACATCCATTTGAATATTACGTATAATTTCCATATCTATTTTAATATAACTTGGATTTAAATTTAATAATATACTTTCATTGTTATAACCAGAACCATAATCATCTATTGCAAATGTAGAATTCCATTTATTTAGATGTTCTATTTTAATGTTCATACAGTTTTCATTTAACTGTTCATTTTCAATGATTTCAAATATTACATTACATAGTATATCATGATATGCTTCATCTAGCTCATTAATATCTAAATCATTTAAAACATAATTAGGTATAGAGTTAATAAATAACTTAGCATTATTAAATTTTGAACGATTAGCAGTATATGTAGCTAAGGCTTTTCTCATTGTTAATTTTTCTACTTGATATAGTTTATGTTGAGAAGTAGCCATCGCTATTAATTGAGTAGGATTTACAAAACTATGAGAATCTGGACGCATTAATGCTTCATAAGCTAATATAGAACCTGTATGAGCATCAACTATAGGTTGGAAAGCAAAGCTTACTAGTTCTTCATCAAATAAAACATTAAGTTCTTCTTTACTATCAATTAAATAAGATTCTTTAATATATATTTCACTATTAAATTCTTCTAAATTACCTTTTTGTGTGTGTTTAACCTTATACATTGCAAAATCAGCAAACTTCATTAATTCATCATATTTTCTAGAATCTGTTGGATACCAAGAAATACCACCACTTGCTCTTATAATAAACTCTTTACCATTAGGTAATATCAAAGAAGTAACTGCCATTTCTTTTTTAATCTTCTCAATTACTTTTCTTATTTCATTTTGATTATCATAACCATAGATAAATACATAAAATTCATCTCCACTAATTCTAGATACAATAGAATTATATAAATTAAACTTACGTAATACTTTGGCCATTAATTTTAGATATTGATCGCCAAAATCATGCCCATAGTTATCATTAATATATTTAAGATTATCTAAATCCCAAGTTATAAAAGCTGCTATTTTAACTTCATCACCATTCATAATAGTATTTACTTGAGTATAAAAAGCTCTTCTATTTAATAGCATAGTTAATAGATCATGATCTCTTTCAAATTCTAATTTTTGTTTCTTTAATATTTCTTCACTTACATCACTTACTACTCCTATAAGTTTATTATCATGATATTCACTTTTCATTTCTATCCATCTATATTTTTCTTCACTTAATCTTATACAATATAAATTAGGTTCATCTATCTTATTGGTTTTACTTAATTTATTCATATACTTTTTAAATAAATCTCTAGATATATATTGAGGACTTATATCACTTTGTTTTATTTGTAATACTTCAAAGAATTTAGATGATACAAATACAGTATCTTCATCATCTTGATATTCAAAAGCACCAATTGGTAAACTTACTAGTTCTATAATTTGACTGAATTTAGACGCACTATCACTCAACTTATAGCTTAAAGTTTCTACTGCATCACTTAGTTCATCTATTTCTATAATGCCATATTTATCTAAATGTACTGGTTTAAATGGATCTATATTTTGAACTTTAACAACCATTTTTTTAAAAGGATCTAAGAATCTTATTCCTACTATAATTATACCGATTATTGCTAAGATAAAACTTAATACTAAAGATAAAATAAAACTATGTAAGACATCATTAGAGGCAGAAAATAACGTAGATTTCTTTGTTAAAGTTATTAATGCCCAATCTGTAGTATCAAAAGGTGTATTTGAATTATATAATTTTAGATTATTTGAATTTCCATATATATCATTATCTTCTGTTAATACAGAAATATTTTTAGTACTTATATCATTTTCTAATTTGATCTTATTTAATGTTATTCTATCGTTAATATCATCTTTAGGAGCATATATACTACTATAAGTTAACCTGTCTTTAGGTTTATTAGCTAATATATATGTCATACTATCATCTTCTTTAAACTTATCATCATTTAAGAATGTAGCTAATGTATCATTAGCTACATCAATACCAACGTATGCAACGACTTCTTTGTTATTGTTTACTATTGGTTGAATATAACTCATTGCTATTTTACTTTCATTATTTTTGAAGATTGGTTTTCCCCAATATCCAAATTCTTTCATAGGAAGATTTAACGTAGTAATATTAATGTCTACTGTATCTTTAAAACCTAGATTTTCTACTATATAGGTAGGTTCATCTACATAGGATTCACTCATTGATATTCTAAGATCATTCTTTATTGATGATGGTCCAATTTCTAATAGTATATCTGAATCATCTTTAGCATTCATTAAAGTATCTTCATCTTTAAAATAAAGAACTGTATCTTCTTTATCATTTTCTAGCATAATGTATGCTCCATCAGCATCACTTCTTCTTAACACTTCTATTAGATGTTGTTCATTCCCTTTTAAAATATCATTATTACTCTTTCCATCATCAATAAGTTCATTAATATTATTACTAAGTTTAACATATGGTTCCTGAAAATCTGACCAACCACTTTTCATAGCTGTTTGTAAATAGTCAGCTCTATTAGCTGACTTTTGATTAAGTACATCTACTACATTAGTATTAAGTTTAGAAAAAGTCTTAGTCAAATATAATGTTCCTAAAAACAAAACTAACTGAGCAACCAATACTATAAGCATTGGTTTTAATAATCTTTTAACCATAGAATTATTAATTTTATTTTCATATTTATTATTCATAACTAGCCTCTAAAGCTAATTTCATTTCTTCACAAAATGCTTTATACCATTCATTAAAATTATCATCATTAATATATTTCATATAAACTTCATCTTTATTAGCACCATTAGCTATTTCTTTAGTTATAGTTTGATAATCCTTATCAGCTTTTTCAGGCATAGATTTTTCTAAAACTTTACGTATATTAGCTGCCTCTGGATAAAGTGTTTCTTTATAATGTTTATCTACCATCAAAGTAGTACTAGCAATATTAGCAGAACTTCTTAAAGACTCACTTGCTTTAATCTTTTCTAAACCTTTATTAATATTACTACTTTCATTACTACTAACAAGAACTGGTGTATACCCTGTCTTTAATGAAAAGTCAGTGTTTACATCAATTGATGTAAACCACTTAAGGAATACGCTTGCTGCGTATTCTGACTTTTCATCACTCTTAATAATACTCATTCCAGCACCCTGTGAAATACTTACACCAGATGTATTAGCAAAAACCGGTGCTTTAGCTACAATCGGTTCAATAATATAAGTAGCTTCACCATCTCTCATAACATTTTTAGGAAAGAATGATATAGCAGTACTAGAACCAACCATTCCTATAATATCTCTAGTCTTAATATCATCACTTCTATACTTACCTTTGCTAGCATAATCACCTTTTATAAAAGGAACATAATAATTATCCCATAGTCTACGTACAGCCTTGGCATCTATATCTAACTCGGTTTTACCGTCTACTACTTTTACGTAGTTTGTTCCGAGTTGTTGTCCTCCTACTAACATATAATTAGCAAAAGCATCTCGACCAAATAGAGCCTCACCTGTTTTAGCATGATAATCACTAGCAACACTTGCTAATCCTTCATAAGTATCTAAAGTTTTAATATCAACATTATTTTCTTTAGCATATTTATTCCAATCAACTGAATTTAATATTAGCACTTCACTAGATTTAGCAATAGGTAGTACTAATAACTTATTATCAATTATACCTTCATTTATAAAGTCTTTAACATATGCATTAAGTTCAGTTTCATTAAAGTACTTATTTAAGTCAACAGCCATATCTTTAGTACTAAGTTTCCAAGCATAATCATTATAAATTTGTACAACATCAGGCACCTCTTTAGCACCTATAGATTTATTAATAGATGCATCTAATTCAGTGTATAAATCAGCAACATTATTAAAAGATAAAGATTTAACTACTATACCTTTTTCTTTGCCATCAGTCATATTAAAAGCATCTACTTTGTCATCAAATAGTTTTTTATTATTACCATTATAGTAGTTCCAAACAATTATATTAGTTGGTTTTTTCGGATCTAATCCATAATCATTATTTTTACAACCAGTTAGTGTACTAGCTAGAAATAAAAATGTAAAGAAATAAACAATTAGTTTTTTCATACTAGTACCTCTCTTTCATATATTAATTATAAGATAAATAACGCATATGTTCAAGATTTTTAAGGCTTTTTATATATTTTAGTAATAATTATATTATGATATAGACTTCTTTCTACCAATTAACTATAATATAGGTATGAAAATATGGAAACTCAACATTAATACAATAGATTTTATATATACAAGTTATGATATAAATCTACTTAATAGTATAAAAAGAATCGGTTGTTCATTCCCTATAAGAGTGAATGAACAACCGATTCTTTCAACTACATCCTTAGAAAACTCTGCCATCATCTACAAAGTAAGTGATGGCAATAAAAGATTAAGTATATATTATGATTTAGCTAAAGAAGATTCTAGGTACCAATATATAAGTGCTACTATAATTAATGATGGTAGCATAAGAACACCTAATGGGTGGTCGAACATGAACCATCATTAAATAGTTCGTTAGATTTTGGACATCCAAATTTCTTAGCATAGTAGTGAACTACTATCGGCATTATTAATGCTGATAGTATAACAGCACCAGAAATTTGGATAACTGCTAATTGAACATATGGAGCATATTCAGGTGCTAATAAAGCAATAGCTGCTGGTACTGCTAAAGTATTACCAGCCACTGATACAGTAGCTAAGCCAGCATAGCCTGGTCTTTTTAATATTAGGCGATCTACTAACAAAGCAACAGGACCTGTTACAATTATAACAATCAAGAATAATATTATACCGCCACTACCAGCTTTAATCATTTCTAATAAGTTTATACTAGAACCTAATACAAAGCCTAGAACTGGCAGAATCATTGCATTAGCATTCTTAGTAGCAGTAGCAATATTAGGATCTATATTAGCCAAGATTAAACCCACGATTACCGGTAAAAGAATAGCAACAAAATCAAGCCAATTGAAAGTAGCTGCTCCAGATAAACCAATTGTAACCAAAGATAACATTGGGCCAGAATTTATATTAAACATTGGCCTAGCCGATAAATCAGCATTATCACCATAAGTTTCCATCAGACCCATATATAAACTACCATTACAATTAGTTAATGCACAAAGAATAGCCAAACTACAAACACCAAAGATCCCATCCAAGCCAAATAAATTAAGCACCAACAAATAACAAGCAGCACCCGCAATATATTTAAACAGAACATGAGACCCACCACGCTTTAGTGCTTCGAATAAATCTGAAAGTTTCATCTGTGTACCAGTAAATAATAAAGTAAGCCCCATTAAAGTATTTAACCCTACATTAGTAGCAATTGCACTAGTATAACCGCCAATTGCTAAAAGATCAGGAAAAAAAGTATGAATAAAAGCTGCAATAAACATTGGAACAATCATAGTGCCTGCAGGTATCCTTTTAATAGTTTTAAGTAGATTCATAGTATCACCTCTTATTGAATAACTGTGATATATTATCATAATATAATAAATATAGATACTCATTAGCCCTAAATAT
Source organism: Erysipelotrichaceae bacterium (assembly GCA_036639955.1). Lineage (GTDB taxonomy): Bacteria > Bacillota_I > Bacilli_A > Erysipelotrichales > Erysipelotrichaceae > JAVWHP01. The sequence goes on from JAVWHP010000015.1 coordinate 9,615, forward strand.
TGACTAACATTCATATTTACTATATAGTTAAATAACAAATACAAAGGAGATACTATGAACCAACGAGAAATTAACAAATTAGATAAACGTAACCGTTTAATAGCTTCAGCCCTAGATCTCTTTATTATCAATGGAGTAACTAAAACAAGTATCGACCAAATAGTAAAAAAAGCTAATGTTGGTAAGGGTACATTCTACTTATACTTTAGAGATAAAGATGCTATAAGTGATGCCGTAATCTTACAAGCAAGTAATGATCTTTTTAAATACGCAGCTATAACTACTAAAAAATATGAAGCTCCTAATAATACAGAAAGACTAATAAATATGTTAGATTTAATTATAGATGTATTTAAAGAATATCCTTATATAGTAAGAATATTTAGAACAAGCTTAACTTGGAAATTTATAGAGAACGCTATTGCTAACCCAACTAATGAAAAAGTATATCATCTTATAAAAGATTTCTTTAATTATTTATTAACATTTGGTTATACTGATGATGAAGCTTTTCAACTCTTCTTTATGATATTAGAACTAGTATGTTCTATGTCATATACATCTTTAATAATGGGAGTACCTTCAGATATAGATAAACTAAAGCCAATACTCTTTAATTCAATAAGATCCATGATTCAACAAGGACCACCAAATAAAAAATAATAGCATATAGCTATAAATTTAAACTTATCCATTCTTTAAAATAACTTAATATAGCCATATGCTTTAAAATTATTCTTACTAAATCGTTTGTTATTTCTATATTTCTTTTATTACTCATCAATTGCTCAACAATCTCTAAATCCTCTTTTTTAGCTATCTGTAAGTAATAACTAGCTTGATCTAAATACCCTTGTTTATAATAATATAAACATCTTAAATATGCATTATCATGTTTTTCTAATAAGATTAATACTTTATCATATTTTTCAAAATATATTAATGTAGATATTAAGTAATATATTATATTTTCATTATCATTAGGATTATAAGTATATATATTAGTAAACTGAAATAAAGCTTGTTTCATATAGCCTACTTCATATAAAGTTTTAGCATATATCGTTTTTAATTTAAAATATAATTTAGTTTCTTCACAATAAAAGTCTTTTTTATCTTTAAAAAAGTAGTTTTTCCCTAAAGTAATAGTAGCTTTATCTACTCCTTTTTTAAAGTATTTTAATGCTAGATGAGGATCATTTGCACAAGAGCCTAATACTAGATATGCTTCTAAACATGAATCATGTAGTTTTAATGCTTCTAATGCGATAGTTTGTTTTTTTAAGTTACTTCTTACTAAAGTACATTCTTTTAGTTTAGTTAGTGCTTGATCGTAACGATCATTAAGTTTATTCGTTTGTTTGTTCTCTACATTTATAAACTGATCTAATGACATCTGATAAGTGTAATCGATATTCATTACCATTCTCCTGCTATTTTAGTAAGTTCTTGTGATGCTTTATTTAATTTATTATTTAGTGTTTCTACATCTAATTTATCTGTATTATTAAAAGCATAATAATTAAATTCATTTATACCTAGCATTTTTGTAATAGCTGACATATAAGGGATATCTATTTCAGTACCTAATAATGGTTCTTTACTGAAATCATCACCTCTAGTTGTTATATACATCAATTTATTTGCTTTACATAGCCCACATTGGCCTAATTCATTATAATTAAATGTTAATCCCATTACACATATATCCTCTATATAAGTTTTAAGTAAAGCTGGTATGCTCATATTATACATTGGTGCACCGATAATAATTTTATCATATTCTTTAAATTCAGCAGCATTAAAAAATTCTATATTATCATAATCTGAATTTTTTATTAAATTGTTACGATATAATATTTTGTTTTCTAATAAAGGTTTAAGTTGCATTTTCTTTAATACTATAGTATCTAATTCATCATTAGGATGAAATCTTTTATAAGCTACTATAAAAGATACACATAACATATGTGTCCTTGATTCTTCCTCATTCTTAATACAACTATCAACAAAAAGTACTTTACTCATCGTTCAATTCCTCCTTAGCCCAATTCATATTTATTTCTAATATAGAAGAACTACTTTCATACTCAGCTATATTATTATAAACAGAACTATCTATTAGCTTTAAATTATTATATTCATCATCTATTCTAAATACTATATAATCTTTATCATAACTTATAAACTCTACCTGTATCGCAACAGTATCAGAACCTAACTGTTTGCATAAGCGATACTTTAATAATTCTATTCTGCGATCATCTAAATCAGCTTCAAATATTCTTATCTTTTCATTTAACTCTTCTATAGATTTTACTATTCTTTTATTCTTTGCTTCTTTATTAACATCTAATATTACTTCATCATAAGATAAAAATAATTCAAAAGATTTATTAGCATCAAAATATATAAATGGATATAGAAACTTTACATAATGTCCACATTTATCACATTTCTGTTTAAAGTATTCATCATTACTAATACTAGTTTTAATATCTTTTTCAATAGAAGCTAATATTATTTTATCTTTAGGAATATACATATGATGAAAACAGATAGGACACATAATATGTAATAGTTCTTTTTGCATATAATCATCCTTTCTTATGAATTATAGCATATATTTTATATTACATAAAATGTTCTTTGTTCTCCAAAGGCTAATTTTTCAAATTCAGTTATTTTTATTGCTTTAGAATATATGTCTCCTTGTACTATATAACATTCTATTTGGTGTAGGAAGTCAATCTGAGATTGACTTTCTACACCTTCGGCTACTATTTCCATCTTTAATTCTCTAGCCATTTTTATAATATTTTTTAATATAATAGTCGAGCGTTCTATGTTAGATTGGTTAACAAAGAAAACACGGTCAAGTTTTAAAACATCAAAATTTATGTCTTTTAATAAGTTTAAAGATGAGTATCCACTTCCAAAATCATCCATAGCTACTACAAAGCCGATACTATGTAGTTTTAATATGATATTTTGTAGTAATTCTAAGTTATCAAATACTGTGCTTTCAGTAACTTCTAATTCTATCCAGTTAGCTGCTATATTATTTTCTTCTACTAAAGCTTCCATAATATCTAAATAGTTAGCGTCTCTTAAACAAACTTTAGATTGATTAACACTTATTGGAATAACTGGTAAATTAGCTTGTTGCCATAACCTACATTGACTCATAACTGTTTCTAATACAAAATTATCTAGTTCTCTAATAAATCCATTCTTTTCAAATAAATTAATGAAAGAGACTGGATATAATAAACCTAATTCAGGATGATTCCACCTTATTAAAGCTTCTCCACCAACAACTTTATTAGTTTTATAATTATATTTAGGTTGGATATAAACTTCAAATTCATTATTCTTTATAGCATTTAACATATCATTACTTAAACGATCGTCTTCTATCATTTTAGATCTCATTTCATCATTATAATATTTATAAGGAGCTCTTAAATCAGTTTTTTTAGAACGTTGTGCTAATTTAGCATGATCTCTCATTACATTAATATCTCTTTTATTATCACTACGTTCTAAAATAGCAATACCTACATCTATTTTTAAAGCATACTTAGTATAACTAGATTGAATTAATTTTATAATCTTATTAAGTTTATATTCTAGAACATCATTGTCTTTATATTCCATTAGTATATAAAAGTTATCACCACTAAAACGAGCATAAACTTCGTTTTCCTCTAAAGTCTCATCTAGTGTATTGCTAACTACTCTAAGAATATTATCTCCTTCATTATAACCTAATAAATCATTGATCATTTTAAATTTTTCAATATCTAATACAGCACAAACATAGTTCTTATCATTATTCTTTATTATTTTATCAGCATCAATATTAAATTTAATTATATTATCTCCACAAGTAACAGGATCTATAAATTCTAAATCTGATATTTCTTTCTTCATTCTATGAATCATAGTAAATAAATAAGTAATTATAGCACTAAATAATATAGACATACTAATAACTACGCCAATACTAATATATCTAATGAAATTAATATCCTCAAGTAAAATAGAACTATCAATTGCTTCAATATAATAATAATTATCATTTAATAGATGCGTACTAGTTATATGATAATCAGTATTATTAAATTCTATATTAGAGCTGTCAATTTTAAAAGGTAACTTAGAATTCGCTATTAACTTATCTTTAACATCTTCCTTAGTATTAGTTGATAGTGATAGTAAATTATTATCACTATCAACTATCATTGAAAAACTATTTTCATTAGAATTCAATTTACTTAATTCTTTTGAATAATCTACTGTATAATAAATAATTTCACCATTATATTTTAACATGTATGTAGGTTCATCCTTATTAACAATATTATCATTAAAATTTATATTAGTTATATATTCATTACTTTTAATTAGTTTATTAAATTCTATTTGGATTTGCTCATTACTAAGTGTTGAATATTTATCTAATATTAATTTGATTTCTTCTATAGTTTGATTCATTTTCTTCTCTAGAGTAAGTTTGTTTACTGCAGTATTACTAATCGCTACTTGATTCACCTTATTAGTAGCTGTATCTGATACTTTAATACAATATAAAGAAACTATTACAAAAACAATTATTAACATACTAATAATTTTTTTGTAATGCTTAAATAGTTTAGAATTAGGAGTCTGTTTCATTTTGGTCCCCCCCTTTGTTATTAGTATATAAAATATATTTAAGAATTACAATCTTATGATAATAGCATTACTATTTTATATAACATAGTTACATACTATTACCATAATAATTTTTATTTAAATGTTAATTTTTCAAAATCAGTTATTTTTAAAGCCTCAGAATATAAGAAACCTTGAATTGTATGACAGTCAATATTTTCAAGAAAATCTAACTGCTTTTGACTTTCAACTCCTTCAGCTATTATCTCCATGTCTAAATTATTAGCCATATTAATAATACTTTGTAAAATTATACTCGTTCTATTAATATTAGTATTATTTTCTATAAAGATACGGTCTAACTTAAGGACATCAAACTCTACTTCATTTAAAAGATTTAAAGATGAATAACCACTACCAAAATCATCCATAGCAATACTAAAACCTAATTTACGTAGAGCGTTAACTAAAGTTTTAATTAGTTCTAAATTTTGAGAAAGAATTGTTTCTGTTATTTCTAGTTGTATCCAACTAGGTTCAATTTTATTCCTTTTTACCATAGATTCCATTATTTTTAAATAGTTTTCATCATGCATAAATATCTTAGATTGATTAACACTAATTGGTATAATTGGTAATTGAGCATTCTGCCATATTCTACATTGGTGCATTACTACTTCTAATACATAATTATCTAATTCACATATGAAACCATTCTTTTCAAATAATGAAATGAAAGAACCCGGATATAATAAACCTAATTCTGGATGGTTCCATCTTATTAAAGCTTCTCCACCAACAACCTTCTTAGTTGAATAACAATATTTAGGTTGAATATATACTTCGAATTCTCTATTTTCAATACCTTTATGCATATCATTGCTTAGCGTATCATCAAGTATAAGCGAGTTTCTTAAAGAATCACTATAATACTTATATTGTGTTCCTAATGTAAAAGAATTAGAACACTGAGCTAATTTAGCATGATCAGATAAGATATTAATATCTCTATTACAATCTTCTTTTAATAATTTAGCAATACCTATATCAAAACCTAAAGTATAACGATCATAATCATTTTTAATACTATCCATAAGCTTATATAATTTAAATTCTAAAAGATCATCGCTTTTATATTCAGTTAGAATATAGAAATTAGCACCATTAGATCTAGCATATACATCATGTTTTTTGTCTAGGATTTGCATCAAATTATTACCTACTATCTTTAATATTTTATTTCCTTCATCATAACCAAATAAATCATTTATGATTTTAAATCTTTCTACATCCATAACAATACAAGCATAGTTTTTAGTAATATCGTTAGTTAACTTATTAGCTTCATAATTAAACTTTCTAATATTATAACAACCAGTAACACTATCAAAGAATTCTAAATCTAAGAACTGCTTTTGAGCACGCTTTTTAGTTCTTATTAAAGATATGGATACATAACTAAATAAAACTAAAGTAATAATACATACACCAATACTTATATATTTCATTTTATTAACGTCTCTATAAAGGAAATTACGTTCCATTAATTCAATATAGTAATAATTATCATTAAGAATATGACTACTTAGCACGTAATAATCTTTACCATTCAATGTTAATTTGTTATTATTTTCTATTTTAAAAGGGATTGGCTTATTTATTGGTAATTCATTTTGTAAATCAGTGTTTGAAATGTTAGATTCATCTAAAAGGATACCTTGCTTATTAACAATAAGAGCAAAACTATGTTTTTCATATTTTAAATCACTAAGTTCACTAGAATAGTCGGCATTAAAAGATATATTTTTATTAATATATTTAAATTCATATACTGCATCTTTTTTAGGTTCACTAGCACTTGTTTCTGAAGCATCCTTAATATCTATATTAGATATATATTTATCGTCATCGACAATCTTTTTAAGTTCTAGATCAAGTTCTTGTTCACTAAATTGGTCAGGTCTATCTAATAAGCATTTAATTTTATTAACATTTATATTTATAAGTGTTTCTAATTTTATTTTATTTAAAGCGGTTGTACTATAAGCAACTTCATTTACTTTAGTAGTAGCTGTATTAAATACTTTAACACAGTACCCGGAAATCAAAATAAAAGATATCATTAGCATGATTATTAAAACCTTATATTTTTGAAATATAATTGTGTGTGTATTCCTTTTCATAATAGATCTCCTTTGAGAGTTTAAGAACTATTTGTACTTATTTAAGTATATAGAAATGATTTTAAAAATGCAAACTTATCATGTGAATTTGTTTACATTACCAAATATGTTACATATAGATTACTAAAACATGCATTTATCGCTTAATCTCAATATAATAAAATATTAATACAATCTTTATATCTCAAATTAAATTTTTATTGTACAATAGGTTTATAATATATAAACCATAGAAAGGAACTTACATATGAAGAACATTATAGAAATTAAAGATTTAACTAAATTTTATGGGAATAACCGAGGCATTAATAATCTGTCTTTAAATATTAAAGAAGGTGAAATATTTGGGTTTGTAGGTCCTAATGGTAGTGGTAAATCTACTACCATTAGATGTTTGTTAGCATTAATCTTTCCTACTAGTGGTAGTGCTACTATATTTAATAAAGATTGTATAAAAGAAGCTAGTACGATAGCTAATTCAATCGGTTACTTACCTAGTGAAGTATTTTATTATGACAATATGAAAGTAAAAGAATTACTAGATTATAGTGCTTCTTTTTATGATCATGATTGTAGTAAACGTTGTGATGAATTATGTAAGAAATTAAATCTAGACGTAACACGTAAAATAGAAGAATTATCTTTTGGTAATAGAAAGAAAGTTGGAATTGTACAAGCTCTTTTACATTCACCTAAATTAATTATATTAGATGAACCTACAGGTGGATTAGATCCATTAATGCAACAAACATTCTTTAATATATTAAGAGAAGAAAATAAAAAAGGAACTACAATTATATTTAGTTCACATATATTATCTGAAGTACAAAAACTTTGTGATCGTGTTGGAATTATTAAAGAAGGAGAAATTATTAAAATTGATGAAGTTTCTAATATAACTAATTCTACATATAAACATGTAGAATTAGTTAGTAATGATACTAAAGCTAAAGATATATTAAAAGATAGTTGTATTACTAATTTAATTATTGATAATAGTAATATACAGTTTTCTTTTAATGGTAATACAAATGATTTAATTAAATTATTAAGTAATTTGAATATAAAAGATTTAACTTTAAGAGAACCAGAACTTGAAGAAATCTTTATGCATTACTATGAGTAATACCTTATGTCAAATATAGTTAAATTTGAATTTAAACAATATTATAAACAAGCTATATACTGGTCTATAGCTATAATATGTTTTCAATTAATATTTGTAATAATGTTTCCAGCTTTTAGTAATGATGTAGATTCCTTAAATAAGTTATTAAATTCTTATGATCCTACATTACTTAAAGGTTTTGGATTAGGCGATATAGGGTTGGATAAATTTAGTGGCTTTTATAGTTTTTGTTTAGTTTATATTATTATGATTGTCGCTATTTATTCAATAAATATAGGTCTAAATATTATAGGTAAAGAAGCTAAATTTAAAACAAATGATTTTCTTTTAACTAAGCCTATTAATAGATTAAATATAATGAAAGACAAGATATTAGTAGCTTTAATCCTAGTACTAGGATTAAATGTTATATATACTATAGCTATCATTATAAGTGTATTATTAAGTGGAATAGAAATAGAATTTATTACTTTATTATTATTTGGTATAGGTATGTTATTTACATCTTTCTTATTCCTTAGTATTGGAATCTTTATAGCATGTTATAAACATAAGATTAAATCTAGTATAACATTAGCTATAGGTATAACTAGTATAGCTTTTGTTATAGAAATGATAGCTAATGTCTTAGATAATACTATAGTAAATTTATTATCACCTTTAAGTTACTTATCTCCTAATTATATTGCTTCTAACAATTGCTTAGATATAAGTATGTTAATATTAACTATAGTACTTACAGTATTATTTATTATTTTAGGTGTTAAACATTATATAAAGAAAGATATATATAATAACTAGGAGGCTAAAATGAATATAACTTTAAAAGATTTAAAATATAATCTAAAGGGTATGATAGGTTGGGCAATAGGTTTCCTAATCTTTGGATTAATAGGAGCTACAAAAATTAGTGGTATGGTAAATGATTCAGGAGCAGGTATGCAAGGTCTTATAGACCTAATACCTAAAGGAATAAAAACTATGTTTGGTTTTAATAATATAGACTTCTCTAATATACTTAGTTTATATAGTATATTTCTAGTTTATATATTTGTATTACTAGCAGTATATAGTGTTAGTAGAGGATTACATTGCTTTAGTAATGAAGAATTAGATAGTACTTATGAATTTCTTTATGTTAAACCTAAAAAAAGAAATAGTATATTGAGTTATAAAATATTAAGTAGTATTATACAAATAACAATTATAAATATAACAATATATATAAGTAGTATTATATGTGTATATATAAGTACTAAAGATATATATGTTATAGAGTTTATACCTATAATGATTGGTTGTTTCATCCTCAGTAGTTTATGTTTTAGTATAGGTTTAGTATCTAGTATATGGTTTAAGGAATATAAGAAAGCATTAATTATGGGGTATACAGTAATATTAGGTAGTTATATACTTAATATGATTATAAGTTTAAGTAGTAGTTTAGATAATTTAAAATATATATGTATGTTTAATTTATTAGATCCTAAATTAATAATTAAAGATGGTTTAAACTTTAATAGTACTATACTTATATCAAGTATAAGTATTATATTAATTATAATAGCTTATATAAAACATAAGAAAAGAGATCTACAAACTAATAACTAATAGTTAATAAACTATTAGTTTTTTTTACGAGATCTCTTAGTATATTTATAACGATATTTAGAACTTAACATAGTAGTACTTATAACTAAAAGGACTATAGATATATATATTAAGTTATTAATAAAGACTTGGATTATAAAAGTATTAAATAATAAGATGATAGTAGATAATAAACTAATGTTTAAGATTCTATTATCTTTTAATGCTAAAGCCTTGAGGGCTTTGTAAGAATAAAGTATTAGGGAGATACTTAATAATATAGCTAATAGTTTTATAATACCTTTTAGTTTCATTAATATTAAACTATCTATTAGAAGATAAGCAGATAATTCTATAGAAGAATAAGCTAAAAGATATTTAGTATAAGCATGTCTAGTCATTTATAGACCATCTACTATATAAATTAGATTTAGCTAAAGAAGATAAATTATCATCTAAAGGATCTAAAGTTATAGAAGGATTGTTTTTCATTAAAGCATGTTTAATAATATAATCAGCAGCTTCAGGGTTCTTAGGAAGTAAAGGACCATGCATATAAGTAGCAAATATATTATTATCTAAATAACCTTCAAAACCAGATTCTACATTATTACCAAAACCTTTTATAACTTTACCTAAAGGATTAGTAACTCCTAAAGTTTGACCACCATGGTTTTCAAAACCTAATAAAGTATATGTAGTATTATCAAAGTTTACTTTAATAGCTATATTACCAATACAACGTTGATGATTAGTACTAGCTTCAGTATAATAATCTAAGATATTTAAACCTTGGATTTTATTATTATTAGCATCTATATAGTACTTACCAAACATTTGGTAACCACCACATACTAGAAAAAAGAAACAATTAGCTTTAATAGCAGCTAAAATAGATTCTTTTCTACTAAGTAAATCATCCTTTATAATAGTTTGTTCCTTGTCGGCTCCGCCGCCTAAGAATATTAAATCAAAACTACTAAGATCAGCAGGTTCATTAAGATCTACTTTAGTTATTTCAACATCTATATTTCTTTTAATACAACGTTGTTTAATAACTAACATATTACCTGAATCACCATATAAATCCATAATAGTAGGATATAACCAACAAATTTTTAATTTCATAATTCATTCCTCTTAAGATAAGTTCTTACTTTAACTAAATTAGAATAAGTAGAACATACATAAACTACTTCATCCTTATCATTTAAAGCTTCTATAGCTTGTTTATAATCTAAATTAATATTAATACTAGTGAAGTTAGCATAAGATAATCTTAAAGCTAAATCATAAGCTCTAGTACCACTACAAGTGAAATCTAAAGTATTATCATTTAAGATATATTCAAATTTAGCATCATAAATCCAAGATATATCTTCTCCATCATTAGGATAATCATTTAAGATAAATACTATATGTTTAGGTCTATTATCTTTAGCTATTTCTTTAAGTACTTCATTAGCTCCAGTAGGGTTCTTTACTAAGTTAAGTATTACTTCATGGTTATTATGTTTAAAACTTTCATTACGTCCTTTATTAATACTAAAGTTTAATATAATATCTTTTATAATATTTATATCTATATTAAGTATAGTAGCTAATGCTATAAGAGCAGTATAATTATATATAGCATACATAGATGTATTAAATACTTTATATTCTATATTATTATATATAATATTATCATTGTTTTTATATACTATAATATTTGGTTGTTCTTTAGCAAAGCCACAGTTTGGACAGCTGAATTTACCGATATGAGCGTATTGATAATATTCATAGTTTAAATCTGCATTACAGATTGGGCAGAAACGTCCTTCTTTTGCTTCGTTAATATTTGTTCTATTTTGTTGTTTATCTTGGATTGCAAAGCTTGTTATTTTTGCTTCTGGAGCACTTTTAGCTAATCTTATTACATTAGGATCATAAGCATTTAATATTAGTTGTCCTTTATAATCTTTAAAGCAGTTTTCAAATTTATTTATAATGTTTTCCATTTCACCTGAACGATCTAATTGGTCTCTAAAGAAGTTTAGTACTACTATGTGGGTTACACTTAGATACTTCATTACTTTAGGTACATTTAGTTCATCGACTTCTAATACCATAGCTTTACTTTTAATTTTAAGTCCTATTGTTATATTGTTTAATATTAGGGTTGCTATTCCTATTAGCATATTATCGCCTTTATCATTACATATAGTTGATGGTTCTACTTGTTTCATCATTTGATATATTAGATTAGTGGTAGAGGTTTTACCATTAGTACCGGTTACTAATATTATAGTTTTAGGGTACTCTATATAATTTAAAACTGTTGGATCTAGTTTAAGCCAGATGGTTCCTGGAAAGGAACCTCCTTTACCTATAAGTTTAAGTAAAGTAGATGCTAACTTAACTATTATAATTTTTATTTTTCTCATATGTAATCCTCCGCTTACTATTTTACCATAATATTTAAATTTTACGTGTATAATGTTTTAAAAACTTTTGTTCTTTTAGAGATAGGTGTGGTGCTATGGTGTTATATACTAATTGATGATAGTTATTTAGATAGTTCTTTTGCTTAGTTGTAAGAATGGTATCATTTATACAGTCTAAATCGATAGGTACTAGAGTAAGGGGTTCAAAGCATAAATATTCTTTATTGTATTCTTTTATTAGCATTTGGTTTTCTATTCTTATTCCGTATTTGTTTTCTAGATATAGTCCTGGTTCATTGCTTATTATCATGCCTGCTTTTAATTCTATATCATTCTTAGCTTTATAAGATATTCTTAAAGGTTCTTCATGGACACTTAAGATATGACCTACTCCATGGCCTGTACCATGGTTATAATCTAAAGTATGTTCCCATAAAGGCCTTCTAGCTATAATATCTATATTTGAGCCTGTACAACCTTTCTTAAAGATTAAACTACTTAGATCTATCATAGCTGCTAATACATAGGTGTAGTGGTTTTTTTCTTCACTAGAACTATTGCCTATAGCAATAGTTCTAGTGATATCAGTTGTTCCTTGTAGATAGTGTGCTCCACTATCTACAAGAAAAAAACCACTATCATCAATTAAATAGTTGCTATCTATAGTAGCACTATAGTGGACAATTGCTCCATGGTCCTTATAAGCTGCTATAGTATTAAAACTCAATTCAATAAAATCTTTACTTGTTTTTCTTAAATTATCTAAATATTCAGCTAGACTTAATTCACTAAAGTTTGGATCTCCTTGATTAGTTTTAACATAATAAAAGAATTTACACATGGCTATTCCATCTTTTAGATGGGCTTCTTTAGTATTAGCTATCTCTGTTTTATTCTTTATTACTTTCATGTTGCTTATATAGTTTTCTGTGTTTACTATTTTATTATTTTTAGAACTTAGATATATAGCATAGTTTATATGTTCATAATTCATTTTAATAACCTTATCTTTTAGTTTTTCTAAATATTTATATATAGAATTATATTCATATAATTCTATTCCTAGTTTTTCAAAGTATTGTTTGTGTGTTTGTTTTAATTTATTGGGATCTATAAATAATTTAATATTAGTTTTAGTTGCTATTATATATGCATAAGCTACTGGATTGTATTTTATATCTTTTGCTCTAAAATTTAGTAAATAAGCAATCTCACATAGGTCTCCTATTACTAAGTCTTCGTTAGTAGTGAGATTGCTAAGGAGTTGGGTTATTTTAGAGTTAGCACTTTGACCTGTATATTTATTAGCTAGTAACTCTATTTTAGAGTTACTAGCTAAGGGACGTGTTGTCCATACAATAGATGGGATGTCTAGGTTTATAAGGGTAGTACCTTGCACTAGTTTTGCCAACAAGTTGTTCGCAAAACTAGTGGTGATTGTTCGTGCATCGACGCAGATGCGCCCATGCACGTAGTTGGTTGTTGATAGAAACTCTATAAGTGTAGGAACGTTTGGTTCACCCATTTCCATTACTTGAATATCTTTAGGTACTTGTTGATGGGCTTGAAGGAAATAACGACCGTCTACCCATAGGTACGCAGTAGTAGTTCCTACTAACAACGTACCAGCAGAACCAGTAAAGTCACTAAAATAACTACGAACAGCATAGTAATCATCTACATATTCACTATTATGATAATCACTGGATGTGATTATCATATAATCGATATTATTTAGTTGCATTTGTTTTCTTAAATCATTCAGTTTATTCATATTATCTCCTTAATGTAAAAAAGCGCTACTGCGCTTATTTACCTACTGGCATATAAGGTATTAATAGACCAGCTAAGCCACTAAGTGGCATAGTTTGTAGATATACTCTTCCAGGGCCACTAACTACTGTATTAAACAATCCTTCTCCACCAAGTAAGACATTCTTAACACCTTTAACTTGTTGAATTTCCATTGAACAAGTAGCACTCATAGCTGCTAGGTTTCCAGTATCAACAACCATACTCTCACCGGCTTTTAAATCATATTCAACGACATGACCATCAAACTCAGTAAATACTTTTCCAGTACCACTAACCTTCTGTAAAATAAATCCTTCTCCACCAAATAAACCAGCACCAATCTTCTTTTTAAAGAATATAGATAGTTCAACTGATTTTTCTGAAGCAAGAAAAGCACCTTTTTGAAGAATCATTTCCTTACCAGGTTCAATGTCAAACACACCGATTTTACCAGGTAATCCTGAAGCAAAAGCAATCATTCCAGATCCATTTTCTGCTGTATAATTATTTTGCATCAATGTATCGCCTGACATCATTCTTCCGAACAATTTACCCATACCACCATTAGTACTTGTATCCATCTTCATGTTTGAACTCATCCATGACATTGCACCACTTTCACTAACAATTTGTTCTCCATCATTTAATGTAATAATAACTACAGGTAATGATTCACCTTCAATTTTATATTCCATACATCCTCCTGTTCACATATCTATGTGTATATTAATATTATACAGTACATTAGCATTATGTAAACACTTTAATTTATCTACCATTTAAAAAATCATCCCTTCTACAAATAGAACATATCAAAGTTTATGACTCATCAATATTATTAAAACTTTCTCGCACTATTACTACAGTTGTAAGCACCCAAATTCCGTAAAATTTGCAACCTTTATGAATTTTTAATATTTGTTTTTACTTTTAGGCATAAAACTGTGCAGTAAAAAAAACAGGAATTAAGACTTTAAAATAGCCTATTTCCTGTTCATTAGTGTGTATGTGTAGGTCGATGTTACTAATTTTTCCTATTAGATTGTAGCAACACTCTAATACAAACAACTTCATCTATTTTTACCTAATACATAAGGAATGACTTTTGTTGAACTTCTGAATTTCTCACATATAAATTACAAACATGGCGAATAGATTTTAATCCTTTAAGGCATAAATTATTCCATTAGAGATTATACTCACAGAATAATTATTTTTCTTCACATGTCATTGTTTGAAATATTATTAAAATTTTTCTCTAACAACAAATCATTATAAATCATCCAAAAAATCTGCTACACTTTTTGCAAATTGATTACGATGTTGTTCTATATACTCATCAATTAAAATATTGCTCTGTACGCAGTATTGATAATTAGTTACCATTCTATAATTTTCCTTTGCGTACTTAATAAGTTCAATAACATTTTCTAATTTCCCACTGTTTGCTTCCAGCTTATTCCTAACCAAAGCAATCCAGCCTATACTAAATACTTGATTTGTATCTAAAAAGCGTATTGTAACATCACTTTCTTCACAATTCGGTGGAAAACATACGCTTATAGAGTAATTATTTAAGGAATAATTAATAGAATACTCATCTTCAGTTTCTTTATATCCTAATTCAATTAAAAAATCAGCTTCTTTTTGTATTTCCTTTTTTATTTCTGTAACTATTGACATGTAAATACTCTCCTTTCAAAATCATTTTACCATCTAAATATTCATATCCTTTGGAATTCAAATAAAAATATTCTTTTCCATAACCAGTTAGCTCACCTGTTTTTGTATATAATGTACTATTATTAATCGGTGTTGACATTAAAATGTCATCGCCTCTGCTTATTGCATAATCTAAAAATGGCTTATTGTATTCATCCCAAAACTGTTTCGGTGTTTTGTACAACTCATCAGGCGTGTTTAACAAATTAAATCCACCTTTATTCCCTGAAAAGTCTGTGTTTTTCTGCACACCTAATTCTTGTATTATATTTTTAGTATCAGAATCATATCTTCCCAATACTGTAGTTGTTTTTTCTGGATTACTTACTAAATCTACACCAGAAGTTGATTTACATTTGAGTGTATCAGCTCCATTATTTCCATTATAATCTTGGAAGCAACCTATATGACTTTCGCCTAGCAACGCCTTATTGGGTGTTATATCTATTTCATTTAATGTTCCATTCTTATTTGTATTAAGTTCTAACTTATCACCTAATAAAACTTTACCTTTGATAGACATAGCATCAGCTATATTATCACTATTCACTTTATGTGGTGTTCCATCTAAGTCTTTAATTGGACTAACTTTATTATAGTGTGTAAAAACACTAGTTGCAAGTAAATTCATAATTATTAAAGAACTTGGTGGTGCTCCACAACTAGCCATAAATGAATTGGTATAACCTATTGCTTCACTAGTTACTATATCTTTAGTAACTGATACAACCAACGATTTCACAGTATTACAAGATTTTAAAATAGAACCTAATGGTATTAAATC
>JAVWHP010000016.1:0-25435 GCA_036639955.1 Erysipelotrichaceae bacterium
TTGTTAATAATACCATTTCTGTTCTTTCATGTCAACGTTTTTTTCTTCTTTTTTTTATATTTCTTTACTAAATCTCTATAATACTAAGTTTTACTTTATTATTCCTCTTTTATATTAGAATTTTTATTAATCTCCTTAGTTATTATTGTAATTTGTGCTTTTCTTTTTAATTATATTATAGAGAAAAAATGATTGCATGATTAGCTTAAGTCTTCCCTAATATTTCTTTTCTAAAACGCGTCATCTCATTTATCAACGTTTTTTTAACCATAAAAGAAAATTAAACTAATAAGCTTACAACATAACATATCGAATTCATTATCTTATACAGTCATTGTGGATTCAACTCATAGTGTGTATATACTTTTACATCCCTTTTATATGCTCATTGTATTCATAGTACTAAGCCTTATATAAAATAGGTGCCAAGAACGATTATATAACGTACTAAACTTATAGTATGCATAAATGTTCGTTCTACTACTACACATATAGAATGCTAAAAAAATAACTATATAATGCTAACTCTGTCTACACTACACTTATAGTATGCTTTACATCTATATAGTTTAAATTATTAAATCAATCTAGCTACAGAATTTAAATATTATTTAAATATTCTATCCTATATACTACTTATAGTTTACTCATTACAAATCAGCATTATAAACTTATGGTATTTACTAAAATCGCTCTTCCTCCTGTTTTTTACTAACTTACTCATTTTCACGAAATAAAAAAAGTAACTGATTTATCAGTTACTTAATTTATTAATTAATAGCTTTAAATTATTCTTCTTCAGCTATTTCTAAGCTTTCTTCTTCTATAATCTCATCAATCATTTCTCTACTAACAGAATCGCTCTGTCTCATAAATGGAAAAGCATCATCAGAATCTTTATGTTTATTTCTTTCAATTCTTTCTTCTCTCATTTCAGCAGCCATAATATTTATAGCTTTAGTAGTTTCTCTATCAGCATCACAACCTGTTCCTGCTGGTATTAACTTACCAAGAATAACATTTTCTTTTAATCCAATCAAGTGATCTATCTTACCCTTAATTGCAGCATCAGTAAGAACCTTAGTAGTTTCCTGGAATGATGCAGCAGATAAGAATGAATCTGTCTCAACTGAAGCTTTTGATATTCCTAATAGTACTGGTGAGAATTTAGCAGGTCTTTTTCCATTTAACAATGCATTACGGTTAATTTTTGTAATCTCTGTTAAACTTATTTGTACACCAGGGTTAAGTTTTGTATCATTACCTTCTAATACAACAACTTTTCTTAGCATCTGTCTTACCATTACTTCTATATGCTTATCTGATATATCAATACCTTGACTTGCATATACTTTTTTAACTTCTTTTAATATATAGTTCTGAACTTCTTTAACTCCAGCAACTTGTAATAATTCTTTTGGATTAACTTGTCCTTCAGTAATCTTGTCTCCTGCAATTACTTTAGTTCCAACTTTCATCCAATTTCTTAATCCTTGTGTTGGTGCTATTTTATGTTCTGCACTTTCTAAATCATTAGTAATAATTACTTCCATACCATTACTGTTTTCTAATGTTTCAATTGAAGTAATTTCTCCTGAAATCTTAGCTAATACAGCAACTCCTTTTGGACATCTAGCTTCAAATAGTTCTTCAACACGAGGTAACCCTTGTGTAATATCTCCACCATCACCACTAGCAACTCCTCCAGTATGGAATGTACGCATGGTTAACTGTGTACCTGGTTCTCCAATAGATTGTGCTGCCATAATACCAACAGCTTCTCCAGCTTCTGAGTCTTTACCAGTTGCCATATTACGTCCATAACATTTTTTACATACTCCATAAATTGATTTACATGTAAAGGCACTTCTTATGTACATGCCTGTTACTCCTGCATTAATAATCTTTTGAGCGTATTCTTCTGTAATATATTCATCAGAATCAATTATAACTTCACCAGTATCTGGATCTGTTATTACTTGTTTAGAATAACGTCCTACTAAACGATCATATAATGACTCAATTTGTGAATTTGTTTTACGATCAATAATTTCTTGTACCCAATATCCTTTATCTGTTCCACAGTCTTCTTGTTTAATTACAACATCTTGTGCAACATCTACTAAACGTCTAGTTAAATATCCAGATTCAGCAGTCTTAAGGGCTGTATCGGTAAGTCCTTTACGCACACCATGTGTAGAAATAAAGAATTCAGATACATTTAATCCTTCACGGAAACATGAATAAATAGGTACTTCTATAATACTTGGTTGATATCCTTTAGCTGATTTAGATTGTGTTGGTCTAGCCATCAATCCTCTCATACCAGCTAACTGTGTAAAGTTTGACGCATTACCACGTGCTCCTGATGTTGCCATCATATTAATTGGATTTTTACGTTCTAATGATGCCATAAGTTCACTACCAATACGGTCTTTTACACCATCCCATAATTTGTTCAAGTGTTTTTCCCATTCTTGTGGAGTTAACTTACCTTTATGACGTAAATGCATTAGTTCTTCTGCTTTTACTTTACCTGTATTTACATACTTATATTTATTTGGCGCTACTTCAATATCTGCTAATGATACAGTAATTCCTGCTACTGTTGAGTATTGGAATCCCATGTTCTTAATTTCATCTAGTATTTCACTAGTTTGAGGATCTGTTCCATATCTATCAAATACTTCTTTAATGATTAGTCCTAGATCTTTCTTTTTAAACTCTGCATTAATAGGCATTTCATGAATAGTTTTTACTAGATCTGTTCCCATTGGTTTAAAGAATTTATTTGGTGTTGCTACAAAGTTTTCTTTTGATACTTCATTTAAATATGGGAAATCACTTGGGAACATTTGGTTAAATATAATTTTACCTACTGTTGTTATCAAGTATTGTTTTCTTTGTTCTTCACTAAATCCATCTTTCTTTATAGAACATGCTCTTACAGCAATTCTAGAGTGTAAATGTATTTGTTTAGTTTGATAAGCCATTAATATTTCATTAACGTCACAATAAGCATGTCCTTCATTTTTAGAGAATACTCTCCATAAATCAGCTTGTTCTTGACAGTCTACTGATCCAAAATGTTTAGCTATCTTTTCAAATTCTTCTCTTGTTTCTTCCATTGTTAGATAGTAGTTACCTAGTACCATATCTTGTGATGGAGTAACAATTGGTTTTCCATCTTTAGGTCCTAATATGTTATTAGATCCTAACATTAATATTAAGGCTTCAGCTCTTGCTTCTTCACTTAATGGTAGATGTACTGCCATCTGGTCACCATCGAAATCGGCATTAAATGCTGGACATACTAATGGGTGAAGACGTATAGCTCTTCCTTCTACAAGTTTTGGTAAGTAAGCTTGAATACCAAGTCTATGAAGTGTTGGTGCACGGTTTAATAATACTGGGTGTCCTTCAATAACATCTTCAACAATATCCCAAACACGAGGATCTAAACGATCGATTAGTTTCTCTGCTGTTTTTGGATTACTTGCTATTTCTCTATTTACTATTTCATTTATAACATATGGTTTAAATAATTGTATTGCCATTTCACGCGGAATACCACATTGGTACATTTTTAAATCTGGTCCTACTGCTATTACTGAACGTCCTGAGAAGTCAACACGTTTTCCTAATAAGTTCTGACGGAAACGTCCTTGTTTACCTTTAAGTGCATGAGATAGAGATTTTAATGCTCTTCCTCCAGCTCCTGTAATTGGTTTAGAACGTCGTCCATTATCAATTAATGCATCTACTGATTCTTGAAGCATACGTTTTTCATTTTGCACAATAATTGAAGGTGTTCCTAATTCTAATAGTTTCTTTAAACGATTATTACGTGTAATAACACGTCTATATAAATCATTTAAATCACTAGTAGCAAATCTTCCTCCATCTAATTGTAGCATTGGTCTTAAATCAGGTGGAATAACCGGTAAAACAGTTAATACCATCCATTCAGGTAAGTTATCTGAATTTCTAAATGATTCTACAGTATCTAAACGTTTGATTAATTTCTTACGTTTTTCTCCTTGTGCAGTCTTTAAGTTCTTCTGAATATTTTCAAATTCAGCATCTAAATTAACTTCTTCTAATAATGTTTTAACTGCTTCAGCCCCTGTTTGTGCACTAAATGAACCTGGTCCATATATAGCTACATTTTCTCTATATTCTTTTTCAGTTAATACTGCTTTATAGTCTAACTTAGTGTCTTTAGGATCAGTTACTATCCAAGATACAAAGTATACTACTTCTTCTAGTTGTTTAGGTGTAACGTCTAATAGTAACGCCATTCTTGATGGAATTCCTCTTAGATACCAAATATGTGCTACTGGTGCTGCTAAATCAATATGTCCCATGCGTTCTCTTCGAACACTAGACTTAGTAATTTCAACTCCACAACGATCACATACTACTCCTTTATAACGAACTTTCTTATATTTACCACAGTAACATTCCCAATCTTTACTTGGTCCAAAAATACGTTCACAGAATAATCCATCACGTTCTGGTTTTTGAGAACGGTAATTTATTGTTTCTGGTTTTTTAACTTCTCCATGTGACCACTCGCGAATTCTCGCAGGTGATGCTAGGTTTATCTGGATTGAGGCAAAATTATTAACACTCATTGTTCAGACCTCCTTTTCTAGTCCAATGCAACTTCAATTGCATCTTCATCTTCACTAAGTTCTTCAGTTCCTACAACAGCTGCATCTAATAGTTCTTCATCAAGTTCTTCTTTAGTTTCTTCATTTGTTTCTTCTTTTTCATCACTTAATAATCCAATAGGTGCGATAGGAGCTGGAATATCATCTGGATCTTTAGCCATTAAATCAACTTCATTACCATCTTCATCCATCATTTTAACATCTATAGCTAATGCTTGTAATTCATGCTTCAATACTCTAAATGATTCTGGAATTCCCGCTTCTGGTAAATCTTTTCCTTTAATGATTGCTTCATAAGTTCTTGTACGTCCTACAATATCGTCTGATTTGTAAGTTAATATTTCTTGTAGAGTATGAGATGCACCATATGCTTCAAGTGCCCAAACTTCCATCTCTCCAAAACGTTGTCCTCCATTTTGTGCTTTACCACCTAATGGTTGTTGTGTTACTAAAGAGTATGGTCCTGTTGCACGAGCATGTAACTTATCATCAACCATGTGGGCTAACTTAATCATGTACATAACTCCAACAGAGATTCTTTCATCAAATGCTTCACCTGTACGTCCATCATATAGTAATGTTTTACCATCTTCTGTCATATCAGCTTCTTCCATTATAGATTTTAATTCATCATTGTTGATTCCATCGAATACTGGAGTAGAGAATTTAACGCCTAATTTCTTAGCTGCAAATCCTAAATGTATTTCTAATACTTGTCCAATATTCATACGTGATGGTACACCGAATGGGTTTAACATAATATCTACTGGAGTTCCATCAGGCATATACGGCATATCTTCAACTGGTAATATTTTAGAGATTACACCCTTATTACCATGTCTTCCGGCCATCTTATCTCCTTCAGAAATCTTACGTTTTTGAACAATATATACTTTAACTGTTTCATTAACTCCTGGAGGTAATTCATGTCCTTCACTTCTTTTAAATATTCTTACTGAATGAACAATACCTGCTCCACCATGAGGTACTTTCAATGAGTTATCTCTAACTTCACGTGATTTTTCACCAAAGATTGCTAATAATAGTTTCTCTTCTGGGGATACTTCACTTTGTCCTTTAGGTGTAACTTTACCTACTAGTATATCGCCTTCCATAACTTCAGCTCCTAGCATAATAATTCCTCTAGAATCTAAATTACGACAAGCATTTTCACTAACATTTGGTATATCACGAGTAATTTCTTCAGGTCCTAGCTTAGTTTCTCTAGAATCTATATCGTATTCTTCAATATGAACTGAAGTATATACATCATCTCTTACTAATCTTTCAGACATAATAATAGCATCTTCATAGTTATAACCGTACCATGTCATATATGCGATTGTTACGTTTTGTCCTAATGCTAATTCTCCATCTTGCATAGATGGTCCGTCAACTAAGATATCACCTTTTTCAATGTGTTCGCCTTTTTTAACAATTGGCATTTGGTTAATACTAGTTCCTGAGTTAGAACGTTTAAATTTCTTAATCTTATATTCACGTTTACTTCCGTCTTCTTCACCTACTATTACATGTGTTCCATCAACGTATTCTACAATACCATCAGCGTGTGCTACTACACCACTTCCTGAATCTCTTGCAATTTTATATTCAATACCAGTTCCTACAAATGGTGATTGTGGATGAATTAATGGTACTGCCTGACGTTGCATATTTGCTCCCATTAGGGCACGAGATGCATCATCATTTTCCAAGAATGGAATACAAGCAGTTGCTACTGAAACAATTTGTTTTGGACTAACATCGGCTAATTCAACATCTTCTCTTCTTGCTAGAATTGTATCTCCGTTTAATCTTGCTACAACTTGTTCATTAATTAATCTTCCATCGACTACTTCATTTGCTTGGGCAATAGTATAATCTGTTTCTTCATCAGCTGATAGATACACAGCTTCTTCTAATACTGATCCATCTTTGTTAACTAAACGATATGGTGTTTGAATAAAACCATATTCATTTATTTTCCCATATGATGTAAGGTTTGATATCAATCCAATGTTTGGTCCTTCTGGTGTTTCTATTGGACAAATTCTACCATAGTGAGAAGAGTGAACATCACGCACTTCAAATCCAGCACGATCTCTTGTAAGTCCACCAGGTCCTAAAGCAGATATTCTTCTTTTATTTGTTAACTCAGCTAATGGATTTTGTTGATCCATAAATTGTGATAACTGAGAAGATGAGAAGAATTCTTTTATTGCTGCAGTTAATGGTCTAATGTTAGTTAATTTCTTAGGTGTAATTGTATCTAAATCAGCAATTGACATTCTATCTCTAACTACTCTTTCCATACGTGCTAATCCAATTCTAAATTGGTTTTGGATTAACTCTCCAACACTTCTAATTCTTCTGTTTCCTAGCATATCGATATCGTCTGTTTCACCGACATCTTCCATAACATTTAAACTATATGCATAAAGTGCATACATATCAGATATAGTAATAGTATGTTTATTAGCATATGGATCATTTCCAATTACGTTCACTGTTTCATTATCATCACTTGTAATTTGAACTTCTTGAACAGCAGCTCCTACTAAGTAAACATAAATTTCAGTTCCAGCAAATACAATTGCTTTTAATTCTTCTAATGCTGTATTAGTAAGTGGTGCTGTTTTAATTTTAGGTGTGTATCCACATGCGAACATTTCGTCTGTAGAATCTACAATATCCTTACCATTAACATCACAAACTCTTCCTAATGCATATAAACGTTGTCCATAGTTTAATACTGATCCACAGTTATCAGGTGTTAATTTTACCTTTTGTCCATAAATTCCAGCATTAATAGCTACTTCCTTAACTTCTTTCTTCAATAAAGCTACGTCTAATTCATTTAATACAGTACCTGCTAGTAATGTAGTATCACTAAGTTCTACATCATTTGCTAATACTCTTCCTACAAGTGCTAAGTTGTACTCTGTAGGTATCATTACTTTATCAGGATGGTTAAATAGTGCATTCATTGGGAAAGCACTCATGTGCATTCCTTTTTTCATTTCATCTCTTAAACCATTCTTTTCATCACGCCCAACAAAAGTTCCACTCTTCATGAATACTTTACCGTTACAGTCTAATATATCCTGTGCTACATGATTTTTTTCAATTCTATTGATTGCGTTTAATTTCTTACATAATTTATAACGTCCAGCTTTAGTTAAATCATAACGACGAGAATCAAAGAATTTAGCATTCATTAATGTTATAGATCCATCTAATGTTGGAATTTCATCAGAACGTTGGTTCTCATAAATATTTAATAATGCTTCCTGTGTAGTCTTAACCTTATCACTTACTAATGTATTCTCAATTTCTTCGTATTTTCCAAAGTATGAAGAATATAATGTTAAGTATAGATCAAAGAATTCACGATTCTCTGTATTTTCAGGTTGATCTTCAATAATTTTTTTACCCATTGCACTTAAGAATGTCTTAATTTGTGCAGTGTCAAATTCATCATCGCTACGGTCCATATCTACTGACATACCTATTGCTTTAAATAATATAGTTGACAACATCTTACGTTTACGGTCAATGCTCATACTTAAAATACGACCATTAGTCGGTTTTTTGTTTTCTGTCATGAATTCAAGCCAAGTACCTCTACTTGGAATTAATTCACTTTGGTAATTTTCTTTTCCTGTTTTATCATCAAAACCAGTTGCAAAATAAGCTCCTGGTGATCTTACGATTTGTGAAACGATTACACGTTCAGCTCCATTTATAATAAATGTACCTGATTCAGTCATCATTGGGAAATCTCCTAAGAATACATCTTCTTCCTTAGTCATAATTTCTCCGGTAGTGTTGTTAATAACAGTTAATTCCATCTTCGCTTTTAAAGGCGCAGCAAAATTACATTCACGATATTGTGAGTCTTCTGCTGAATATTTAGGCGCTCCAAATTCATAACCATTAAACTTTAAATCGATGTTACCTCCATAGTTTGTTATAGGGTAAATCTCGTTAAATACTTCACTAATTCCTTCGTTTTTGAACCATTCAAAAGAGTCAGTTTGAATTTCTACCAAGTTTGGTAGCTCTAATTGTCCACTAACTTTTGAATAATCGCGACGCTTCGCTTTCTTTCCAGCATCGACGATACGATAAGTCTTTTTCTTGTTCATGTACGCCATCCTTTCTACAAGAATGAAATGCCAAAAAAAGCGCATATCACTCCATCATATTTTTTAGTATTCTGCAATTTATTATGATACCAACATTAAATCAAATTGTCAACCTTTTTTATTGCTTTAAGTATAATATAACCTTTTTCTTTATGAATTATGTCACAATTTCCAAAAACACTCTCAATTTTAACTTTTGCGCTCATAGCTCCTTGTTGTTTTCTTATAACAACAAACAGCACACCATTATTGCTTAAATGATCAATCGATTTATCAAACATTTCATAGATCACTGCTTTCCCAGCCCTTATCGGAGGGTTAGTAATAATGGTTGTGTAGTCTTTATCTTCAACATTTTCATAAACATTAGAAACCTTAATTTCTGTTTCTACTGAATTATTAGTGGAGTTTATGATTGCTAGTTCTACTGCTCGTGGATTTACATCCACCATATGTACCGAAGCTTCTGGATATGTGTGTTTGACCACAATTCCAACTGGTCCATAACCACAGCCTAAATCCAATACTTTATTACCATTTATATCATTAATAATTGTGTTTAATAATATTTGGGTTCCTTCATCAATATTTCCTTTACTAAACACACCATTGTCTGTTGTGAATAAATAATTAAAGCACGAAAACCGGAAAGAAATTTCCTTCCGGTTTTGGGCTAATTGACGATTATCTGTAAAATAATGACTCATATTATCGCCTACCTTTACATATCAGAATTGGTCTGTTGTGAAAGTCCTATTTAATTAAAATAGAATTATTTAACTTCTACTGTTGCTCCAGCTTCAGTTAATTTTGCTTTAATTTCTTCAGCTTCTTCAGGTTTAACGTTTTCTTTAATTACTGAAGGTGCTTTATCAACAATTCCCTTAGCATCTACTAAGCCTAATCCAGTGATTTCACGAACGGCTTTAATAACAGCAACTTTAGTAGCACCAACATCAGTTAATGTTACAGTTACTTCGCTAGGTCCAGTTGCAGCTGCAGTATCTGCAGAAGCAGCAGCAGCTACAGGAGCTGCAGCAGTTACTCCGAATTTGTCTTCGATTGCTTTGATTAAATCATTTAATTCTAAGATAGTAGCTTCATCTAAGAAAGCTAAAATATCATCGTGTGTAAGTTTTGCCATTTTATTTTCCTCCATTTATGCTATTCTGATACTTTTGCATCAGCAACAGCTTTTACTGTGCATGCGAATTGACGTACTGGTGATTGTAAACATCCCAATAACATTGCGATCATGCCTTCGCGGTTTGGTAATTTAGCTAGTGATTCAATGACTGTAGAGTCAGCGAATTTACCTTCTACATAACCAGATTTTACTACTAGTTTATCGTGTGTTTTAGCGAATTTTGCTAGTACACGAGCTGGAGCTACTGCATCGCTACTAAAAGCAATTGCATTTGGTCCAGTTAGGTCCGAGTTAAGTTCTTCCATACCGTTCATACTTGCAGCACGTCTTGCTAAAGCATTTTTGTAAACTTTAAAGTCTACACCTTCAGCACGAAGTAATACACGTAATTCAGTGATTTCAGTAACACTCAACCCGCGATACTCAACGACAACTGATGATGTTGCGTTTTTCATCTTTTCAGATATTTCGTTTACAACAGCTGCCTTTGCATTGATTATCGTTTCGTTCATAGTTACACCTCCTAAATTTATATATTAACAATACACCTTAAGAGTATAAAACTCACATCTTTATTAACAAGGTGTGAGTGAATTTTTATGTTCTTCTCACCTCGGCAACATTATTAAGTGTAAACCACCGTTGCTGTCTTTGGTATATTGGTAACAACTAATTTTCGATCGATTATTTACCTGTTTCGATTCTAATTCCAGGGCCCATTGTAGTTGATAGAACAACACTCTTCATGTATGTTCCTTTAACTGCTGCTGGACGAACACGTACTAATGTATCAAATATAGCTTTAAAGTTTTCAACTAATTGTTGTTCAGTAAATGAAACTTTACCAATTAACATATTAATGTTTCCTTCTTTATCAACTCTATATTCAACTTTTCCTTTTTTAACGTCTTCAACTGCTTTAGTTACGTCCATAGTAACTGTCCCAGTTTTAGGGTTTGGCATAAGACCTTTAGGTCCTAAAAGTCTACCATATTTACCTAATTCACCCATCATGTTAGGTGTAGCAATAATTACATCGAAATCAAACCAGCCTTTGCCAATTTTTTCTAATAATTCTTTTCCACCTGCATAATCAGCTCCGGCTGCTAATGCTTCTGCTTCTTTAGGTCCTTGAGCAATTACACAAACTTTTTGTGTACGTCCAGTACCGTTAGGAAGAACCATAGCTCCACGGATTTGTTGATCTGCTTGACGAGGGTCAACGTTTAATCTAAATGCAATTTCTACTGATTCGTCAAATTTTGCGAATGCTGCTTCTTTTGCTAATTTTACTGCTTCTTCAGCTGAATAAGTTTTGTTACGATCAACTTTTTTAGCAGCTTCAAGATATTTTTTTCCTACTTTTGCCATATTGTTATCCCGTACCTTTCTTATTCCATGCCTTCAACTTCAACACCCATGTTACGTGCAGTACCAGCAATAATTTTCATTGCTGCTTCCACGTCATTTGCGTTTAAGTCTGGCATTTTGTATTCAGCTATTTCTTTACATTGTGCAGCGCTAATTTTAGCAACCTTCACACTATTAGGTGTAGCAGAACCTTTTTTAACTCCAGCAGCTTTTAAAATCATAACTGGGGCTGGTGTTGTTTTGATAACGAAATCAAATGATTTGTCATCGTAAGCAGTAATGATAACTGGGACTAAGTCTCCAGCACGATCTCTTGTTGCATCGTTAAATGCAGAACAGAACTGAGGCATATTGATACCTGCAGATGCTAGTGCTGGTCCTGGTCTAGCTCCACCTGCTTGGAACTGTAATTTTGCTATTTTAGCAATTTTTTTACTCACAAGACACACCTCCTATATTTAGTAGTCTTATGCAGTGGTTAACCGAATCCTAAGATTCTCCCACGCATTCTTAAACACCACTTTACGTGGCTCTTAATATAATAGTTCAAATTTTCCTAAATTGCAAGTCTTTTTTTAAATTTAAGCCATCAATTTCATTCTGACTATTTAACATTCACATTAATATCTAAATTATATTACACTTTGATATTCATTCTAAAATTATTCATAATTACTCACATAATATCAAACTTGTAAATATCCATATTCTTATATGTAAACTTAGATCATTAATCTTATTTTAGTCTTATTAAATCATTCTTCTTCATGCTGGCTTCTATTCTTGCTATTCTTGCTTATAAAAGTAATCTTATCTTCCTTACATTCTATTCTTATAATTTAATCAATTACATATCTTCGATTGATAACTTTTACTTTTTCATCGCCTTAGATTTATCAGAACAAGCATTCATGGCTTGAATGATAGAATTTCTAAAACCTGTTTCCTCTAACACTTTAACAGCTTCAATTGTTGTTCCTGATGGTGAACACACCATATCTTTTAATTCTCCTGGATGTTTATGCGTTTCTAGGACCATTTTAGCACTTCCCATTACAGCTTGCGCTGCAAACGTATAAGCCTGTGTACGTGGCATGCCATCTAATACAGCAGCATCTGCCATTGCTTCTATCATCATAAATACATAAGCTGGAGAAGAACCACTAACAGCAGTTACTGCATCCATTAAGTTTTCCTTAACTATTTCAGCCTTACCAAAGCTTTCAAATATTTGAACAACGTCATCAACTTGATTCTTACTAACCTCACCACTAGGACAAATAGCAGCCATTCCTTCAAGCACCATAGCTGGAGTATTAGGCATACATCTTACAACCTTAACGTTCTTTCCAAACAGTTTCTGAATAATTTCAATTGTCTGTCCAGCTCCTATTGCTATAATTGTAGTCACATCATTAACAGACTCTCTAATTTCGCTTATAACTTTAGCATAAAGGTTTGGTTTCACAGATAACACTAGGTAATCAACACAACTAGCAACCTCACTATTATCATTACTGATATTAACACCATACTTATCTTTCAAGTTATTTAACGCTACATCATTCAAATCACTAACAAATATATTTTCACTAGCAACAAGTTTAGAAGTACATATACCACTAATCATTGCTCCTCCCATATTACCACAACCAATAAAACCAATTTTTTTATTCATTTGAACACCCTGGATTCTAATCCATCCTTTCATTATGTTTAATTATACATCAACTAACCTAAAGTGTAAAAGAAAAGCACATATAAATGTGCTTAAAGTTCAACCTTTTCTAAATTACCATAACCAATATCAGTTGGAGTTTCTCTTCCAAGCATTATTGTAAGAACAACCGCTTCTTGAGTCTCATCATTTAATGATTCAACTGTACCTTCAACACCAACAAATGGTCCTGATAAAATTTTCACGCGATCTCCAACCTCATAGCTAATATTAAATGAAGCAGTACTCTTACCTAATCTACGTAAAATACTTTCCATTTCTTCAGCAGGTACTGGGAAAGGTTTAGCCCCTCCACCTGAAGATCCAATAAATCCAGTAACTCCTGGCGTGTTACGAACAACATACCAAGCTGTATCTGTCATTATCATATCTACAAATAAATATCCAGAATATAGATTCTTAACTTTTTCAATCTTTTTACCATTCTTGTATTCTACTTCAGTCTCTTCTGCAACGATTATCTGAAATAAACAATCCTGTAATCCCATTGATTCAGCACGACGTTCTAAATTCTCTTTAACTCTGTTTTCATGACCGGCATATGTATTTACTACATACCATTCTCTATCTATTGACTGATCCATAATTTCACCTAAATTCCTATTCCAACTAGTTTTAAAAACGTACTTGCTGCTACATCACAAAGTACAAAGAAGATACCAAACAAAACGGTAAACATAAGCACTGTTCCTGTGTCTTTCATCAATTGTTTTCTTTTAGGCCATTCAATCTCTTTGGCCTCACTTTTCAATCCTTTTAATGTAAACCACTTCATATGTTATTCTCCTTATTTAGTTTCTTTGTGCACAGTATGCTTACCGCAACGCTTGCAAAACTTCATTAATTCCAAACGACTAGTATGCGTTTGCTTGTTCTTTACAGTTGTATAATTACGAGAAAGACACTCACTACATGTCAATATTACTTTTTCTTTCATGTGGCACCTCTTTCTTTGCTTATTTACTTTATCACAAAGTGCCTGTATAGTCAATTAACTGTCGCGATTTCTTTTTAAACCTTTGAATAGTATTATCCACCTTCTTATATGACACTTCTAACATTTCGGCTATTTCACCATATGTATAGCCTTGTATCTTATATTCAAGGATAGCTATTTCTTTTTCATTAAATTCCTGATAAAGTTTAGTTTTTTCTTCTGCAACATAATTGAAATTAAGTACCCACTCTGGATCGAAAGTGACTTGATTATTTTCTACAATGTCTACACCATATAATTCATTGTTATCTCCAATGCTTGCATCGAGCGATATTGAACTATGTTGAGTAAAATTATTTTGTTGAAACTGTCTTCTAAAATATCCTAAAATTGTTCTTTTAGCACAGGTTCTAAAGTAATGTCCAAATGACGTATCTTTATCCTCTCTATAAGAAAATACTGCATCAACTAATGTTGTACAACATAATTGATAAACATCTTGTTTATCATTGACTGACTGGTAGTTAAAATGATAAGTATTAATTATTGCCCATATTACTTTAGTGTATTTATGAAAAAGTAAATCATAACCTTCCTCTACACCACCAAATATCATATATAAAATTTCACTATCATTGAGTTTATCCCCCATTGTCTATCTCCTTTCAGGGTTATTTCCTTTGTCTTTTAATCTCATACATCAAGATGCCGGTCGCTACTGATGCATTTAATGATGTTACACTACCTTCCATCGGTAAACTAATTGCATAATCACAATTCTTTCTTACTAATGGACTTATACCAAATCCTTCTGAACCCACTACTAATAGTAACGGCACATCATATGTTCCTTGATCATAGTTCTTAGCATTCGTTGCATCTGCTCCTACGACCCAGTATCCACTGTCTTTAAACTTCTTTATAGTTTGAACTAGATTAGGTACTACACTAACTTTTATAGTATCAATAGCTCCTGTTGAAACCTTTGCTACAGTAGGTGTAAGCGAAGCACTTCTATGTTTACCTATAATTACTCCATCAGCGCCTACACCGTCACAAGTTCTAAGAATCGCCCCTAGGTTATGTGGATCTTGAATTCCATCTAGCATAACTACTAGTGGTAATTTACCCTCAGGTACTGCATGCATAATATCTTCAATGCTATAAACTCTATAATCATCTATTTCAGCTATTACACCTTGATGATTACCAAAGTCAGCTATTGCATCCATTCTTTTTCTTTGTTCAAATCTCATCTTTATACTCTTCTTTTTAACTAGATCAATTAAGTCCTTATCCTTAAGTCCTTCTAATATGATAATCTCATGTATTACCTTATCATCATCGATTAATTGTTTTACTACATTTTTACCATATACTAATTGACTCATTTTAATACTCCGATCTGTATGATTTCTTGCCATATTTCATCAAGACGTTCATAGCGTTTTTCTAAATGAAGAAATCCCCATAATGCTTCCATTCCTGTAGCAAATCGATATGTTATCATATCTGCATTTTTAGCAATAGTATTCGTTTTAGCATTTCTTCCTTTTTTTATAATATATAACTCTTCTTCAGTAAAAAAGTTATTATCACTCATAATCTTTAAATATCTAGCCTGTGATTTAGCACTAACATAGCCTTCACTTTTCTTTTGTAATATCTTAGGGTGTCTATAACCTAAGTCTACTAAGTATTCTCTAGTTTTTAATGACATCACTGCATCACCAATATATGCTAGTGTTGTACCATTCATAGTTTCCATTCTATAGTAATCCTTTGTCCATTAATACTTTACGATATTTATCTGCTGCTTCAAAGTTCTTTTCTTTCTTAGATGCATTCCATTTATTAAAGTTATCAATATCTTCAGCATCTAATTTTACATGTTCTATATTAATACCTAAAACATATAGCATTTTATCCATAGTATTCTCAATCATCTTTATATCTTTACTATTACTATCTTTATTTCTAATTGCATTATTCAATGCTTTATTAGCTTCAAATAATGCTTTAAATCCATTTGGTGTATTTAAATCATCTTGCATTGCTTCTATAAAGTTATTCCATAATCCTTGTTCTAATTCTTCACTACTATTTCCTTCATCTTCTTTAGCTAATGCTAATTTAACATCTGCTTGTTTAAATGAATTTCTAATTTTTTCTATTTCCGTTTTAGCACCTTCTATTACTTCATTACTAATGTTTAGAGGACTTCTATATTGGGCTGATAGCATCATCCATCTCAATACATTACCACCAAACTCTTTTACTAAGTCCTTAACTAGTAGTACATTACCTATTGATTTAGACATCTTTACACCATCTATATTAACCATTCCATTATGTAACCAGTAGTTAGCTATAGGAGTTTCATAAGCTGCTATAGATTGTGCTATTTCATTTTCATGGTGTGGGAATTTCAAATCCATTCCTCCTCCATGTATATCTATTAAATGTTGATCAAATTCATTATTGATCATAACTACACATTCACTATGCCAGCCAGGTCTTCCTTTCGAGAAAGGAGAATCCCAGTTAATGCCCGATTCAGTTTTCTTCCATAATGTAAAATCTAATGGGTTTTCTTTTTTATCGTTTTCATCTATTCTTGCTCCAACCATTAAATCTTCTATTTTTTGATTAGATAACATTCCATAATCCTTTATCTTACTTACTCTAAAGTAAACATCTCCATCTATTTCATAACCATATCCCTTATCTACTAAAAGTTTAATAAAGTTTATTATTTCATCCATAGTTTCAGTTACCTTAGGTGCAATGTCTGGCATCTTAGCATTCAATGATCTTCTATCATCATTATATGCTTTTATAAATTTTTCTGTTATAGTTTTTTCATCAACATTCTCTTTTATAGCCGCATTAATAATTTTATCATCAACGTCAGTAAAGTTAGATACAAATTTTACATCATATCCTATCACTTCCAAAGTTTTAATTAATGTATCAAATACAATAATTGGTCTAGCATTTCCAATATGGGGATAGTTATATACTGTTGGTCCACATACATAAATACTAACTTCATTTTCTTTGATGGTTTTAAATTCTTCTACCTTGTTGTTTAAACTGTTAAATAATTTCATAAATATTTCCTCCTAATTGACTTATCAGGACATCTTTATAATGTTCCACCTAATAAGTATTAGCTATTAACGCAAGCTAACGTATTTCTCTACATATCAAGAAATCCCTAAAAGGTGCATTCAGAGATCTAACTACTAGCTATTCACATCTAACAAGCTATTTCTGTGGTAGTTTTAGATCACTTACTAATCCTTTATCATTAGTGTATTTATAGTATACAACATTTATATCTTTTTTAAAACTGTTCTATCTTGCTCTTTTCATACTTATTCTTTTTAAATACGCTATTACTAGGTTATCTTTATATTATAATAAACATAATAGCCCTATATTATTCTTTTTATTTTCTTACTAATGTTTACTTTATACTTCATTAACCTATAAATACTTTAACCATATCTTTATAATACGTTTATTAAATGTTTAACTATTTATTTATTAATATAACAATGTTTATATTTTATTAAAACGATTTTTTATACTAGTTCATTACCATAATATTTCTTTTCTATATAATATAAAAAAAGAAGCAGTTTCCTGCTTCTTATAATATTCTTTAAATTAACAATTAAGCTAATTCTGAGAAGTATTTAATAGTTCTAACCATTTGGCTAGTGTATGAGTTTTCGTTATCGTACCAAGCTACAACTTGAACTTGAGTATCACCATTAGGTAATTTGTTAACTAAAGTTTGAGTTGCATCGAATAATGAACCAAATTTGATTCCAACGATATCGCTTGAAACTAATTCTTCTTCAGTATAACCGAAAGATTCATTAGCTGCTGCTTTCATAGCTGCATTGATTTGTTCAACAGTAACTGAACCTTTAACAATTGCATTAAGCATTGTAGTTGATCCTGTAGGAACTGGTACACGTTGAGCTGCTCCAATTAATTTACCCTTTAATGCAGGAATTACTAAACCAATAGCTTTAGCTGCTCCTGTAGAGTTTGGAACGATGTTTACTGCTGCTGCTCTAGCACGACGTAAATCACCTTTACGTTGAGGACCATCTAAAGTCATTTGGTCTCCTGTGTAAGCATGAATAGTACACATAATTCCTGATTCAATTTCTGCTAATTTGTTTAATGCATCAGCCATTGGAGCTAAACAGTTAGTAGTACAAGATGCTGCAGAAATAACTGTATCTTCCTTAGTTAATACATTTTCGTTTGTGTTGAATACAACTGTAGGTAAGTCGTCTCCAGCTGGTGCTGAAATTACAACTTTTTTAGCTCCAGCTTCAATATGAGCTGATGCTTTTGCTTTTGAACAGTAGAAACCTGTACATTCAAGAACTACATCAACACCTAATTTACCCCAAGGTAAGTTTTTAGCGTCTGCTTCTTTATAAATTTCAATTTTTTTACCATCAACTGTAATTGATGATTCTCCATACTCAACTTTATCGCCTAATGCGTATCTACCTTGAGCTGAATCATATTTTAATAAATGTGCTAACATTTTAGGATCTGTTAAATCGTTTATTGCTACGACTTCATATCCTGCTGCACCAAACATTTGTCTGAATGCTAGACGTCCAATACGTCCAAAACCGTTTATTGCTACTTTTACTGACATTTAAAAGTCCTCCTATTTAACTTCTACATTATAATAACTTATAGTCCAATTGTCAATTATGTAAGGGGATACTTTTAGAAATTTCTTTTTTTATCCTATTATTTGCCTTACATTTTAATATTATGGCAAGAAACAACACATATTATTCTAATTTTTATAAGTATTTCTTAATATAAAAATCACCTTATAATGTATAAATTACTAACAATATCAAAATAAGTAATATTCTAATTCAAAATGCTATCCTTATATAATATAAAAAGGAAGCCACCTTAGTGACTTCCTTACGATTGTTTCAATACAGTTGAGAGAATTCTATAATACTAACGTAAGTTAGCTGTTGTATTTACTAAATCAAT
Source organism: Erysipelotrichaceae bacterium (assembly GCA_036639955.1). Taxonomy (GTDB): domain Bacteria; phylum Bacillota_I; class Bacilli_A; order Erysipelotrichales; family Erysipelotrichaceae; genus JAVWHP01. The sequence goes on from JAVWHP010000016.1 coordinate 19,073, forward strand.
AGCTGCATGAGCATTTGCGATAGATCCATTTAAACTACCTAATGTTTCAGTAATTAATTTGATATCTTCTTTTTCCATTGCAGCAAGTAAAGCAGTTTTATCAGCTTTTACTTTATCTAATAATGCTGGTTGAATTCCATTAATGTTACTAGTTATAGTAGCAATTTCAGTATCAACTTTTAATTGAACTCCAGCAGTTTCTAAATCACTATCATCTTTAACTAATGCATTAGCATCAGTCATAGTTTTAGCATTTAATTCATATTCTGCTTTAGTAGCATTAATCTTAGAGTCATCTTTAGCTAAGATTCCTAATCCAGAACCTGCTATAGAGATAACTACTAGAAGACAAATACATTTAACTGTAGTCCATTTGAATTTCTTGATTAATAGATATAATAAGAAAGTTAATAATAATGGAAGTAACTTTGGCATAATTCCACCAATAATATCGTTAATAACTAATACTTTAGTATTAGATACTGCGAATGTAGATCCAATAACAATTTTACCGAATGAAGCAATTAAAGCTCCAACTACGAAAGTTCCTAAGATAGTTGCTGAACGTGTAAATTCTTTGGCATGTGATGTCATCATTCCTACAGCGTTAGTTCCTAACTTGTAAGACCAGTGCATCAACCAGAAACGTAATCCAAATTGAACAACGTTAAACATAACTAGGAAGATAATTGGTCCCATAATAGATCCACCGATTGATAAACTACAACCGATAGAAGCAGCAATTGGTACTAATGTTAACCAGAATATAGCATCTCCGATTCCACCTAGTGGACCCATTGCAGCAACACGCACTGAACGAATTGTTTGTACATCTGCTTTTTGTTGTTCTAATGAAAGAACAATACCCATAACGAATGTAACTAAGAATGGGTGAGTATTAAAGAATTCAAGGTTATGACCCATAGAAACAGCTAAGTCATCTTTATTAGTATGAATCTTTTTTAAACCTGGAATAATTGCATATAACCAACCAGCTGCTTGCATACGTTCATAGTTGAATGATGCTTGTAAGAAGCATGAACGCCATGCCATCTGGTTTAAAACTTTTTTATCTAATGTTTGTCCTACACTTCTATCAGTGTAGCTTGCTTTGTTGTTAGATTCCATCTTCGTAGTCACCTCCGTTATCTGTTGCGGGAGCTGCATTTAAACTCTTATTACGAGTTGAGATTTGGAAATCAAAGATTGCAATTGCTAATCCTAAGAAACCAATGAATAGTAAGTCTGCTTTTACATAAGCAGCCATTGCAAATCCAGCAAAGAAGAATCCCATGAATTCTCCACTTAACATAACCTTCATAAGGATAGAGAATCCGATGAATGGCATCATGTTTCCGGCAATAGATAATCCATCCATTACCCAAGCAGGTACGTTATTATTAATAGCATCGGCAATTGTTGGTCCAGAAACTAGTCCAGCTGTTACTACGATTGCAAATGATAAACCAATAATAAACATTCCTAAGTAGTTAATTTTTTCGATTCCATTAGTATCAGCAGCTTCTGCCATTTTGTCTGCTTTAGACATTAATGGTGACATTGCTGTAAATAATAATGTAACACAGTATGTTCCTAAGATTGAGAATGGTATAGCTAGTGCTACTGCTCCAGCTACATCTACTGCCCCTGTTTGAGCAGTACAAGCAAATACGGTGGCCATAATACCTCCGATAACTGCGTTAGGCGGTTGAGCCCCTCCGATTGGCATTGCTCCAATCGTAATTAATTGGTAAGTACCACCGACGATAAGGCCTAGTTCGAAGTTTCCTAAGATTGCTCCGATGACTGGTCCCATAACGATTGGTTGGTATAATGATTCTAAGAAACTAAATTGATCGATTCCGGCGATGAAAGCCACAATGAATACTAATACAATTTGAATCACTGAAGGTGTTGTCATAATGTTCTCCTTTCAAATTTGAGAGTATTTGAATTTTTACTTAAATACCTTTTATTTAAATATTTTATTAATATCTTCTGCTGCTGTGTCTGGGACGCGTTTTATTTCTAATTTAACACCAAGATCACGAAGCTTAGCAAATGCTGCAACGTCTGAATCATCGACTGCTACTGATGTAGCAACTTGTCTTTTTCCTTCAGCCATATGCATGTTACCAATGTTTACGTTAGTTATAGGAACTCCTCCCTCAACTAATCGTAAAACATCTTGAGGCGTTTCGCAGATGATTGCGATTGCCTGCTTTGGATTAGCTTTATGAATAATGGCACAAGTTTTTTCAATTGTGAAGAAACGCGTTTGCGCATAACTTGGTGCGCACATATTCATAAGCCCTTGTCTGAATTGATCAGTAGCAACATCATCATTAGCAACTAGTAGTAGATTAGCGTTAGACACTGAACACCACATTGTAGCTACTTGACCATGTATTAATCTGTTATCAATTCTGACTAAAACAATTTTTGGTTCTGGCATAGAATTTCTCTCCTCTCTATTTTAGATTGAAGTTAAATCATTGAGGATATGGGGTGAACCAAATCCAAAATGTAAACTCTTTCACTTCCCCTTGATTTTAGTTTATATAGGCTCAAATTTCTTTGCAGTTTTTATTTTCCTTGTTGTCAGTTTCAATAAAAATAGCGAAAAATATAGTAAAATCAGGTGAAAGTAATAATTATCTATAGTTTATGTCATATTTTAAAGATTTATACCAAAAAGAGGTTTAATGTGTGAAAAAATGTGACTTAACTTTAGACTTTTTGAATATTTATTACTTATTCATATTAAAATTTATATTATTCCGAATTTGTAATATACTATTTTTACATTTAATTACCATTATACCTAGATTTTCACCTTATTTTTTACACTTTAAAAAAAGATTTAAACTTAGACTATCAACCTTGCACTTTTTTTGCTATAATAAGTCCGAGGTGATTAATATGTTTAATAAAACCACGAACTTCATTTTTGATAAATACGGAGAAATAATCAATGACATTAGTAAGAGTCAATCTTCTAAGCTTGAACATTCACAAGTAAAAATCAGAAATAAGTCCATCAATGATTTTAAAGTTTACTCAACTGATGTTTATGTTAGAGTAACTTCTGGAATCGTTATGTTAGTTGTTAGTACTAATCCAGAATCAGGTGCCTTTGAAAAATTCGTAATTCATCGCACTATTAAGATTAGAGCAGGTATTGCTCTTAACTTCATTAGTATTACTGCTAACGCAAAGCTTGAAATCTTAACTGATTTCGATGTACACAAAACCACAGTAGCAACACAAAACGAACAAGAAATTGCTTATAAGAGAATGTTACCTTTAGTAAACATTAATGAGATTTTTGCTTACTTCTATCAGGTAAGAAATGCTAATTATGAATTCCATGGTGAAAGTCATGAATATTGGGAATTAACATTCATTGATAATGGATGCTTACATTCAGATATTGATAATGATCATTTTGAATTACATAATTATGATTTAGTTCTTTATGCACCAGGACAATTCCACACACAGGAAACTCCTACTGCTACTTCATGTTCATATTTAACTATCTTGTTTGATATGGATATTGAACATCCAGAGGCTATCCAGTCTAGAGTGTTCCGTGCACAAAAGGATATTCATACTGCTATTAGTTCATTTATGAAGGTTTCTAATAATGAATTAGAATATGATAGTGATTTATTAATTGCTTACTTAAAAGAATTAATTGTTAAATTACTTCAATATGATAAGTTAATAGAAGCACCAGTAGCTAATACTCCAATGCAACAACGATTTGAAAACGAATTATTAAATGAAGTTATGATTTATATTACTGAAAATATATATGAACCAATCACTATTGAAGAGATTACTCATAAGTTCTCAGTTTCTCGTAGTTCATTACAAAACTTGTTTAAGAACAACTTAGGTGTTGCTCCTAAAACATATATATCTGATTTAAAATTGAATAAGAGTAAGATACTTATAAAAGAAAGTGTATATACAATTTCTCAAATAGCTAGTATCTTAGGATTTACTTCTATTCATTATTTCTCAAGAAGATTTAAACAACACTTTGGTATGGCTCCAAGTGAATATGCTAAAACTATTTACAATTAGTCAATATCAAATAATATTATAATAAAAGAGAACTCATTGAGTTCTCTTTTTAACTATAATTATTCACTTACCTTATCTTAATCTTCTATAAGTTTAGTTATCTACTGAAGTAATAGCATATCTAGAAATAGTTATAATAGTATTTTTAGCTATTTCTACTAATAGTTCATCTCCATTAGCACTAACTACACTACCCTTAATACCACCAGCAAAAGTAATTCTCGCTCCAGTTTTAAGATTTTCATGCATAGATTGTAATACAATTTCTCTTTTTTTAACTAATCTAAAACTAAATAAATAATAAATTATTAACATAGCTATTATAAGAAAAGCAAATGTTAAACAAGACCATGTTATTACTTCCCAGTTCATTTATAATTCCTCCTTAGATGCCATCATCACTTTCTTCATAAGTGACTGGCTTGAATTCATATTTCATTACTTGGTCTTTACCAACGTTAATAGCCATATCTACTAAAGAAGATAGGTCATTAACCATTGTTCTAGCCATACTTATTTCTATAATCATACCTAGATTTGTACCTGCTAGAACTTGAATGTTTTTATAGCTTTGAGCAACAGTAACTGCTGTTTTAAAAGGAGATCCTCCAGCTAAATCAGACATTACTAATATACCATCACAATCACTTAAACTATTAAAAGCTGTTGTTAGTTTCTTTTCTAGGTCTTCTACTGAATCTTGTTGAACAAAATCTACTGCTACATAATCTTGTTGAACACCTGCTATAAGATTTAAAGAACTTGTTAGACCTGTACCAAAGTTACCATGTCCACAGACTATTATTCCGATCATATTAATCCTCCTTTTTATAGGGATATAAAGTTACTCCCTTAACTACTCTATTAACTTCCCCACTTGGACAAGGATTATCCGGAGTAATTTTATATGATAAAGATTTAAATAAGGCTATTAGTTGAGCTACTATAATGTAATCAAAGGCTAATAACATATTATTCATTTTATGATTAGTATTTAAACTTACAAAATAGTCTACTAAAGATGCTGCTTCATCATCTTGAAATGATGATACTGCTAATATCTTATTTCCTTTTCTTTGTGAACTCATTTCTTTGATTAAGTCTATTTCAAAGCTTCTACTGTATGTATCATCACTTAAATATACTACACATAGAGTATTATCATTGATAATAGATTTAGGTCCATGTCTAAAGCCTAATGGAGTATCAAACATAGTACATACTTTACCAGCGGTTAACTCTAACATCTTTAAAGCTGATTCTTGAGCTATAGCTTTTAATGCATTACTTCCTAAATAAACGATTCGATCAAATTTATACATAACTAACATATTTTCAATTTGAGCATAACCATTATCCAATAATGAAGTAGCTGAAGATATTACATTCTCCATATCTTTTTCAATAGCATCTAAATTATCTAAATTAAAACATAATAAAGCTGCTAACATCATATTAGTATAAGAACTAGTCATTGCAAAAGATTTATCATGAGTTTCTTCTGTTAAATTAATCGCATAACAATTTTTTTCTTTCGCTGCTCTTTTAGATAATGCTCCATCTTTATTACATGTTATAAAAATATGGAATAAATTAGAACATACTACTTCCGCTACATCTATAGCACCTATAGATTCTGGTGAATTACCAGATCTACCAAAAGATATTAATAACGTAGGTTTTGTTCTTGATAAATAATTTTCAGGAGTAGCTACTAAATCAGTCGTACCATAGGACTTACATTTATAATTAGTTAATTTATTTAAATATGAATATAATGCATTTCCTACAAATTCACTTGTTCCTGCTCCAGTAAGGATAATATCATAATCCTTTTGGCTTGTTACTTGAGAGATAAACTGTGCTATTTCTTTCTTTTGTTTTTTTACTTGAGTGAGAGTTTTTACCCAAGTAGCTGGTTGTTGGTTAATTTCTGTAGCGGTGAAAGCTCCAGATAATTCATTCCAGACTTTTTCGTCTTTTCCAAATATCATAATGTTCTCCTTTAGATGAAATGTAATCCTTTACATCTAACTTTATTATATCCCAAATTATAATTTTTTCAACCATATTATTAATTCATAATCAATTCTTGCAAATAACTTATTAATTTATAGACTATCGTTTAATTATTGGTTATAATATAATTATAAAGAGGTGATACAATGACTAATAAAAAAAGAGATGCTCTTTCTGGAAGAAATATTTATAAGGATAAACATAATAGATTTATATATTATAATAAATCTAATAGTACTGGTTATATTA
>JAVWHP010000017.1:0-21473 GCA_036639955.1 Erysipelotrichaceae bacterium
CTCTGACATGTGTGGTAGCTTTTATTTTACCTAGGAGGATTGTTTAATGCATGAAGATTACATGAAATTAGCTATTGAACAAGCAAGGTTAGCAATGGCGGCTGATGAAGTGCCTGTGGGTGCGGTTATCATCTTAAAAGGTCAAATAATTGCATCAGCATACAATTTACGTGAGGCAAAACAATGTGCTACGGCTCACGCTGAAATATTAGCAATTGAAGAGGCTTGTAGAATTTTAAATACATGGCGTCTTGAAGAATGTGTTCTATATGTTACATTAGAACCATGTCCAATGTGTGCAGGCGCTATACTCCAGTCACGCATTGAAACTGTTGTTTACGGAGCTTGCGATTTTAAAGGTGGAAGTATAGAATCTTGCATGAAAATGTATGAAACTAAAGGGTTTAACCATTATCCAACAGTTATAAGTGGAGTCTTACAACCTGAATGTCAGCAGTTATTAAAAGATTTTTTTAAAGGAAAACGAGCAAAAAGATAACTAATATTAGTTATCTTTTTATATATGAAAACGAGTTAATTTTTGGTATAATGTATATGAAAGTTGGTGCAATTTATGTCATATAAAGCTTTATATAGAACCTATAGACCTCAAGTATTTGAAGAGGTTGCTGGCCAAACACATATTGTAAGAACATTGAAGAATGCTATTGAAACGAGTAAGATCGCACATGCATATTTATTCTGTGGTCCTAGAGGAACAGGTAAAACTAGTATAGCTAAGATATTTGCTAAAGCTATAAACTGTGAAACGACAGATTCTGTAAGACCGTGTATGAAATGTGATAATTGCTTAAGCATTAGTGATGGATCACACCCAGATATAATAGAAATTGATGCAGCAAGTAATAATGGAGTAGATGAAGTTAGAAATCTTATTGAGAAAGTTAAATATACACCTATCAAAGGTAAATATAAGGTCTATATTATTGATGAGGTTCATATGATGTCTACCGGAGCGTTTAATGCTTTATTAAAGACTATAGAAGAACCACCATCTCATGTTATATTCATATTAGCGACGACTGAGCCACAAAAAGTTTTACCAACTATTATTTCGCGTTGTCAAAGATATGATTTTACTAAAGTATCAGTTAAAGAAATGATAAAACGCATTGAATTGGTGCTAAAAGCCGAATCTATTACATGTTCTAGTGAAGCAATTGAAATGATAGCCATCCTAGCTGATGGTGGAATGAGAGATGCATTAAGTATCTTGGATCAAGTGATTGCTTATGCTGGTAATGATATAAACAGTAAACATATAAATGAAGTATATGGGATCACTACAATGAATGAAAAGATTAAGATATTTGAAGCTATATACAGTAGGGATGCAAAATATATCCTAGATAGTGTTCATTCATTCATAGAAAAGGGTATTGATATAAAACGTCTGACAAATGACTTTATAGAAATGGTAAAGGAATCAATCGTATATGATTATACAAAGGATATCGATCTTCTTCAAATAATGAATCAAGAGCAGGTTAACGTAATAAGATCGCAGAGAACGACTAAGCAAAGGCTCGTTTTTATAGATATATTAATGGAAACTTATGAAAAGTACCGTTTTGCTGCTAATGTAGGTGTTTATTTCGAAGTTGCGTTACTAAAGATGATTAATATAGGTGATAACAGTGAATGTATGACTGTTTCTGAACCTAGAATAGAGAAAGTTAACACCGTGCCACTTAAAACCATTAATAAAGAGAATGATGCACTTAACATAAAAAAAGAAATAGTAGAAATACCAAAGCCTCAACAAATAAATAGTGAACTTGAAATTGATGATGATTTTGATGATGAAAGTTTAGATGACATTAATATAGTTGATGAGGAACATGTTGTTTCACGTGAAACATTAGATGAACCTACATCAAGTAATATAGCAAATGAAGAACACCCATTAGTTGATTTAACAACAGATTATGTAGTTCAATTACTAGTTGGAGCTAATAAAGGCTTTAAAAACGAGTGCCAAACAGGATTCAATCATATAAAGGATTACTTTTTCGATCCTGAATGGGCAAAGTGTGCCAATCCATTAAGAAGCGCTAAGATTGTTGGATGTGGAGTTAATTACTTAATATTATCGGTTAATAATCAATCTATAGCTAATGAAATAAATAATTTAGAAGCTAATGATCAATTAGTGAAATTCACAGAATTACTATTTGGTAGTATTAAAAAGATTTTTGCAATTTCAGATGAACAAAGTAAAGCATCAATAAATTTATTTAAGGAACTAGCAGGAAATAAACAGTTACCTTCTGCATTAGAAATAAAAGTAAATACATTAAAAGAAACAATTGTATTAGAAAAAACACCACTTGAAGAAGCAAAAGATCTATTCGGGGTCGATAATTTAAAAATAGAGGAGAATTAGTATGGATATCAATGATTTATTAAAGCAAGTAAATGGATTAAGCAACCAAATGAAACAGGAACAAGATAAAATTAATAGCCTTGTGTACAAAGAAGAAGTTGCTGGTGGAGCTATTAAGGTAGAAATTAGCGGTTCCTATCAAATAAATAAAATTGTAATAGATGAAGTTATGCTCAATCCTGAAAATAAAGAAGACTTACAGGATCTATTAGTAATGGCGCTTAATAATGCGCTTAATAAAATAAATTTGGATCATGATAATATGATAGATGATAAAGCAAAGAATTTAAATATATCAGGTATTTTCTAATGTATCCAAAAGCATTTGAAAATTTAATTGAACAATTAAAACATCTACCAGGAGTTGGTAGTAAAACCGCTGAGCGTTATGCCTATTCTGTACTTGGCTGGAATAAGGAAGAAGCCGAATCATTTATAGTAGCAATCCAATCAATTCAATCAATAAATTATTGTGAAGTTTGTGGTAATTTAAGTGAAGATAAAATATGTAGTATATGCAGTAGTGAAGAACGGAATAGAAATATAGTTTGTGTTGTACAACAACCTAAAGATATTTTAGCAATAGAAAAGAGTCAAACTTATAAAGGTGTTTATCACGTTCTAAATGGAGAGATATCAGCAACAAAAGGAATAATGCCAGAAGATATTAATATAGCTGCGTTGCTTGAAAGAATGACAGCAACAATACAAGAAGTAATAATAGCAACTAATCCTACAGCAGACGGTGAAACAACTGCTCTTTATATAGCTAGATTACTAGAATCAAAAGGAATTAATGTAACACGCATTGCTCATGGTTTACCAATGGGTGGACATCTAGATTATGCAGATGAACTAACACTTATCAAAGCAATGGAAGGAAGAAAATCAATATAAAAACTAGCAACTAAATTGCTAGTTTTCTTATATACTATTTTTTTTAATGCCAATACATCTTTGTATTTTAGAAAGACAATTACTTGAATATTTGAGATTAATTTGCTTAAGTATGTTATTAAAAACTTTTTTACCGTTATGATCGGCTGTCTGTTCATATTCTATTTCATAGTCTGTTGTAGAACCATAAGAACTGATATCAAAGCAAAGTTCAGCTTTATCAAGAGTTTTAATAGCGCGTTTTGTTTCCAAATTACCAATAACTTCAAGTTCATTGTAAATACCTATAGAATGCAAATACCCAATTATTTTAGGATGTTTAAGTTCTTCTACATCATTACTATTAACAAAAAAACTATATTCCATGACACCAGATGATTCAGGTCGTTTTAATGTTACTTCAAAAATAGAGTCAATTTCCCGGATACGTAATGCGCATTTTAATTTTGCTAAAGAACCTTCCTCAGTATCAAAATATGTATTAGTTTGAGCTTTAAAAGTAAGACCTGGATAGCAACTTAAAAGAGCGTTAAATTCAGTTTTATTTACTAATATTTTAAATTCTTTTTCATAATTAATTTTCATGTTTTTCTCCTTTAATTATATGATACAATAGTATTAGTTAAAAAGGAAGTGGCTAATATGAATAAGTTCTCTCTTATTATGAAAAAAAACTCTAAGTCAACTATTATCGGTAAGAAAATTAAAAATGAATTAATTGCTAACGAATGGGAATATGACGAAGAAAATCCTTCACTAGTTATATGTGTTGGAGGAGATGGAACCCTATTGTACGCAGTTCATAGGTATATGCAAAAATTAGGCAAAATCCATTTTACTGCCATTCATACAGGAACATTAGGTTTTTTCACTGATTATACCGAGGATGAAGTTGATGATTGTATTAATGATATATTAAATAAGAAACCAACAATAATTGAATCTAATTTATTAACGGTACATATTAATGGTGATGACTCTCATCCATATTATGCACTAAATGAAGTTAGAATTGAAAATGTTATAAAGACTCAAATTCTAGATATCTATATAGATGATGAATATTTTCAAACCTTTAGAGGAACTGGAATGTGTATTAGTACTCAAGCTGGATCTACTGCCTATAACCGCTCATTAAAAGGCGCTGTAGTTGATACTGATTTGCAGATAATGCAAATGAGTGAAATAACTGGTATTCATCATTCTCAATATCGTTCATTAGGTGTTCCACTTATTCTTCAGCAAAAAAGGACAATTAATATTAAGAGCGCTACCTTTGATAGTGCAATTCTATGTTATGATCATTTGCATACCGAACTTAAAGGTGCTCACGAATTAACTATAACATTAAGCCCATTAAAGGTTAAATTCGCACGCTACAAAAAATATAGTTATATAAAACGTTTAAAGAATCTATATTAAAAAAGAAAGCCTATGCTTTTTTTTAATATACATAATCTGACAATTTCTTTGCATTAGTGCTTGTATTCATAATGATTCCAAACACTAACATATATGATAAGAATGATGAACCACCATAAGAAATTAAGGGTAACGTAATACCCGTAACCGGCAGTAAGCCAACTATCATACATATATTTTGAATTTGCTGGAAGAGCAGCATACCAAGAACCCCAACAATTATATATTTTTCAAATACATTTTTTGAATTTTGGGCGATGGTATAGCATTTAAAATCTAAAGCTAAACATAAACCAATAATCCAAAGAGAGCCAAGGAAGCCAAAACTTTGACCAAAGACAGCGAATATGAAATCTGTTTGAGCCTCTAAAATAGTAGTAACTGGATTTTGCAAACCAGCGCCCGTAAGGCCGGCAGTACCTAAAGATAACAAAGCTGTATATAATTGACGTCCATCATCGATATATTGTTCAGGATAAATCCACCCATAGAAACGTTGAAGTTTATATCCACCGTTTGAGATATCATTTAAAACATCAGGATAAAGGAAGAAGAGAATACAAAATATTATAACTACAGAACCAATCAATATTAAACCAGCCATTATCCATTCTTTTTTTATACCACTACATACAACCATTAAAGCAATAGAGAAAGCTATAATAATAACAATACCTGTATCCGGCTGAATAAGTATCATTAACATAGGGGGTATACACCATTTTAAAATATTCTTGAATAAGATTAAGTCATTCTCAAAAGTACTTTCTGTCTTGTTTTCATTATGATCATTTATTACCTTAGCACAGATTATAATCAAGATTACTTTCATGAACTCACTTGGCTGAAATGACCAAAAACCTAAGAATTGATACCAGGAAGTAGCACCATTAATGGGAGTAATAAAAGGAAGATGATTATTAAAAAGCGGGAAAACTATAAAACGATCAAGTAGTAAGAAAGCAAGAAGAACCATTAGAATCCAATAAGCTATTTTAGCAAAATCATAAATCGAATCATTGCCTAAAAACATTATTATTCCTAATACAACAAAACTAACTCCAAACCACATTGTCTGCTTAATAATTAAACTAGGCCCACTTAAATATGGAGGAAGAAGTGGGAACGTAGAAAAGATTGCAATGAGCGATGTTAAGAACATTACAACAATTATTGATATAAGCATAAAATCAAAACGCTTTGGTTGTTTAACTCTAGACAGATTGTTATTCATATTATTCTCCATATGTTTATCATTTAGTATTTTAACATATTTACTCCAGAAATGGTATTTAAACTGATTTATAATATCATTTAATGAACTATACACATAATAATCTTATATATTGTTCACGATAAAATCATATTAATACTTATTTATAAATTTCTAAACAATATTATATAATCAACTTATTAATTATGATATATTTAAAGATGTACTTAGTGATCCTATTCATAAAGCAAAAAGATAATGTTTATTAATGATCATATTTATATTAAGAATTTAAGGGGTAACGGGAGTGTGCTTAATATTTGAAAACTTTTTACGTTGTTTGTTTTCCTTCCTTATAGTATAATGTTACGTGAGGTGATCGTATGGCAAGATGGCATTCTTTTATGGAACACTTCCAATTTCCATTGAAAGTACTGTTTTTAGCAACTGTTTTACTTGGAATAGGAAGTTCAATATTAAATCCAAATATAGCGTTTGTTTATGAAGCAGATAATAATATTTTAATTCGTATAGCAGAGCTATTAAGATATATAGGAGGTTTTCTAATTGAATTATTTCCTTTCTTAGTTTTTGTTAAAGTATTAGCAAAGAAATTTGAAGCTACAGTTCCAGTACTAGTAGGAGTAGCCGGTTATTTCATTATCAATATTACAATGATATTCTTTGTTAATTCAGAACTACCGGTATATTTTTATAAAAGCATTTTAGGAATTAGCATTAATTTTGATGCTATTAAAACGTTTGGTGAAGGAATTGTTTCTCCTTTTAATGTAGGTATATTTTCTTTAATTGTTACTTACATTATAACATTATATTGTTATAAAAAGTCACGCCATTATTCAATGCATGGTATGTTATCATTTGTTGATCATGACACATGGAGTATGATATTAACCTTCATATTATGTGCTTTTGCAGGTTACTTATTTGCAATTTGTTGGCCAATAGTAATATCTATAATGATGCAAGTGTTTAAAATAATTGGTAGTGATATAACTAATCCAATTTACTTATTTATTTATGGAATAGGTGAACGTATTACTGCTGTATTAAATATGGTAGAAATACCTAGAAGCGTGTTCTGGTTTGGGGATTTAGGCGGTAGTTGGATGGATGCATCTGGAGCTAAATATCTAGGAGATGTTGGTGTATGGACAATTCAACAAAATATTAGTGATGGATTAAGTAGTGCAGGTAGACTAATAACACCATATTATATAATTAATATGTTTATAATTCCGGGATTTTTATTAGCATACTACTCTTTAGTAACATCTTTAAAAGATAAAAAGAGATATAAAGCTTTCTTTATATTAGCAATCTTTATATCAGTAATATGTGGTAATGCCTTACCAATGGAAATATTGATGCTTATATTATGTCCACTATTATATATATTTTATTTATTCTTAGTAGGTATTTTATTTGGACTGTTACAAATACTAAATGTATCTGTAGGATATAATTTCTCAGATGCTTTAATGTTAGCTCAGCCAGGTAGTTCATTGGAACTATTACAATATGTAAGAAATCCGGAAATGATTAGAAATCTAACATTCATTTTAGTAATCGGTCTTTTCTTTGGAATGATATTTTTCTTTGCTACAAGAATTTATTTTAGAAAATATGCTATTGGAGTATTGGAAGTTAAGAATGCCGATAAGATGTCAAAAGATTTAGCTAAAGCTTTAGGTGGAATTAATAATATTATTAATATAGAATTTACACCAGATAAATTAACTGTAGAATTAGAAGATCGCTCACTCGTAGATTTTATATGGTTAAAAGCCATAGGAGCTTACTTAGTAATAGAAGCTAAGAACGGATATTTATTAAGAATGGGTAATTTATCTACAGTTTTAGGTTTACACATAAGACAACAAATAGAAAATAATAAAGTAAGATCAATTGAAGATATAAAAATTAATGATATAAGACAATTTTAAATTGTCTTTTATTTTGTTGTAATTTAACTAATTTAACCTTATAATAGTGTTAGTTTAAAAAGGAGAATATTATGAATTTAACATCAACTCAATTTGAAATTATTACTTACATAGAAAGAAATCAAGATATAAAACACCCACAAAGAACTGTAGCAAAGGAATTAGATATATCTTTAGGTGTTGTTAACAAAACACTTTTAGAATTACAAGAATTAGAGTTATTAAAAATTAAAGAAAACTCTCATTATGATGTTACCCTAAAAGGGTATGAACAATTAGAACCATATAGAGTTAAAAAAGCTATCTTTTTAGCAGCTGGATTTGGTAGTCGTTTAGTACCTATAACATTAAATACACCGAAACCATTAATTTTAGTACATGGGAAGAGGATTATAGAAACGCTATTAGAAGCAGTTACTGATGCAGGAATCAATGACATTACTATAGTTAGAGGTTATTTAGGTGAACAATTTGATGTATTACTAAAGAAATATCCTATGATAAAATTTATTGAAAACCCCATATATAATGAAACTAATAATATATCAAGTGCATTATTGGTTAAAGATCAATTAGAAAATGCTTATGTTCTAGAAAGTGATTTGTATTTATATAACCCTAAGGTTATAAGAAAATATGAATATACTACTAATTACTTAGGAATGAATGTTAGTGTGACTGATGATTGGTGCTTTGAAACTAAGAAAGGCATTATATCAAATTTAAAAGTTGGGGGCGAAAATGTCGCACATATGTTCGGTATTTCATACTGGAATAAGGAAGATGCAAAAAAAATAAGTGATGATATTCTAACCGTATTTAATATGCCAGGTGGAAGAGAAAAATACTGGGATGAAGTAGCTTTAAGAGTATGTTCACCTAAATATCAAATAAGAGTAAAACAATGTAAAAAAGACGATATAGTAGAAATCGATACATTCAGTGAATTGAAACAAATGGATCAAATATATAACGTGTAGGAATATACAGTATGTTAACATACTGTATTATTTTTATAAATTATAATAATTAAAGGAATAAAAACATATCTTATTATGTGGTAAAGTGTTATAGTAATCGTAGTTAATATTACTATATAGATGAATGCAATTAATATATCACCATATTAATAAGTATAGTAATTATAATTCATATTTAAACGAAAAAATATCAATAGATAAATAGTTTTATTGTATCTACTAGGATATCTGTATTAATTATTTATATTGTAATTATGAATGGTTATACTATATGACAAAAATGAAATATATGAATTATATGTTTGTGTTATAATCATAAGGAGGCAAGGTGAATAAATGAACAATAAAAAAAATTTCATTAATATACTTCTAGTATTTGGCCTAACAGTATTTGGATTATGGTTCAGCTTACGTGGCAATTTTAAAGAAGTATTAGATACGATAAAACAAATATCACCATTGTGGTTAATTATTATATTAGGCATGGGTATTATATATTATTGCTGTAATGGAGTGATTGTATATATTCTAGCCAGAAAGTATCGACCAGACTATAAAAAAAGAGAAGCTTTGACTAACGCTTATATTGGAGCATTTTTTAATGGAATAACTCCAGCTGGGGGAACACAAGTTGCTCAGATGTATATGTTTAAAAAACAGGGAATAAAAGCAAGTGATGCTGGAAGTATTTTATATACTGATTTTATTATATTCCAAAGTACATTGCTAGTTTATGTTGGGATACTGATGCTAATTAAATTTAAAAGCTATTTAGAATGTAATCAACAGTTTTCACTAATAGTATTTATAGGATTTCTTATTAATGCGAGTGTAATAGTAATATTATGGATACTATATAAATTCCCATCATTATATGAAAAAGCAAGTGTTAAAATTTTGCATCTTTTAGCTAAAATTCATATAGTTAAGGATGAAGAAAAAACAGGAATTAGATGGGCACAACAAATAGATAATTTTACTAAAGAAATTAGGGTATTAAAAAAGAATAAGAAACTATTAGTAAAGTTAGTAGGGATTAATATATTTAGATTTTCATTATATTATTCTTTACCATATATTGTAGCATTAGGATTAAATGTCCAAATAGACCCAACTTTACTATTTGATATTATATGTTTAAGTGCTTTTGTCCACATGAGTAACGCTTGTTCTCCATTACCTGGAGATGCAGGCTTTACAGAAGGTGCCTTTGTTATTATGTTCTCGCCATTATTTGGAAGATCTATTGCAGCAAGTATTATGGTGTTTTGGAGATTTGCAACCTATCAATTAATGATAATTATAGGTGGAATAACATTCTTGATATTTAAAGATAAAGAAGTATATAGGGCAATAAAAGAAGTTAAAGAAGTTAAAGAAAAACAATAAAAATTGGTAAGTAATACGAATTGTTACAATTCAAGTCTGTTTTATGCAACTTATAATTATTTATCATAAAATATGGTATTATAGGCAAGTATTTATAGGCTAGGAAATTATATAGTTTTGGAAACAAAACGAGATCTGATTAACGGACGGGAAAGCTGTTAATCTTTTTTTATGTTCATATTAAGTATATTAATAGAACTAACTATCATTTTATGTAAAAAATTTGTTATAATAGTAATTGAAATGAGTGTGATAGTATGGCAGAAGAAAAGTATACACCGATGATGCAACAATATCTAAATGTCAAAAACAAACATCTAGATTGTATAATGTTTTATCGTTTAGGGGATTTCTATGAAATGTTTTTTGAAGATGCAAAAATTGCATCAAGTGAATTAGATCTAGTATTAACAGGAAGAAATGCTGGAGTAAGTGAAAAAGTTCCAATGTGTGGAATTCCTTATCATGCAGCAACAGGATATATACAAAGACTTATCCAAAAAGGCTACAAAGTAGCAATCGTTGAACAACTTGAAAATCCTGCCGATGCAGTCGGGATAGTTAAACGAGATGTTATAAAAATAGTAACTCCAGGAACTATTATGGAAGAACTTAATGATGATCTTTCAACAGTTAATATAGCAGGAATATGCGACTTCCAATATGGATTAAGTATATTGTTATGTGAGATGACAACGGGAGACATGCAAGCAATAAATGTAGATCATAATTATTTAGCTCTACAAAAAGTGTTATTAAGTAATAATGTAAAAGAGATAGTAGTGAATAAAAATTTTGATAAGAAATTACTAAAAGTAATTCAAGACAATCAAACAATAACCATATCATTTGAAGATAACAATAATAAAGATGAAAACTATAATCATTTATTAGCAAATATAGAAGATCCTAATATTATAAAAGCGTTTATTTTACTAACTAATTATTTAAATGAAACTCAAAAAAGAAGTATGTCTCATTTAAACCCAGTAGTAGAAATTCATGAAAATGAATTTCTACAAATGGATTACTCAACGAGAACTAACTTAGAATTAACAACAGCATTAAGAAATAACTCAAAATCAACAACACTATGGAGTTTTTTAGATAAATGCTGCAGTGCGATGGGATCTAGGCTTTTAAAGAAATGGATAGAATATCCATTAGTAGAAGAAGTAGTAATAAATAAAAGACAGGACGCAATAGAATTTTTAAATGAAAATTTTATAATGAAAGACGAACTTAAAGATAACCTAAAACAAGTATATGATTTACAAAGATTATGTGCAAGAATTGCTTATGGTAATGCTAATCCAAGAGATTTATTAAGATTGAGCAAAACATTAGAGAGCGCTCCTAAAATATTAGAAATATTTAGTCAATGTAAAGCATATCCTGAACTTTCCAAATTAGACGATTGTGCAGAAATAACTATGCTATTAAAAAATGCTTTTGTAGAATTGCCTCCAATATCTATTAAAGAGGGAGGAATCTTTGTTGATGGCTATAATGAACAATTAGATGAATTACGAAGAATAGGAAAAACTGGCCAAGATTATATTATAGAATTAGAAAATCAAGAAAGAGAAAGAACAGGAATTAAATCATTAAAAATAGGATATAACCGCATCTTCGGTTACTATATAGAAGTAACAAAAGGAAGCTTAAATTTAGTGAAAGAAGAATTTGGTTATATACGTAAACAAACTTTAACGAACTGTGAACGCTATATAACACCACAATTAAAGGAAAAAGAAGACGCCATATTACATGCACAAGAAAAAAGTATAAGAATTGAAACTGAATTGTTTATAGATTTGGTTAATAAAATAAGTGTATATCTGCCAAAACTTCATGATTTAGCGCAAGGATTAGCAGTAATAGATGCACTTTATTCATTAGCTGTAATAAGCAGTAACGTTGGTTATGTAAGACCGACTTTCCATAGCCAACATAGTATTGAAGTAATAGAAGGAAGACATCCTATATTAGAAAAAATAATGAAAAATAGCACCTATGTACCTAATTCGTTAATAATGGAAGAAGGCAATGCTATTGAAATTGTAACAGGACCAAATATGGGTGGTAAATCTACCTATATGAGACAAGCAGCAGTAATAGTACTATTAGCTCAAATAGGATGTTACATTCCTGCGAAGTCAGCAGAATTACCTATATTTGATAAGATATTTACAAGGATAGGTGCAAGTGATGACATAATGAGTGGACAATCTACATTTATGGTAGAAATGATAGAAGCTAATAACGCTCTAAAAAATGCTACAGAAAATTCATTAATTCTATTCGATGAAATAGGAAGAGGAACATCAACATATGATGGAATGGCATTAGCTCATGCTATTTTAGAATATATATCATCAAATATTAAAGCAAAAACCTTATTTTCAACTCATTATCATGAATTAACAGGACTAGAATGTTCACATAAAGATATAAAGAATAAGCATGTTGAAGTCTATGAAGAAAATGATCATGTAACATTTTTATATAAAATTACTGATGGAAAAGCAGATAAATCATATGGTATAAATGTAGCAAGATTAGCTAAATTACCTGAAAGTTTATTAGTGAGAGCAAAACAAATTCTAGATTCATTAGAACAAGATCCTAATACTAATATTCAACAGTCAAGCATGTTAATAGTAGAACAGAGTAATCCAAAGCATGAACATATTATAGAACAACTAAATAGTATCAATCCTAATGCTATGACTCCATTAGATGCTTTAAGATTTATTACAGAACTAAAGAATAACCTAGAATAGGAGATGTAAATATGAGTATAATTAATCAATTAGATGAACATCTTACAAATATGATAGCTGCTGGAGAAGTTGTAGAAAGACCATCAGGTATTGTTAAAGAACTTATAGAAAACTCTATTGATGCTAAAAGTACTGAGATAACTGTTAATATTAAACAAGGTGGTATAGAATTAATTCAAATTATTGATAATGGTATTGGTATGGATAAGACTGATGCTTTATTAGCATTCGAACGTCATGCTACTAGTAAGTTATCTAGTATTGATGATTTATGGAATATAAATACGATGGGATTTAGAGGAGAAGCAATTCCGTCAATTGCTTCAGTAAGTAAAATGGTTTTAACAACTAATGATGGTAGCGAATCAGTTCAAGTTTCTGTCGAATATGGTAGTGATAAAAGAATTAGTGCTTCATCTTTACCAAAAGGGACTAGAATAGATGTTATAAATTTATTCCAAAAGACTCCTGCGCGTTTTAAACATTTAAAGAGTCCGAACTATGAATCAACTTTAATTATAGATATAGTTCAGAAATTTGCTTTAGGTAATCCGAATATTTCTTTTACTTTGATTAGTGATGATCGTCAAGTTTTTTGTTCGTTAGGTAATGGTAAGATTGATCAAATTTTAATGAATATTTATTCTAGAGATGTTGCTAAAGGGTGTATACCATTAACGCTTAATGATAACGATTATAATATTAATGGTTTTGCAGTTCTACCATGTTTTGCTCGGGCTAATAAATATCATATGTATATCTTTATAAATAAAAGGATGGTAAGAAACTATCCCTTACAGAAGGCTATTTTAGATGCATATAGTGCTTATCTTCCTAATGATCGATTTCCTATATGTGTTATAAATATAGATATGGACGCTAAATTAGTTGATGTTAATGTGCATCCTAGTAAATGGGAAATACGTTTAAGTAAAGAAAAACAATTAGATGATCTTGTTAAAAAAGCTGTTGTTAATGCTTTAAATAATCATATGGGTGTTAGTCAAGTGGAACCTTCACAAACTGTGCATACCATTAAGCCTAAATCAATTAATAAGGAAAAAGTAATAATTCAAGAATTTAATTTCAATAATAATGTAGATACAATAGTAGAACCTCAAGAATCAGTTATGACTTCATTTACTAATGATCAAGAAGAAACAATTCCAGAGCGTTTAACAAGAGAATTTAAAGAAAAAACAAATGTTAATAACTGTCATGAATCTGATTCTAAATATAATTCTGTTGAAGAATTAGAAGTAAATAAAATAAATGACTGCATGAAGTCAAGTGAACATTTAACAGATGAAATTGATAAAGCAGTTGTAAATGAAGGTGAAACGGAAGTTGAAAATGAACGAGATAATGTTGAAGAAACAGTTGTTAATCCATCTTTTCCAAACATGGTAGTATTAGCACAATTGAGTGGCAGATATATTTTAACTCAAGGAGATGAAGGACTATATATTATAGATCAACATGCAGCACAGGAAAGATATCATTATGAGTACATACAACAAAAACTAGAAAATAGCAAAGAGGATATACAACCATTACTAGTACCTATAACAGTTAATGCTACAAGTTCTGCCTGTATTCACATTGACGACATTAATACTAAACTATCATTTGCTAATATAAAGTTAGAAGTATTCGGAGAAAATAAATTAATATTAAGAGAAGTACCTGCTTGGATGATAAACTATGATTTAACTAAGTTTATACAAGATCTAGTAGATATATACTTAAAGAACTATGAAGTTGAAATAGGAACATTAAGAAAACATACGATAGCAACTCTAGCATGCCATTCTTCAATAAGATTTAATCGTAATCTTAGTTTAGAAGAAATGAAACAAGTAGTTACAGACCTTCGTAAATGTAAACAACCATTCCATTGCCCACATGGAAGACCTACCTTTATATTATTAACTCATAAAACATTAGAAAAGGACTTTTACCGCCTTGGATAAGATATTAGTAATTGTGGGCCCTACAGGAGTAGGTAAAAGTCAATATTCAATAGAATTAGCTAAACGATTAAATGGAGAAATAATTAGTGGTGATGCTTATCAAATTTATAAAGCAATGAGTATTGGTACGGCTAAAATAACAAAAGAAGAGATGCAAGGAATTCCACATTATTTGGTGGATGAACTATGTTTTGATCATCCATATAGTGTAGCTGATTTTCAAAGAGTGGCACGTGAACATATCCAAACGATCATAAGTAGAGGGAAGTTACCTATTATTTGTGGTGGAACTGGCCTTTATATAAAAGCTGTACTTTATGATTATGTATTTGAAAAAGAAGAAATAGATGAAGTTTATAAAGATCAATTAAAAAACTACAGTAATGAAGAATTATATGAACAATTAAAAGAGATAGATTCTAAAAGTTTAGAGACTATACATGTAAATAACAGACAAAGAGTTGAAAGAGCTTTATTGATAGCTCATAGTGGAAAACTTAAAAGTGATATAGTAGATGAACAGCAACATAAATTATTATATAATGCGACTATTATAGGTTTAACATTACCTAGAGACCAGTTATATGAAAAAATTAATCAAAGAGTAAATGTGATGATGGAAAAAGGTTTATTAAAAGAAATTGAACAACTTATAAAAATAGCTAATGATGATAAAATTGAAGATATATGGAATCTACAAGCTATGAAAGGAATAGGCTATAAAGAATGGAAAAGTTACTTTGAAAAAGAAGCTACTAAGGAAGAAACTATAGCTTTAATTCAAAAAAACAGTAGGAACTTTGCAAAACGTCAGTATACTTGGTTTAATAATCAACTTGATGTAAATTGGATAAATGTAACTACTAAAGAACAAACACTAAAAGAAGCATTAGAAATAGTTAAGAATTAGCCTAAAAATAGGTAATATTTATGAAAAAAAATGAAATCAACTGAAACAAATGTAACGAATTGTGGTAAAATTAAAGTAGCTATGTGAAGTGGCTATTTTTTTCTAATACATTAAATTAAGAAACAAGTAAACATACAAAGTGTATGGCATGAAAGTGAGATGTTAATATGAGCAATAAATATACAATACCAGAAGGAACACGAGATTTAGTACTAGGAGAATGTTGGATCAAAAAGAATCTAACAAACGACCTTGAACATATCTTAGATACATGGGGTTATAAAGAAGTTGTAACACCAACTACAGAATTTTATCAAACATTTAATCCAGGATTCCAATACCTAGATGATGAAGACATGTACAAATTCTTTGATAGCAACGGGAGAATATTAGTTCTTAGACCTGATATGACATTGCCAATCGCAAGAGTAGTAGCAACTAGATTTAAGGATAGTGCTATGCCTTTAAGATTTCGATATACAGCTAACATCTTTCATGTAAATAATAAACTAAGCGGAAGAAGAAATGAATTCAGTGACTGTGGAGTAGAATACATTGGAGCTCAAGGATTTGATTCAGATTTAGAAATACTAGTAACTGCATTAGAATCTATGAAAATATTGAAGAACATTAATTATAAATTAGAAATAGGTAACATTAATATATTCAAAGCGGCAGTTAATAATATAAACTTAAGCGAAGAAGAAATAGCAACACTATTAACATTAATGGATAAAAAGAGTCTTAAAGCTTTAGATGATTTCTTAGCAAAAACTAATTTAAGTGACCAACATAAATTATTCTTTACAAAATTACCTTGGTTATTTGGAGGAGTTGAAGTATTAGAAGAAGTTAAAACTGTAGCCTTTAATGATGATATTAAAGATCAAATAAATTATTTAGAAAGACTAAATAATGCTTTAGTAGAATTAGGTTATAAAGATTTAATAACTTTCGATTTAGGCATGGTACATCGTTTAAGCTATTATTCTGGATTAATATTTAGAGGCTATGCTGATGGAGTAGGAATAACAATTCTTACCGGTGGCCGTTATGATAAACTTATCAAGATTTATGGTAGAGATTTACCAGCAGTGGGTTTTGCTATAAAATTAGATGCTTTATTAGAAGTTATAGATGAAGAAATATATCCTAAATTAGCTAGAATGATTATAGAGTATCCTGCTAATAAAATTGTTGAAGCTTTATCATTAGCTAAATCTAAGCGAGAAGAAGGACTAGTAGTTGAACTTCACCAAAATAATGAATTAACAAATTTGAAGGAAAGAAGGGATTAACATGAGTATAAGTATAGCTCTAACTAAAGGAAGATTAGAAAAAGAAACAGTAAAGTTGTTAGATATTGCTGGTTATGGTACTGAAGAACTTAAAGATAAAGGACGTAAACTTGTATTTCATGATACTAAGGAAGATATTAAATATTTTTTGGTTAAAGCAGCTGATTCTATTACTTATGTAGAACATGGTGTAGCCGATATTGGAGTAGTAGGAAGCGATACTTTAGCAGAAGTAGATGATGACTATTATGAAGTGCTAGATCTTGAGATTGGTAAATGTAGTTTCATCATGGCTACACTTCCTGATATAGATATCTTTAAAAAGATTGGACATATTAAAATAGGAACTAAATATCCAACAGTAACTAAAAACTATTTTAAAAGTAAAGGAATGGATGTAGAAATAATAAAGATAGAAGGTAGTGTAGAACTAGCACCTATCTTAGGGCTATGTGATGCTATTGTAGATATTACAGAAACTGGAACAACATTAAAAGAAAATGGATTAGTGATATATGATACGGTTTCTGAAATATCAGCAAGAGTAATTGTTAATAAAGCTAGTTTTAAACTAAAAAGAGAAGAAATAAAAAAAATACTAGATAATCTATCTAGTAGTATAGCTAAAGTAAAAGAATAATTTATATAACAAAGAAAAAGGAGGTTTCATGATATGTTAAAAAAACTAAAATGTAATAACGAAACAAAGTTAGAACTAATAAAAGAACTTAAAGCTAGAGAAGGCGAAAGTGATGCTAATGTTATTAAAACTGTTAGTGAAGTATTAAAAGATGTTGAATTAAGAAAAGATGAAGCATTATTTGATTATACTAAAAGATTTGATGGGGTTGAGCTTACTCATTTAGCTGTTACAAAAGAAGAAATTGACGATTGTTTTAATTTAGTTGACAAAGAATTTATAGCTAATATGGAAGAAGCTAAATCAAATATTGAATTCTATCATGAAGCCCAAAAGAAAAATGGATTCATATTAACTAAAGCTGATGGAGTATTCCTAGGCCAACGTGTCCAAGCAATCGAAAAAGTAGGAGTATACGTTCCTGGAGGAACAGCTGCTTATCCATCTAGTGTTTTAATGAATGTTATACCTGCTAAGGTAGCGGGAGTAAAAGAAATAATAATGGTAACACCACCAGATAAAAAAGGCGGAATTAATCCATATATAGGAGTAGCCGCTAAGATAGCAGGTGTAGATAAAATTTTTAAAATAGGAGGGGCCCAAGCGATAGGAGCTCTTGCTTATGGAACAGAAACAATAACAAAAGTAGATAAGATAGTAGGACCAGGTAATACATTTGTAGCAACAGCTAAAAGGCTAGTATTTGGAAGAGTTGATATTGATATGATAGCTGGACCCTCTGAAATATTAGTTATTGCAGATGAAGGCGCAGATCCTAGTTATGTGGCTGCCGATCTAATGTCACAAGCAGAACATGATAAATTAGCAAGTGCTATACTAATCACAACTTCAAGCAAATTAATTGAAGAAACAGAAATAGAATTAACAAAACAATTAGCAAAACTATCAAGAAAAGAAATAATTGAAGCGTCATTAGCAAACTATGGTAAAGCAATATTATGTGAAACAATAGACGAATGTATTGAACTATCAAATCAAGTAGCGCCAGAACACTTAGAACTAATGATTGAAAATGCAACGGAAAAACTAGGACAAGTAACACATGCGGGATCTGTATTTTTAGGATACTATACACCAGAACCAATAGGAGATTATTTCGGAGGAACTAATCACGTATTACCAACTAATGGTACAGCAAGATTCTACTCAGCGCTATCTGTAGACAGTTTTATCAAGAAAAGTAGCTTCCTTTACTATTCTAATGAAGCAATTCAAAAAGATGGAAACAAAATTATAAATATAGCAGAACATGAAGGATTAAGCGCGCACGCTAACTCTATAAAAGTGAGGATGAAATAATGGGCCAATTCATATATGAAAGTACACAAGAAACCGGAGATATAATTCTTAACGCTAATGAGAATAATATAGAATTAGATCCAATTATTAAGAAAGAAATACAAGAATCAATAGCGAACATACCATTAAACAGATATCCAGAAAACGAAAACTATGAAATATGTAAAGCCTTTGCTAACTATCTAAAAGTAAGTGTAGATGAAGTATGTGCCGGAAACGGATCAGACGCAATGCTATGCCAAGTCATAACAAATGAAATAAATAAAGATGGTGTTTTATACACTATAGACCCAGACTTCTCAATGTATGATTACTATGTATCAGCTAACCAAGGAAAAATAATAAAATATAAAACAAGAGAAGACGGAAGTTTTTCAGTAGAAGAATTTATAAAAGAAGGAATTAAACATAAACCTAATTTAATAATATTTTCAAACCCGAACAATCCAACATCAAATATATTAAACAATGAAGAGATACTAGAAATAGTTAAAGCATTCCCAAACATTAAAGTAGTAATAGATGAAGCCTATATAGACTTCTCTAATTGTTCTGTAGTAAAATATATTAATGAATATAATAATTTATTAGTAACAAGAACGATGTCAAAAGCATGGGGAATGGCAGGTATAAGAGTAGGTTTCCTAATAGCTAATAGTAATTATATGCTAAAATTCAAAGCTATGAAAGTACCCTACAATTTAAATAGTATTTCCCAGGTTATAGGTACTATAGTACTAAATCATATTAATATATATGAAAGAAATGTAGCAACATTAATTACAGAAAGAGAACAATTATTAACGGAATTAAAAAAGATTAAAGCAATTAAAGTTTATCCAAGTAATTCAAATTTTATATTTGGAAGAAGTGAAAATAAACTTAAAATGATAGAAGGGCTTAAGGCTAGTGGTATAGTAATTAGAAATTATAGTGAAAATAATTCTTTTAGAATAAGTGTAGGAACACATGAAGAGAATGTTAAAATTATAGAAGTTTTAAATTCTATATTTGCATAAGGAGGCTATAAAATGATAAGAAAATCAGAAATTAATCGTAAGACTAAAGAAACAGAAGTAATGGTTAAATTAGATTTAGATGGTAGTGGTAAATCTGTTGTTAATACAGGTGTTGGATTTTTAGACCATATGCTAAGACTTATGGCATTTCATGCTAAAATAGATTTAAATGTTGAAGCTACAGGTGATATTGATGTTGATGATCACCACTTAATTGAAGATGTAGGAATTACATTAGGAACTTGTTTATTGGAAGCTTTAGGAAAAAAAGAAGGCATTCAGCGTTATTCCACTGTATATTTGCCAATGGATGAAGCGCTAGCTAGAGTATGTATTGATATTTCAGGAAGAAGTTATTTAGTATTTAATGCTGAATTTAATCGCGAAAATATAAATGGATTCTCAACTGAGATGGTAGAAGAATTTTTAAGAGCAGTAGCGTTTAATATGAAAACTACACTGCATGTTGAAATTGAATATGGAACAAACGACCATCATAAAATAGAAGCCATATTTAAAGGTTTTGGAAAAGCACTTAAAGAAGCAATTAAGGTAGATGGAACTGAACTACCATCAACTAAAGGTATTATATAAATGATTGTTATTATAGATTATGGAATGGGAAATCTTAAAAGTGTATATAATGCACTTTTAAGAATAGAATGTGAAACTAAAATATCTAATAAAGAAGAAGATATTATAAATGCTGATGGACTAATACTACCAGGAGTAGGAGCTTTTGAGGATTGTATGTTAAACCTAACAAATAGTGGTTTAATTCCAGTTATTAAAAGTGAAGTAGCTAAAGGAAAGCCTTTATTAGGAATATGTTTAGGTATGCAAATACTTTTTGAAAAAGGTTATGAAGGAAACGAAACTTCAGGTTTAGGCTTATTAAAAGGCAATATTAAACTTATGCATGATTCAGAAGTTCGCATACCTCATATTGGTTGGAATAACTTAATCATTAATAATGAGGATCCGATAGCTAAAAATTTATCAAACAATAGTTATGTTTATTACGTGCATAGTTACTGTGCAACTGAAATGAACGAAACAGAGTTAGTTGCTTATAGTACATACGGAACTATCAAAATTCCAGGACTTGTAAGAAAAGGTAATGTTATGGGAGCACAATTTCATCCTGAAAAATCAGGAGAAGAAGGCTTAACAATATTAAAGAATTTTAAGGAGATCGTAGAATGATAATACTTCCAGCAATAGATATAATTGATGGTAAGCCAGTACGCTT
>JAVWHP010000018.1:0-20956 GCA_036639955.1 Erysipelotrichaceae bacterium
GAAATATTAAGTTAAATTGTGTGAATATATTGAAACATTATAGAAATGTTATATAATTAACATTAATGATTAAGAGGTGTAATATGAACAATATAAAGAGTAAACATCTTAAGATAAGAAATATACCTAAAGAAAAAGTAAAACTTGCTTCTATTGGAAGTAAACCTTACTTAGTTTTAAGTATCCTTTTAATTATTTCTATTATGACACTAACTACAAGATTTAGATTATTTGGTTTAATATTAACTATCTTCTTTATTTATTGTATAGTGTTTTTGAAAGATAATAGTACAGTTGAATTCTATAATAACTTCGTTATTTTTTATGATGAGAACAGTGCTGAAGATTGTTATTTAATATTTTATCATGAAATAGATAGTTGGTATTATAAAAAGAATTTATCTGATTTAGATGTAGTTTATTTTATTTTAAATGATGGTAGTAAACTAGAATTTAAGTCTTTATCAGAATCTAAGATGAAGAAACATCTTAATTTATTAGTTGGAAAAGAAAAGGATGATATAAAATGAAATTGAATTATAATGATTTAAAACTCAAGACTTTATCTGTTTTATCTCCAGTAAGAATTAAATTAACTATTATATTCTTTTTAATGTCTATAGTTACTTTAGGTATTAATAGTTTAATGGAATTGTTTTTACCTGATAATACTGTTTTTATGTTAATTAAGTTAGTTATTGCTATAGTCTTAGCTATCATAATGTCTGCTTTCTTTGTATATGTTTATAAGCTATTTAATGGTTCAACATTAAATAGCGATGATATTTCTATCATTAAAAGTAATTTAGTTAATATGCTATTACTAATTATACTAGTCCAATTAGCTAGAACACTTGTTTTAATGTTGATAGTTAGTGCTATGGCTTTACTTCCATTCTTATCAGCAGCTAGTTTATTTATAAGTTCAATATTAGAGGTAATTACATTATCAGTACAAATTATTGGTATAATCATAATTTTTGAAACAAGATCTAGTGGAGTAGAAGCTTTTAAAAAATCTCTCTTTAGAATTAAAAGTAATATAGCAAATGTTGTTTATTGTGCATTACCTTTTATGTTTGCTAGTGCTATTATGAATATATGTTTTAATTTATTTTGTTATAATATATTAGGTCAAGTAACAGTAAGTGGTATAGTAGGAATTATAACTACTATATTTGATTCAAGAGGAGTACTTTTAGCAACCCTTGCTACATTATTATATACTGTTACAATAGCTGTTGCATGCTATTTTCAAACATATGTATTGGTATTTATAGTAGCCATTAATGAACACTATAATGATAATACAATAGATATTAATTACAATGAAATAGAAGTTGAAATATCTTAAAAAATCAAGATATAATACTAAAAATAAAGATAATCATGAAAAATTTGTTAGTTTAAATAAACTAACAAATTTTTTTATATAGTTTTACAATGTAAAACATAAAGGTAAATATTCCTAGTAATTGATTGTTAGTTTATTTAAACTTAAAAAATTAATATTAAAATAGACGAAAATCGTTACTAAATTACATTATCTTCAAAATTATTCTTAATTAATCTATATTCTTGTGTTAAAATATAAATAACAATAAGGAAGTGTTAAAATGAAAGTAGTTATAGCATGTGATTCATTTAAAAGTTGTTTATCAAGCAATGAAGTAGCAAAACATTTAGCATCAGGAATTCTTCAAGAAAACCCTAATCACCAAGTTATATCTTACGCAATCGGAGATGGTGGTGAAGGAACACTTGAAGCCTTTTATGAAACCTGCCATGGAAAATACATTAAAGTAAAAACAGTAGATGCATATCTAAAAAAGATAGAAGCACAGTATGTTCTAATAGATAATGATAAAACAGCAGTAATAGAAGTAGCTCAAATAATTGGATTAGCAATGTATCCAAGAGAAAAAAGAATGCCAATGTATGCAA
Source organism: Erysipelotrichaceae bacterium (assembly GCA_036639955.1). Lineage (GTDB taxonomy): Bacteria > Bacillota_I > Bacilli_A > Erysipelotrichales > Erysipelotrichaceae > JAVWHP01. Next base: position 1,945 of record JAVWHP010000018.1, read on the forward strand.
GCAGCTATGGAGTAGGTCTAGTACTAATAGATGCCTTTAAGAAAGGTGTAACAAAAATTATAATAGGATTAGGAGGAAGCTCAACATGTGATGGAGGAATGGGACTACTACAAGCACTAGGAGCTAAATTTTATGATAATAAACAAAATGAACTAAACCCTCAAGCAGTTAATTTAGAAAATATAGACAGAATAGATGTTGAAAATTTATATGATTTTAAAGGGATAGAATTGATTGCAGCTTGTGATGTAAAGAATCAACTATTAGGAGAAAGTGGAGCTACCTATGTATTTGGTAAACAAAAAGGATTATATCCTAATCAAATGAAAAGAATAGAAAATGGAATGCATAACTATGTAAATAGAATGTATCAACAAACTAAAATAGATCTTAATGCATGTATAGGAGGAGGAGCAGCAGGAGGAATAGGAACAGCACTAATAAGTATGTTAAATGCTAAAATGGAAAGAGGAATCGAATTACTATTAAGCTATAGTGATATAGAAGATGAAATAGCAGACTGTGATCTAGTAATAACTGGAGAAGGCCAAAGCGATTTACAAACTAAGTACGGTAAAGTCCCAGTAGGTATACTAGAAATCGCAACAAAATACAATAAACCAGTTATATGTATAAGTGGAGCACTAGGCTTAGAATACCGTAGTCTATATGATTTAGGCTTTATAGGTATATATTCAATAGCAGACAGAGCAATGAGCTTTCAACAAGCATTAGATAATGCAGCACCAAAGTTAGAAGCAACAGCCTATGCAATAATTAAAACAATTGAAGCCTTTAGAAATGAGGATAATTAATGCTAAAAGAAGAAGAATGTAATAAGATGTCAATCCTATTTAAAATGTTAATGCAACCAGTAAGATTAGAAATACTATCACTACTATTTATAAAAGAATGTTGTGTTAATGAAATGGTAGAAAAACTAGGATTAGACCAATCTAGAATATCACACCAACTATCAATACTAAAATCTAATAGAATAGTAAAAGATAGAAGAGAAGGTCGTAATATATATTACTCATTAAGAGATAAACATATAGAAAATATATATAAGATGGCACAGGAACACGTAAATGAATAGATATTTAGCAATAGACTTTGAAACAGCCAATAGTAGTCCTTTAAGTGCATGTGCAATCGGATATACCCTAATCGAGGATGGTACAATACTCGTTAGTGATTCAATGCTTATTAAACCACCAATAGGTTATGATAACTTTAATTTCCATAATACAAAGGTTCATCATATAACCAGTTCTATGGTATATGATGAACCTACCTTTGATAAAGTTTATGCCATTATAGAACCTTACTTTATAAACAGTATTATAGTAGCACATAATGCTAGTTTTGATATAAGAGTATTAAGTGCTTTGAAAGAAGCTTATGGTTTATGTATACCTTGTATAAATTATTTATGTACAGTAAGTTTATCAAGATTAGTATATCCTGATTTATGTAATCATAAATTAGATACAGTAAGTAATTATTTGAATATTAGTTTAAATCATCATGAAGCAGGTAGTGATGCTTATGCTTGTGCAATGATAGTATATAATGTAGAAAAACAATTTAATATATCTTCAATAGAAGAATTATTAAGTATTTATAGTATAAATCTAAAGCAATTAGTGTAACTAATTGCAATAGAAATTGGAATAACTGTCATTTCTTTATGTAAATAAATGAAAACTATTTAAAAGGCTTGAAAACTACTTTCAAAACCGATATAATTAATAAGAAAGTGGTGTAATGTATGGAAACCTGGAATGAAGTTTATGCATCAGCTAAAAAGAAAACTACTAAATGTAGATGCTGCTTAACCTGTAATGGAATAGCCTGTAAAGGTGAAACGCCAGGAGTTGGTGGTAAAGGTAGTGGAGCTAGTTTTATTAGAAATGTATCTAAACTTAAAGAAGTATTTTTAAATCTAGATACTATTTGTAATAATGATCAAATTTCAACAGAATCTCTATTCTTTGACTATAAAGTAGCTTTACCTGTATATGCTGCCCCAATTGGTGGTATAGAAAGTAACTATGGAGTTAGTATGAGTGACTATGAATACAATAAAGCTTTAGTAGAAGGCTGTTTATTAGCTAATACTTTAGCATTTAGTGGAGATGGTCAATATCCTAATATGTATGAAGAACCATTAAGTATTATAAAAGAACATAATGGATTAGGCATACCAACAATAAAACCATGGGATAAAGTAAATATAGAATGGAGAATTAAAGCAGCTAATGAAGCTAATGCAATAGCAATAGCTAGTGATATAGATGCTGCAGGTTTAACTCATCTTAGAAATTCAGCAACACCTGTTGAATATAAAGATGTAAATGCATTAAAAGAATTTAAGAAACTATGCAATAAACCCATTATAATTAAAGGTATAATGAGCGTAAAGGGAGCATTAAAAGCATTAGAAGCCAATGCTGATGCAATAGTTGTATCAAATCATGGAGGACGTGTTCTTGATGATACTCTATCTTCAATAGAAGTACTAGAAGATATAGTTAAAGCAGTAGATGGCAAAATGAAAGTCTTTATAGATGGTGGCTTTAGAACTGGTATTGATGTCTTTAAAGCATTAGCTTTAGGCGCAGATGGAGTATTAATTGGACGTTTTACATCCCTAGCGGTCATAGGAGATGGAAGTAATGGAGTTAAAATCTATCTAGATAAAATACAATCAGAATTAAAAGATACCATGGCATTATGTGGCTGTAAAAACATTAAAGACATTACACGAGATTGTGTAATCACAAAATTTAAATAGGAGGAGTTCAATGAATTCATATGAAAACAATGCCTTTTTCTGGCAAAAACTAGACACTTTATTTATTTCTTCAAAATTAGTAATAGACCGTACTAAAAATTCTTGTCATTATAAATATTCTAATCTAATATATCCAGTAGATTATGGTTACCTAGTAGATACTACAGGATCTAACCAAGCTCCAATTGATGTATTTAGAGGCTCATTAAAATCTAACTTAGTACAAGCAGTAGCAATAAGTGCTGACATACTAAAAAAAGACTGTGAAGTAAAATTATTAATAGGATGTGATGAAGAAGAAATTAAATCAATTCTATTATTTCTAAACCAAACAGAATTTCAAAAAGCAGTACTAATTAAAAGAGGTAATGACGTACCTGAATGGGAAACAAACGAATAAATAAACTAATTGATATCTAACGATATCTTTTTTTTATAATTAGGGTTTATCTTTATATATTTACATATACTATAAAGGTGATGCTATGAAAAAACATAAAATATTAACTCTTCTCTATATAATACTTATAACTATAAGTATAATAGCTACTATTACTAATATAAGTACTTCTAACTATACTAAACTATATAATAGTTTAAACTATAATAATATAAACTATGGTATAGTTAATTCTAAAAATCCACCCCTAGCAACCTTATGTAATATATATAATTTAAATCCTAAAAATATTATTTCTTATGATATTAGGACTTCCCAATTATCTTTAGATATTCATGAAATAGTTATAGTGGAGACTAATAATACTAGTCATATTGTTAAGGGGTTTACGGATTATTTAGAGTTTAAGAAATCTTCTAATACTAATAATAGTAGTATTATTAGTATTTATAGTAGTGCTAAAATTTTAAAATACAATAATTTTGTTGTTCTTTTAATTGGTGATAATGTTGATGAGCTATTATTGTATGTTAATGATATATTCCTTTAGAAGATAGCTTTTATGTGTTATTATATATACGTTAGAAAGGCAGATGACTATATGCGTACAATAAAAAGATTATTTGAGGAGTTTACTTCTTTTGAAGGTAGTTTATTTAAATATTCTATGGCTTTCTCTTTATTGTTAGCTTTAGCTCCTGCTTTAACTGTCTTTGTAATGCTGTTTAGTTATGCTTATTTAGATGTTAATATGATCACTAATTTCTTTTCTGGATTTTTACCTTCAGATTTGATTGTTCCATTTGTTGATTATATAATTGCAAGAGAATACACTAGTTTACTATCAATTGTTGCTTCTTTAGTTGTTTCATTTTGGCTTGCTTCTCGATGTATTTATTCTTTTTTATTAATTAATGCATCACATGAAGAGATTCCTTTTCCTAAATGGTCAATTAGAGTTAAATCCATTATACTATTTATATTGTTAGTTGGTGGTATTCTTGGAGCGATTGTTATTGCTAGTTTATTAGATGGAATATTTCCAATTATATCATCAGTATTTATGGTTATTATATTTACTTTATTATATAGAATGCTAAGTTTTAGAAAGAAACCATTAAGCTATGGTTTAATTGGTGGTTTATTTTCTACTTGTGGTATGTTAATATTAGGTTATGTATTTATACAGTTAGTAACACATTATACAAGATATACTTCTATATATGGACCATTAGCTTCATTAGTAATATTAATGTTAGCTATGTATGTTATTAGTAGTATAATATATTTTGGTTTTTGTTTAAATATAGTAAATGAAGAAGAGACTGGATATATTAAAGGTGAATATAAACATTATTACTTTTATGAGTTTGCTTTAAAAGTTACTAACTTCTTAAAAAGAAAGTAAAATTATGTAGAAAGTGCGAATAAGATCGCTAGAGGATTATTATGAAGGTAACAATAGAAAAGATGGGTATTAATGGTGAGGGTATTGGTTATGTTAATAAGTTACCAGTGTTTATAGATGGAGTATTACTTCATGAAGAAGTAGATATTGAAATTACAGATAAACAAAAAACATATGCATTTGGTAGAGTTAAAAAGCTAATTACATATAGTGAAAGTAGAATTAAACCAAGATGTAAAGTACAATCAAGATGTGGCGCTTGTCCATTAATGATATGTGATTATAAAGAACAATTAAATATAAAAAGAGATGGATTAGTTCAAGCACTTATAAAGTATGCACATGTTAATCCTAAACTTGTAGAACCTTTAATAAGCAATCAAGCTAGTTATCATTATCGTAATCAATTTAAATTACCTTTAGCTATGGAAGATGGTCAAATTAGAACTGGTATGTATATGCCTAAATCTAATTATTTTATAGCTGTAGATAACTGTCTAATTCATGAAAATGAATTAGAAAGATTAAGAATATCTATACTAAAAATATTTAATCATTATAATTTTAAACCTTATGATTATCATCAAAAGAAAGGTATTAGAACTTTAATAGCTAGAGTATTTGGTGGTAAATTTCAAGTTACTATAGTTAGTGGAGAACATCCTTTAGCTAAAGAAGTAATTGATGATATAATGGCAATAGATGGAGTAGTTTCATTATGGCAATCATATAATACATTAAAGAAGACTGTAGATATATTTGGTCCTAAGATGATCTTATTAGCTGGTGAACGTTACTTGCCTTTAGAGTTTGATCATCTTAAATTACAAATATCACCTAGAAGTTTCTTTCAGTTAAATACTTTTCAAGCAAAACAGTTATATCGTACTGTAAGTGAATTAGTAGGTAATGGTAATGAATTAATTGTAGAAGCTTATAGTGGAATTGGTGCTATATCTTTATATATAGCAGATAAGGCTACTGAAATTATAGGAATTGAATCAATTAAAGATGCAGTTATTAATGCTAATGCTAATGCGGTAGCAAATAAAATAAGTAATGTTAAGTTTGTTTGTGATGATGCAGCTTCTAAGTTAGTCTATATATCTAAGAAACGTAGTATAGATGTACTTATAGTAGATCCACCACGTAGTGGGTTAGATATTAATATGTTGTCTTGTATAATGCAATCTAAAATTAAAACAGTAATATATGTATCTTGTAATCCAGCTACTTTAGGTAAAAACTTAGCAGTTCTGTTAGAAAAATATAATATTGAATGTATTAAACCGATAGATATGTTCTCTCAAACAGCTCATGTAGAGACAATAGTTAAACTTATTCGTAAGAAATAATAAATTTTAATATTAAACGATGAATCCTTTATGAATTCGTCGTTTTTTTATGTTTGTAAAATATTTAGATTGATTGACAGCGCTTCCAATTAATGGTAAAATTAATACATATGAAATATCATATCAAAGGAGATTATATGAAAAATTATTTTGATTTAAGTGGTAAGGTTGCTCTAATTACAGGAGCATCATCAGGTCTTGGAGTACAGTTTGCTAAAGCACTTGCTTCTCAAGGAGCAACTATAGTGATAGCTGCTAGAAGAGTAGAAAAATTAGAAGCAATTAAAGGAGAACTAATTGCATCTGGGGCTAAATGTTTAGCAGTTAAATGTGATGTAAGTAATTCAGAAGAAGTTAAAGCTATGGTAGCAGCTGCTGTTGAAGCTTATGGTAGAATTGATATTCTAATTAATAATGCTGGAGTTGCTAGTAGTGTTAGAACTACTGATATGAGTGATGAAGAATGGTTAAGAGTAGTTAATATTAATTTAAATGGAGTATTCTATACTGGACGTGAAGTAGCTAAGGTTATGGTTAAACAAAACTATGGTAAGATTATCAATGTTGGATCTATACATAGCGAAGTAGCATTAACACCATTAGCTGGTAGTCTTGGACCTTACTGTGCAACAAAAGGTGCTGTTAAAATGTTAACTAAAGAATGGGCAGTTGAGTGGGCTAAAAACAATATTACTGTAAATGCAGTAGCTCCATCATACTTTAGTAGTGAAATGACTCAAGAATTTATTGATGGACCAATGACACCAGTAATTCAAGCGTTCTGTCCAATGGGAAGAGTTGGAGCAGAAGGAGAATTAAACGGAGCTGTTATATACTTCGCTAGTGATGCTTCAAGCTTTACAACTGGACAAATTCTTGCAGTAGATGGAGGATGGACTTGTCTATAAAATTTATTAAAGATTAAATTACGACGCACTCACTTATTAAGTGAGTGCTTTTTCTTTTATGTATAATAGATTATAGTAATCGTGTAAATGATAAAGCCACACTAATATTCTTTCAAAAGTAGACAAATCTTATAATTTAATGACTAAATGAAGATTATGAGTTTATATAGTTTATAAAATACATTTTAATAACTTTGAGAATATACTAAGTTTGTAAAATGTATTTTATAAACTTGCTTAATTATTTTATATATGTTAGTATAAGATTAAGTAATAGGAGGTAATATATGATAATTAGAAAAGAGTACTTGGATGACTTAATTAATTTGAAGGACAAGAATTTGATTAAGGTCATTACTGGAATTAGAAGATGTGGTAAATCAACATTATTTAAATTATACAAAGAATATTTAAAGAATGCAGGTATATCTGATGAACAAATTATTATAGTTAACCTAGAAGAAGCTGAATTTAGAAATATTAATAGTCATGAACAGTTATATAATCATGTTTCAAATAAACTTCTAAAGGATAAAATGAACTATGTTTTTTTGGATGAAGTACAACAAGTAACTAACTTTCAAAAAGCAGTAGATTGGTTATATGCAGATAAGAATGTAGATTTATATATTACAGGATCTAATGCTTTCTTATTATCTGGTGAATTAGCAACATTACTATCAGGACGATATGTAGAAATTAAAATGCTCCCACTATCATTCAAAGAATATGTGTCATATTTCAAGACAAATCATAATAATGCTGAATTGTATGCTAACTATCTACAAAATAGTTCATTTCCAGGAACACTAGAGTTAAATAGAAATAAAGATATTAAGAATTATTTAGAAGGTATCTATGATTCTATTGTATTGAAAGATATTATTTTTAGAAATAAAATTTCTGATGCTTCGTTGCTTCAAAAACTGATTGAGTATATGTTTGATAATATAGGAAATATGTGTTCTGTCACAAATATAGTTAATACTTTGAAAACTAATGGTAGAAAAATAAGTATTCCGACACTGGACACTTATTTGACAGCTCTATGTAATAGTTTTATATTATATAAAGTTGGAAGATATGATGTTAAAGGAAAGCAATATTTGGTAACCGGCCATAAATATTATATAGCAGATATAGGATTAAGATATTACTTATTAGGATCAAGACAAGGTGATATGGAGCATATATTAGAGAATATAGTATATCTAGAATTACTAAGAAGAGGCTATGAAGTCTATATAGGTAAAGTAGAACGTAAAGAAGTAGACTTCATAGCCTTAAATTCAGAAAATACTGAATATTATCAAGTAGCCCTAAGTGTACTTGATGAAAAAACACTAAATAGAGAACTTTCATCTTTAGAAGCAATAAAAGATCATAACCCAAAATTCTTATTAACAATGGATTATGCACCAAATACTTCTTATGATGGGATAAAACAACTTAATATAATTGATTGGCTATTACAATAATATATTATTTATGATATAATTCAAACCAGTTAATGATAGGAACTATAAAATGAAAACGCTAGATAGTAGTATAAGAATGGAACTAGAAAAAGATAAGAAATACCTAGATGACAGTATTATAATGGATAAAGGTGTATAAAGATTTCTAAATGTTTTATTAGTATGTTACTATACTATATTTGTTATATTTTATTTTATAAAATAACAGTTCATAAAGATGCTTCGTTACCAAAAATAGATGTGGGAATAATTGTAGTAACTATATTATCATTATATATTTATGTAGATAATAAAAGAAAGAAAAGAAAAATATAGGAAAGGGAATAAAATTTAATTTATAACAAAAACTAGTTGCATATGCAACTAGTTTTTGTTATAATAGTAACACTGTATAAGGAGATAATTATGCCAAAATTAGATAAGTATGCATCTATTATAAATAGAATATCACAGAGGTATTTTGATGAAACACTATTAGAATATCAAATAGGATGTGGGCAGCAGTTCTTTCTACTACATATTTATGAGATGCCAGGAATATCTCAATACGACTTATCAATAGTAGGACACTTTGATAAATCAACTACAGCAAGAGCTATAAAAAAACTCTTAGAACTAGGCTACATAAAAAAAGAAATTAATCAAAATGATCAAAGAATTAATCACTTATACACAACAGAATTAGGAAATGAAGTAATGCAAAAAGTATATAAGATGCTAGAAGATTGGCACCATATATTAACTAAAGATTTAAAGAAACAAGAACAACAAATGGCAGAAACACTAATGAACAAATTGTCAATCAATGCAATAAACTATATTAAAAGAAAGTGAAGGACAAAGAATGGAAACAACAAAAAATAAAGCAAGCTATAACCCATTAGGGTACCAACCAATACCAAGATTATTATTAAGATTCTGTGTACCAACCGTCATAATGATGCTAGTAAATTCACTATATAACATCGTAGACCAAATATTTATTGGGCAAGGAGTAGGATATTTAGGAAATGCAGCAACAACCGTAGCATTTCCTATTACAACTATTATACTAGCACTAGGAACATTAATTGGAGCCGGGGGAAGCGTAAATGCTGCAATAAATTTAGGAAAGAAAAATGAAAAAGATGCAGAACGTACATTAGGGAATGTCGTTCTGATGCTAGTGGTTGCAGGGATAGCTATTACGACAGTGGGATTGGTTTGGTTAGAACCTATATTAAGTTTATTTGGAGCTACTGCTGCTAATATGGATTATTCTAAACAATATGCAAGTATTATATTATTAGGTACTACATTTAATCTATTAGGAATAGGATTATCTAATATGGCTAGAACTGATGGAAATCCTAATATATCGATGTATAGTATGGTAGCTGGTGCTATACTAAATACTATATTAGATCCAATATACATATTTATATTTAAATGGGGAGTCGGAGGAGCAGCAATAGCTACCATAACTTCACAAATAATATCTTGTATAATACTAGTACATTACTTTAATAAGAAAAGTAATATGAGAATTAAATTAGTTAATCTAAAACCTAATATTAGAATAATTAAAAATATATTAAGTTTAGGAGTATCTAGTTGTATTACACAGTCAGCTATAACATTAACAACTATAGTTATGAATAATTCATTAGTATACTATGGCAATCTTACAAGTATAGGAGGAGACGTAGCTTTAAGTTCTATGGGAATAGTAATGAAAATAGCTATGATTATAACATCTATATGTGTTGGAATTGGGATTGGGGCACAACCCATATTAGGATTTAATTCAGGAGCAAACCAAATTGAAAGAATTAAACAAACATATAAAATAGCAGCAGCATCTTCAACTGTTGTATCTATAATTGGCTGGTTAGCCTGTTTGTTAATACCTAATCTAATATTAGCTATGTTTGGTAATGATAATGCAGTATTTACTGAGTTTGCAATTAGATGTATGAGAATTTATATGGGAGGAGTATTCTGTGCTGGTTTTCAAATAACAGCTACAAGCTATTTCCAAGCAACAGGACAACCATTAAAAGCATCCATATTATCTATGTTAAGACAACTAATATTATTAATACCTTTGATATTAATATTACCTACATACTATGGATTAGATGGAATTCTATATGCAGGACCTATAGCAGATATAACTAGTGGAATAGTAGTCTATATGTTTATATCTTATGAAATGAAAAAACTAACAAAAAAGATCGACATAACACAACAAGCAACAATAACTGTTTAAAATAATAAAACAGTCAACAATATTAAGAAAAATAGCCCTATTAAAGGGGCTATTTTTCATTAGATGTGTTAAAATAGAATAAAGAAAAGAGGTACACTATGATAAAAATAGCAGCTTTTGATGTAGACCATACATTATATACTCTAAAAGGAATAAATCCTACAGCAGTAGAAGCAATACATAAACTACAAGATAATAAAATACTATTTGTAATAGCCACTGGACGATGTGATTATGCACTAGATATGATAAGTGATGCTAAACTAGAATATGATTACCTAGTAGGAGCAAGTGGAGCTATAGTAAGTGATAAACAAGGAAACATTATAGCAATCAATACACTAAGTAAAGAAACAGTAGAAAACTTAACTAAAGATGCTGAAACTAATGAATTTGAATTAGTATTTAAATTTAAAGATGCAAGCTATATCTATAATAAGTATGAACAAACTATGGAATACTTAAAGTTTATGCAGAATGTTTATCAATTTACATTTAATGGAGAAGATCATACTAGACATCTAAAAGATTTACCATTAGGTGCTGTAATACATGGAGATGCTAAACTAATAGAAAAGATAGCGAGTAAATATGAAGATCTAGACTTTTTACCATTTGCAGAAGGAAGATATGATATAGTTCAAAAAGGCATAGGAAAAGATTGGGGACTTAAACAACTATGTAATTATCTAAATTTAGATGCAAAAAATATTATAGCTTTTGGAGATAATTACAATGATATTACAATGCTAAAGTATGTAGGTATAGGAATAGCTATGGGTAATGGAGAACATTGTGTAAAAGCAATAGCAGACGATATATGTGATAGTGCTGATAATGATGGAATAGCTAAAGCATTAAAAAGATATAAAGTTATATAGTATGTAAAAGTTTACATACTACATAACTTTAATTACATAAAGTTTCAGAAAACTGTTGACATACTATTTACAATCAGTTATTATGTTAACAGATAACAAAAACATTGAACAGAAGAGTAGATGTTTGTAATCCTTTCTACAGAGAGTTCTCACTTGGTGAAAGAGAATAAAGGAACAAACATTGAACATGGTCTGGGAGTTGTATAGTTGAACATTTATGTAAAACTATATCGGGTTCGCCCGTTAAAGCGATAAGGTATAACCTACTTAAACTATAAGTAGACGTACCTGAAGAGGTAAATATAGTGATATATTTATAAAATAAGGTGGTACCACGATAGCTTTCGTCCTTTCTAGGATGAAAGCTTTTTTATTTAACAGAATAAATAGAAGGAGGTATTACAATGATTAAACTACAAGCAATCAATAAAACATTTAACATTAACAACACTAAAGTACACGCAGTAAATAACGTATCCATAAATATTGAAGATCATACAATCTTTGGTATCATCGGCTTTAGTGGTGCTGGTAAATCAACTCTAGTAAGATGTATAAATTTATTAGAAAAACCAGATTCAGGCCAAGTAATAATTAATGATAAAAATCTACTAGACCTAAACAAACAAGAACTAAGAAAAGAAAGGAAAAAAATAGGAATGATCTTCCAAAACTTTAATCTAATGAAAACAAGAACAGTAGCTAGCAATATAGCACTAGCATTAGATACTAAACTAACTAAAGAAGAAGTAAACACCAAGATAAATACACTATTAGAACTAGTAGAACTAAAAGATAAAAAAGAAGCATACCCAAGCCAACTATCAGGAGGACAAAAACAAAGAGTAGCAATAGCAAGAGCACTAGCAAACAATCCAAACATACTATTATGCGATGAAGCAACATCAGCACTAGACCCAAAAACAACACAAGCAATACTACAACTACTAAAAGAACTAAATGCTAAATTAGGAATAACCATTATACTAATAACACATGAAATGAACGTAGTAAAAGAAATATGCAATAACGTAGCAATAATGGAAAAAGGAAAAGTAATAGAACAAGGAAACATACTAGAAGTATTCACAAAACCAAAAACAACAGTAACAAAAAGCTTTATAAATTCTACTACAAGTATAAATAAAATATATGAACTAATAGAAAAAGAACACAAACTAGTAGAACTAAAAGACAATGATACAATTATAAAATTAAACTATAACAGCAGTAATGCCAATCAAAGTCTAATAGCAGATATAAATATTAAATATAAAGTAATAAGTAATATTATATATGGAAATATAGAAGTAATAAGTGATATACCAATAGGATGCTTAATACTAAAACTAAGTGGAACAACAACAGCAATACAATCTTCTATAAAATATTTAAAAGATAAAGAAGTGAACGTGGAGGTGATTAAACAATGCTAAACATATTAAAAGAAATATTACCCAATGTATTTATATTAAGTAAAGAATTATACAGTGCACTATTAGATACATTATATATGGTCATAATTAGTGGAATATTTGCCCTAATATTTGGACTAATATTAGGAGTAATACTTATAGTAACTAGAAAAGATGATATATTAGAAAATAAATATATTAATAGTATATTAAATAAAGTAATAAATATATTTAGATCTATACCATTTATAATACTAATTACTATGTTAGTACCAATATCTAGATTATTAGTAGGAACTAGTATAGGTAAAGAAGCAGCAATACCAGCCTTAGTAATAGGTACTATACCATTCTTTGCTAGACAAATAGAATTAGCACTAGGAGAAGTAGATCAAGGACTAATAGAAGCTAGTATAGCTATAGGATTAAGTCCTATAAAGATTATATATAAAGTTTATATTAAAGAAGCTATACCTAGTATAGTAAGAGGAACTACTATAACTATTATATCTTTAGTAGGATTAACAACTATAGCTGGTGCTATAGGTGCTGGAGGATTAGGAGACTTTGCTATAAGATATGGATATCAAAGAAATAAATTAGATATAACATTTATATCAGTAATCATAATATTAATTATAGTAAGTTTAATACAATTTATAGGTAACAATGTGATTAAAAAAACAACACATTAGAAAAGAGGAAATTATATGAAAAAATTAATAAGTATATTAACAGTATTATTCATTTTAGTAGGTTGTAGTTCTACTACAACCAATAAAGTAATTAAGATAGGAGTAGTAGGAGATGATAAAATATTATGGGAACCAGCTAAACAACAACTATTAAAAGAAGGCATTGAAATCGAAATAATAGAGTTTGCTGATTATTCACAACCTAATAGACAATTAAATGATAAACAAATCGATTTAAATGCCTTCCAACATAAAGCATATTTAGCTAAAGAAATAGAAGAACATAAATATAATTTAAGTATATTAGGAGATACTATAGCATCTCCATTAGGTTTATTCTCTAAGAAATATAAGAATATTAATGAGTTTAAAACTAATGATACTATAGTTATACCTAATGATGCTACAAATAGTGGTAGAGCATTAAAAGTACTAGAAGCAGCTAAACTATTAAGTGTAGATGCTAGTAAAGGATATTTACCTACTATAAAAGATATAACTAGTAATCCTTTAAATTTAAAGATAATAGAGTTAGATGCTAGTCAAACAGCATTACAGTTAGATGATCCTAAAGTAGCTGCTGCTATTATTAATGGAGGACATGCAGTAGATCATAATCTTAGTCCTAAGAATGATAGTATATATTTAGAAACTATAGAGGTAGGTGGTAATAATCCTTATATAAATATATTAGTATGTAGAAAAGATGATATAAATAATGAAGATTATAAAAAAGTATTAGATGCTTATCAATCTTCTAATACTGCTAAAGTATTAGAAGATAATTATAAGGGATCTTATATCCCGGCTTGGAAGTAATAGTATGATAAAAGATTATGTAATTACTGAATATAACTATATTAAAGATTTAAGAAGATACTTCCATGCTCATCCAGAGCCTAGTTTATTAGAATATAATACAGCTAATAAGATTGAACAAGAATTAGATTTATTAGGTATTAAACATAATAGAATTGGTGATACTGGTGTTTATGCTTACATCAATGGTTCTTTAGCTTCTAATAGTAAACATACTATTGCTTTAAGAAGTGATATAGATGCACTAAATTTAACTGACCTCAAGCATGTTAGTTATAAATCACTTAATGATGGTTTATGTCATGCTTGTGGTCATGATTCTCATACTGCAGTATTACTCGGAGCTGCTAAGATATTAGTAGCTAAGAGAAATGAATTTAGTGGTACTATTAAGTTATTCTTTCAACAAGGAGAAGAGATTGGACAAGGTGCTAAACAATTCATAAATAGCGGTGTAGTAGATGACTGTGAACGCATCTTAAGTGCTCATTGCTCTAGTCTTATTGATGCTGGTAAAGTAGCTATTACTTCTGGTTGTGTTAATGCTTCTTGTGATTATTTTAAAATCCAAATTACTGGAAAGTCATCCCATGTATCAAGACCTGATTTAGGAACAGATGCTTTATATATAGCTTCTCAAATAGTAGTATCACTTCAAGCAATAGTTTCTCGTAGTACCAATCCTTTAGATCCTGTAGTATTAGGTATTGGTAAACTAATAGCTGGTACCCAATATAATGTTATAGCATCTACAGCCACTATTGAAGGTACCTTTAGAACCTTCAATAGTGCTACTAGAACAAAAGTTAAAGAACTTATAATCAGTATAGCTACAAATATAACTAATAGTCTATCAGCCAATATAAACTTTATCTTTAAAGATTTTGCTTCACCTCTAGTTAATGACCCAACTGTATGCACCGAAGCTATTAATGTCCTACAGACATTAATAGCACAAGATGCAATAATAACTAACCAACCCCTATCACTAGGTTCAGACGATTATTCCGAGTTCCTCCTAAAAACAAAAGGAGTATACGCATATATAGGAACACGGAATAATCGTCTACCAAATACAAAGTGTAGTGCCCACCATGGACTATTTGATATTGATGAAGAAACAATGTTAATATCAACTAATCTTTATGTCGATTATGCACTTAATTATTTAAAAAATATAGCATGATGAACATGCTATATTTTTTATTGGTTGCAACTGTAAACTTTAAATTACAAATATGTTATATATGGTTGCAACAGTATATAATCTATATACATATACATATACTTATGATAAAGTAATAAAGCAATGTTAAAACAACATTAAGCAGAAAGAGGATAAAAATGGGAAATGTAGTAGAAATTATAAATTTAGTTAAAAAATATAAAGACTTAACAGCAGTAAATAATCTTAACATTACAATAAAACAAGGAGAAATCTTTGGACTATTAGGACCAAACGGATGTGGTAAATCAACAACAATAAGCTGTATACTATCACTATTAAAATATGAAAGCGGAACAATAAATCTATTTGAAAAACCAATGAAACCAGAAGCATATGATATAAAAGCTAAAATAGGAGTAGTATTCCAAGAAGTAGCAGTAATAGAAGAACTAAACGTAATAGAAAATATAGACTACTTCTGTGGACTATACATTACAAATAAAAAACAAAGACAACAATACGTACAAGACGCAATAGCACTAGTATCACTAGAAGAATTTACAAAATTCAAACCAAAACAACTAAGTGGAGGACTACTAAGAAGACTAAACATAGCATGTGGAATAGCACATAAACCAACACTAGTAATACTAGATGAACCAACAGTAGCAGTAGATCCACAATCAAGAAACGCAATACTAGAAGGAATAAGAGAACTAAACAAAAAAGGAGCAACCATTATATATACAACACACTATATGGACGAAGTAGAACAACTATGCGACAGAATAGTAATAATGGATAAAGGAGAAATAAAAGCAGAAGGAACAAAAGAAGAACTAAAAGCACTAATAACAACAAGTGAAATAATAACAATAGACACAAACCAAATAACAGAACAAAACATAAAAGAACTAGAAACAAAACAAAACATAAAAACAGTAGAATACAGAAATGAACAACTAAAAGTAACATATCAAGGAGGAACACTAAACATAAGCCATCTACTAGAATACCTAACAAGTAAAAAAATAAGCTATACTAAAATATACTCAGAACTACCAACACTAAACGACGTGTTCCTAGAATTAACAGGAAAGGAACTAAGAGACTAATGTGGCACATATTTAAATACTCACTAAAACAAATAGTAAGAAACAAATCAGTAATGATGTTCTGTACAGCATTTCCATTAGTAGTAGCAACACTATTCAATATAGCATTTGGAAACATGAAAGACATAAAACTAGAAGCAGCAGAAGTAGCAATCATAAAAGATGAAAACTATCAACAAATACAAGGCTTCGATCAAATGATAGAAACAATAAGTACAGATAAAGATAAAGTAATAAACGTAACATATGTAAACAATATACAAGAAGCAACAAAACTATTAGAAGAAAATAAAGTCTGTGGGATATATCAAGCAAAAGACAATAAAATAAAAACAATAGTAAAAGACAATGGAATAGAAGAAACAATACTAAGCTATGTAATAGATTCATACTATATGAATGAATCAGTAATACAAAATCTATTAAACATAAATCCAGCAGAATTTAAAGCAGAAATGATAGATAACTTAAACAACTCAAATAAAATAAGAATAGAAGATAAAAGCCAAACAAACATGGATCCAACAGTAGTAAACTTCTATTCACTAATAGGAATGACATGTATAATGGGAGGAACAATCATAGTAAATATAATAGGAGGAATACTACCAAACCAAAGTACTAAAGGATGTAGAAACTCTATAACACCAATAAATAAAACAAAAGTTATAGTAGGAACACTATTAGCAGAAATAGTACAACAAACAGCAGTAATACTATTACTATTAGTATATCTAAAATATATATTAAACGTAAGCTTTGGAAATAATATAGGACCAATAATACTACTAGCAATAACAGGAGTAGTAGCAGGAACAGCAGTAGGAACACTAGTAGGAGTACTAGTTAAAAAAGACTCAGACACAAAAATAACAATAGTATCAATGACAACAATGATATTTTCATTCTGTGCAGGAATGATGTTACCAAACGTTAAATTCATAATAACAGAAAACATCCCACTATTAGGATATATTAATCCAGTAAATATGATAACAGACGGATTATATTCACTATACTATTATGGAAACTATGATAAATATATATTTAATCTAATATCATTAGTTATATTCTCTATAATATTAATAACTATAAGCTGTATAGCATTAAGGAGACAAAAATATGACTGTATTTAAGAATTATTTTAAAGTAACTAAATCATATTTAGGTATTACAATAATGTATATTGCTATGTTTACAATAATAGCAATATTTACATGTAGTTCTAATGAACAAGAAACAAAAGAATTAAGTAAAGCTAATGTTATAGTAATAAATGAAGATGATGGAGTATATGCTAAACAATTAGAAACATATTTAAAAGATAGTTTTGAAATAATAGAATGTGAGAATAAAGAAGAAAGTATAAAAGATAAGTTATTTATAGGTACAAGTGATATAGCTATAACTATACCTAAAGGATATTCAAAGAATTTTAATACTAAAGATGAATTAATGTTAGTTAAAAGACAAGTACCTAATAGTAATGAAGCTAATTTAGTAGATGATAAAATTAATAAGTATTTAAATTTAAGTGAGTTATATTTAAATAGTGGAAGTAGTATAGAAGAATTACCTAGTTTAATAAATAAAGATTTAAATACTAAGAGTGATGTTGAATTCTTAGAAGGAAGTAATCAAGCATTAGGTAATATGAAGTCTTATTTTAACTTTAGTAATTATATGATAATTATGCTAGTTAGTAATGTAGTAGGGTTGATCTATAATGCTTTTAATCAAGTTAGTGTAAAGAAGAAGAATCTTGTTAGTAGTACTCCTTATAGTAGAGTTACTTTACAGATATTTGCTGGTAGTGTTATTGTAGGATTTGCTATATGTGCAGCATTTATTGGAGTAGCTATGTTTATGTTTAAAGATATATTCTTTACTACTTATGGGTTACTATATTCTCTGAATTTAGGAATCTTTACAGTATTCTCATTAGCGTTAACTGCATTTATTTGTACGTTAATTGAAGAAGTAGAGGCTAGAAGTTTTCTAATTAATATATTAGGGTTAGGTACTAGTTTTATTTGTGGGGCTTTTATTCCTCAAGAGATATTAGCTACTAGTGTAGTTAATGCTTCTAAGTTATTACCTAACTATTATTTTATAGCTAATAATAATATTATAGCTGAGATAAGTAAGTTTAATATGGATACTTTAAGTCCAGTCTTTACTAATATATTTATTCTATTAGGCTTTACTGCTTTAATATTATTCCTTAATGTTATTGCTGGTAA
Source organism: Erysipelotrichaceae bacterium (assembly GCA_036639955.1). Classification (GTDB taxonomy): domain Bacteria; phylum Bacillota_I; class Bacilli_A; order Erysipelotrichales; family Erysipelotrichaceae; genus JAVWHP01. Next base: position 20,881 of record JAVWHP010000018.1, read on the forward strand.
GGTTATTAAAAAGAAATAATTATAGTTATTACATTAAACAACCCCCTATTAATTAAATAGATGGGTTGTTTTTTAT
>JAVWHP010000019.1:0-19552 GCA_036639955.1 Erysipelotrichaceae bacterium
CAGTTGTTGCTAAGAATGATCAGGATACTATTATTATATATTCTAGCTTAGAACAATTTAGAGGAGATGCATTACAAGAACAACTTAAAGAAAAGTTTCCAGAACTTAATGCTTATGTTATGTATGTACCTACAGCTAAGAGTGCTGCTAAGATTAGTGTAGAAGGTACTGGAAGTGATGCTGATATACTATTAGGAGTAGAAACTGCATATTTAGAGAAAGTACAAGATAGTTTAGCTGATACTAGTAGCTATACTAAATTAGATTATTTAGATGAACTAGATAATATTAATAATAAGTATGTAGTATGGGAAAGACAGGCAGGTTCTATTATAGTTAATAACGCTGTAATAAAGAAACATAACTTGCCTGTCCCTAAAACTTATGATGATCTATTGAATCCGATATATAAGAATTTAATAGCGATGCCAGATCCTAAGTCTAGTGGTACGGGTTACTTCTTTTATAAGAACTTAGTTAATGTTAAAGGAGAAGCTGGTGCTCTTGAATACATAGATAAGTTATCTAAGAATGTTAAGACTTTTACTGAATCTGGTTCAGGACCAGTTAAGTTACTTAAACAAGGTGAGATAGCTATAGGGTTAGGACTTACTTTCCAAGCTGTAGATGAGTTTAATAAAGGTAATGACTTTACTATTATAGAACCTGAGTATGGTTCTCCATACTCACTAACAGGAGCTGGTATTATTAAAGGAAGAGAAAAAGATGAAGATATTATGCGAGTATATGACTTCATCATAAATGATTTCTTAGTATATGATAAAGAGAACTTCTCACCAGAAAAAGTATTAAAAGAACAAACTAATAAAATGGAAAATTATCCTAAAGATATTAAGTATGCTAATATGAAAGGAATTGAAAGTATTAGTGCTAAAGAACACTTATTAAGTGTATGGAAATTTTAAAAAAGATAAAAGATTGGCGATGTGGTGAACAAAATTTATCATAAAACCTATGATTTATATAGTTATTTATAAATTTTGTATAGAAATTGTTCTATTATAGTGATATAATTCTATTAATTGAACGGAGATATCTTATGAAAAAATTATTTATAGCTATAGTAATAACTACTATTGTACTAACTGGAATAGTAGCTAAGAATGACAAGGATACTATTATTATTTATAGTAGCATGGAACAGATTAGAGGAGATGAGTTACAAGCTCAATTAAATGAAAAATTTAGTGATCTTAAGATTCATGTAATGTATGTTCCTACTGCTAAATCAGCAGCTAAGATTAGTACTGAAGGTGTTAATAGTGATGCTGATATTGTAGTAGGCTTAGAAACTGCTTATTTAGAAAAAGTAAAAGGCAGTTTAGCTGATACTTCTAGCTATTCTAAATTAGAATACATAGATGGTTTAGAACTCACTAGTGATAAGTATGTAGTATGGGAAAGATTTAGTGGTTCTATAATAATTAATAATACAGTTATAAAGAAACATAACTTACCTGTCCCTAAAACTTATCAAGATTTATTAAATCCTGTATATAAGAATTTAATAGCTATGCCTGATCCAAAATCTAGTGGTACTGGTTATTTCTTTTATAAGAATATAGTTAATGAATTAGGTGAAGAAAAAGCTCTAGAATACTTTGATAAGTTATCTAAGAATGTTAAAACCTTTACTGAATCTGGTTCAGGACCAATAAAACTACTTAAACAAGGAGAAATAGCTGTAGGTTTAGGACTTACTTTCCAAGCTGTAGATGAATCTAATAAAGGTAATGACTTTACTCATATCGTTCCTGAATATGGATCTCCTTATGCATTAAGTGGTGCTGGAATATTAGAAGGAAGACAAAATGATCCTGATATATTAAAAGTTTATGATTATCTTATAAATGAATTCCTTGTTTATGATAAAGAAAACTTCTCACCAGGTAAAGTATTAAAAGACCAAAAAATTAAGATGGATAACTATCCTAATGAAACTAAGTTTGCTAATATGGAAGGCATTGAAAGTATAAGTGTTAAAGAACATTTATTAAGTGTATGGAAATTCTAGAAAAGATAAAAAGCAATTAAATAAGTAATAAATATATATTACTATAGAAAGGTAAAGAAGATGGATATTAAAGAAACTGAATGTAAATTAATAGTTAAAGATTTATATAAAAACTTTGGAGGAAAAGATGTTTTAAAACATATAAGCTTTGAAGTTAAGACTGGAGAATTCTTATCAGTATTAGGACCTAGTGGATGTGGTAAAACTACACTGTTAAGAATACTAATCGGATTAGATAAACAAAATAGTGGTGAAATTATAAAAGACAATAAAGATATAACTGAGTTATTACCTGAACAACGTGGTATGGGTATAATATTTCAAAACTATGCTTTATTCCCTAATATGACAGTTTTAGAAAATGTAGAATATGCATTAAAGATACGTAAGACACCAAATTATAGAGAAATAGCTAAACATACATTAGATCAAATCGGAATGAGTGATCAATATGATAAAAAACCAAAACAATTAAGTGGAGGACAACAACAAAGAGTAGCTATTGCTCGTACTTTAGCATTAAATCCAGATATTATATTATTAGATGAACCTATAAGTGCTTTAGATGTAACTAATAGAGAAATAATGAAAAAAGAATTAAAAGCTATACAAAAGAAGTTTAATAGTACTATGATCTTTATAACTCATGAACAAGAAGAAGCATTCTATTTATCAGATAGAATTATGGTAATGAGTGAAGGAGATATAGAACAAATAGATACACCAGAAAATATATATGACCACCCAGCAACAGATTATATAAAAGACTTTGTAATAGATCATTTAGAACAGAAATATGAATCTCTATTAAAATGTACAGGAAGAAGTAGACATGCAAAATAAGGCCTTTAGATCTAGTAAAGTATTAATATGCTTATTCTTAATTATAAGTGTAATATGCCCATTAATAACATTACTATTAAATATTAAATTAGAAGATATATCAACTATTATAGGATCAGCACAATTTGCCCCTATGATGGTTAATTCATTATTTACAACATTAGCTGCTACCATGATATCTGTTCTATTAGCATTGGTATTAGCATGGTGTGTAAATAGAAGTAATATAAAATATAAATCAGTATTCAGTGTACTATTTACACTACCAATGCTAATACCAAGTATATCTCATGGTATGGGATTAGTACTCTTATTTGGAGATAATGGATTAATAACTAATATGTTAAATATTAATATTAATTTATATGGGTATACTGGTATTATTATAGGATCTGTATTATATTCATTTCCAGTAGCATTCTTAATGCTAACTGATATATTTAGATATGAAGATTATACAACTTATGAAGCAGCAGAAGTATTAGGATTAAGTAAAATACAACAATTTATAACTATAACATTACCTAATCTTAAAAGACCATTAATAAGTGTTATATTTGCAGTATTTACTATGGTATTTACAGATTATGGAGTACCACTAGTAGTAGGTGGAAAGATGATGACACTACCAGTATATATGTATAGAGAAGTAATAGGACTACTTAATTTCTCTAAGGGAGCTATCATTGGTGTTATATTATTAATACCTGCTGTAATAGCCTTTATATTAGATTTAAAGAGCAATGAAGGTGGTAATGGATCTACTATTACTAAAACTTATATTATTGCTAAAAACAAAGCTAGAGATATATTCTCTTATGTAGTATGTATAGGTACTATATTCTTAGTAAGTTTACCTATAGTAGCATTTGCTTACTTATCTATAGTGAAACAATATCCAGTAAATATGTCATTATCATTAGATAATATTATTAATGCATTTGATAGAGGAGTAGGAATGTACTTATTAAACTCTTTAGCTATAGCATTCTTAACAGCATTAATAGGACTATGTACTACATACTTTACAGCTTATTTAACAGCTAGAAGTAATAAAAGCTTTAGTAATATGGCATTACATTTAATATCAATGATATCATTAGCAATACCAGGAGTAGTATTAGGTTTATCATACGTACTATTCTTTAAAGGAAGTATAGTATATGGTACTATAATTATGTTAGCTATGGTTAATATAATACACTTCTTTGCTTCTCCATACTTATTAGCATATAACTCTTTATCACAATTTAATAGTAATCTAGAAGATATATCAAGTACTATGGGAATAAGTAAAATGAAAATGTTATTAGATGTATATATACCATGTACTAAACAAACTATGGTAGAAATGTTTAGTTATATGTTTGTAAATGCTATGGTTACTATATCAGCAGTATCATTCTTAGCTAACTTTAAGAATATGCCATTAGCATTATTAATACCACAATTTGATGCACAATCACTTATAGAAGCAACAGCATTTATATCAATAATAATATTATTTGTAAATATAGTAGTTAAACTATCAGTATTCTTTATTAAAAGAATACTAGCACAAAAGGAAGTGTAATATATGAACTTAACTTTAAATCAATTTGATATATTAGTAGAAATAGAATCTAATCAAAATATAAAATATACACAAAGATATTTAGCAGATAAGTTTTATTTATCAGTAGGTATAGTAAATAAAACTATACAAGAACTAATAGAACAAGAACTAATTATAGTAGAAGATAATTCTAAATATAAAGTAACTATAAAAGGATATGAATGGTTAGAACCACATAAAGTAAAGAAAGCTATATTTTTAGCAGCTGGATTTGGTAGTAGAATGGTACCTATAACTTTAAATACTCCTAAACCATTAATTAAAGTGAATGGTAAAAGAATTATAGAAACATTATTAGAAGCAGTAGTTAATATAGGTATTAAAGATATAACTATAGTAAGAGGTTATTTAGGAGAACAATTTGATATATTACTTAAAGATTATCCTAATATAAAGTTTATAGATAATAATATGTATAATGAAGCTAATAATATATCTAGTGCTTATTTAATAAAAGATATGTTAAGTAATGCTTATGTATTAGAAAGTGATCTAATACTATATAATAAAAGTATTATAAGAAAATATGAATATAGTACTAATTATATAGGAAGACCTTGTAGTATAACTGATGATTGGTGTTTTGAAGTTAAAAAGAATATTATTACTAAAGTTAAAGTTGGTGGTAAAGATGTACATCATATGTATGGAGTATCTTATTGGAATAAAGAAGATGCTAAAAAGATGTCTATAGATATAGAAGATGTATATAAACAACCTGGTGGTAAAGAAAAATACTGGGATGAAGTATCTTTAACTTATTGTAAAGATCATTATAATATATTAGTAAGACAAGTACATGAAGAAGATATTATTGAAATAGATACTTATGAAGAATTAAAAGCAGTAGATGCTTCTTATAAACAATAATTGATTAATTGTTTATATTAGGTTAAAATACTATAGAGGTGACTATATGAAAAAGATAACTAGTATTATTTTAGTATTATGTTTAATGTTTATAAGTACAGGATGTAGTAATAAAGAAACTTCTAAAGAGTTAATTGAATTAACTAAATTAGAAAGTACTAAGAAAGATATGACTGAGTATACTTTATTAAAAGATACTGAACATATATTTTTAGAAACAAGTTATGAACAATTAAATACTCTGTTTGCTAATAAAGGAACTGGTGTTGTTTATTTAGGTGGAGTAGGATGTCCTTGGTGTGAAGAATGTGTACCAGTATTAAATGCAGCAGCTAAGAAATATAAAGGATTAACTATTTATAGTCCTAAATCTATAACTAAAGAAGATGATGAAGCTGTATTTAAGAAACAATATGAAATCTTTAATAACAATGTATTACCTGGAGAAGAAGTTATTTATATACCTCATGTATTTGTAATAGTAGAAGGTAAAGTAGTAGCTGATAATTTAGGTACTGTAGATGGACATGATGCTCATACTAATAAAATGACTGAAGAACAAATAACTAAATTAGATGCTATATATACTGGGATGTTTAATAAACTTGTTAAAGCATAGATTATAATTATGTTAGAAATAACATAATTTTTTTATATATTATACTTTATAATTAAGATATGTAATGCTATAATAACAAAGATTTTTATAAAGGAGATATTTTATGAAAAAGAAATTTAAAGAAGCAAGATTATATTTTATATTAATATATACTTTATTAACTATAGGTTTAGTAGGACAGTTAATATTAAGTAATATGATACCTTTTAAATATATGGCTGTAGTTATACCTGTATTAGTTCTTATATACATAGGTTTATTTGTTTTACAGTATAAACCTAAGATAAGTAAGGTTAATAGAGCTTTAGGTAAAGTACTTATAGTGTTTATGTGTATATTCTTATTAGTTGGTAATTTATATTTAAATAAGACTACTAACTTATTTGGTCATATTGGTGGTGCTGATGGTAGTTTAGATGTTGAAGTTAGTATAGTAGTTCTTAAAGATTCTAAAGCTAAAGATATTAATGATCTTAAAGGTCTTAGTTTTGGTGAGGGTACTATAGGTGATATTTCTTTTAATAAGAATGCTATAGATGATTTAAGTAAAGATTTAAATGAAACTATAATTACTACTAAGTATGATAACTATAGTAGTTTTGGTGATGCATTATATAATGGTGAAGTAGATGCTATTATATTAAATGAAGGTATGAGACAGATGTTTGAGGATAATCATCCTAATTTTAATAAAGAAACTAAAGTTATAAAGACTTATAATTATAAGAGTGAAGCAGTTACTTCTACTAAGAGTGTAGATGTTACTGAGGAATCTTTTATTGTTTATATTACTGGTATTGATAACTATGGAGATATTTCTCGTGTTGGTCGTTCTGATGTTAATAAGATGGCTGTTGTTAATCCTATTACTAAGAAGATTCTTCTTATAGATGTTCCTAGAGATTACTATGTTAAACAAACTTGCCAAGATAACCTACTTGATAAGTTAACTCATACTGGTATCTTTGGTCCTAATTGTACTGTAGATAGTATGTCTAACTTCATGGGTGTTGATATTAACTACTATGTTAGAGTTAACTTCTCAGGTATAACTAATATAGTAGATGCATTAGGTGGAGTAGATGTACATAGTGAGGTAGGATTTACAACTGATGGTGGACTTTATACGTATAATGCGGGTATGAATCATATGAATGGAGCTTCAGCTTTAGCATTTGCTAGAGAAAGATATAATGTAGGCGGTGGAGATGATGGCCGTATTAAGAACCAAACAAGAGTTCTTGAAGCAATTATTAATAAAGTAACAAGTACAGAAGTAATAACTAATTATATGGGTTTCTTAGACGCAATTGGAGGATCATTCCAAACAGATATGTCAGACTCAGACATCAAGTCATTAGTTAAAATGCAATTAGATGATATGGCTAGTTGGTCTATAAGTTCATATTCTTTAAGTGGAACGGGTGGAACTGATTGGACTCCAGCTAATGGATTCAATGCTTATGTATCTTATCCTAACATGGATACAGTTACTGAGGCGCAGCGATTAATTACTGAAATAATGAATGAAAAGTAGACTATTAGTTTTGAAAGTTATATCATACGATATGCCTTTCTTACATCATTATTGTTATGTTAAAAGATTATATAATTAAACCGAATTAAAAAAGCCTAAAAATGTCATATACATCAGTATAATTTAATAAACGGTAACTTAGTTAATCAAAATAAGCATTATAAGAGGATTGCTTGAAAAGGCGACTCATTTTAGGAGATGATAATCATATATTTTTTATTTTAATATATCAATATGCTATTGTTCTATTAACTTTCCTGAACTATTTCAACCATGTAAAATTAACCAAAATGTTAACATGATGATTTTAATTATGGCATAAATATATAGAAATTTTATTCCTTTTACAGCTAGACTTTCTGTCTACCTAGCAATAAGAAAGGTGTTGATATAAACAAGATTGATAAAGAGGAATCGTTGTATATCAATCATCAAATTAATAATAAAAAAAGAAAAATCCTTGGTTATATTTCAGCACAAAAAGTTTTCTAAATGAGTTAACACGACTAAACATTACAGATACTTGCTTCTATCCATAATTATATCTCATAATTTCACTTTTTAATTGCAATTCAGGATATAATTAATTTCTGGATGATTTTGAGAACTGGATAAACAGATTGACCATTTATAATTGGTTCTACAATTATATAAGCGATATGCTTAAGTTCGTTAAATGTTAAATTAACACCTTGTCTTGAATCAGTGAACTTATATTGATATTCTTGGTATCGTGTTCTGCTGTATAGTAGCATTAAGTGAGTTTGCATTCATTTAAATTTGGGCATCTATTCATACACCTTTATTTTAATCAAGAATCTTACAGGCAATAGGTATTCGTTCAGGACATACTGTTTTGCAAAAAACTATAAAAGCACAAATGTCTACTTTTTTGCTATCTTAACGGCAAATAGGAGAAACACCTTTGTGACTGAAATTAACATAAGATGAATTATTTTTAATCTCTTTCAAATAGTAGATTTTCCATACCAATGACCTTTGCAATAGAACTTTTACTAGAATTATTGTTTAATCCCTGTTGAATAAAATTTCGATATTGGAAATCTAAGTGCTTTGATCCTTTTGTAATCATATAAGTATCCTCCTTAAGTTATGTAACCACATTAAGATCATATGTCGTGCAAAATTGTAAAAGAAAAATCCACTGTTTCATTAGTGGATTTATTTGTATGACTTATTTCCATATTTTTGATTCTTTGTGAAATAACTTTATCAATTCATTTTTCGTTATATTTCATTTTAAATTTTTGATTTATAATGAATTTGTTAAATAAAAGTGATATAATTAAATATATATGGTGATTTCTAAAATTTTATTCGGTATAGAGTCAAAATATATTAACTGATTTGTAAGAGTTAATTATATGAGGAGTAAGAGCGTAAATGGAAAATCATAGTATTAATGTAGTTGTTTTGATACCGGCATACAACCCTAATGAAAAACTCATTGATTTTGTAAAAAGTATTATTGAGTTGAATTTAACTGAAATATTGGTAATTAATGATGGAAGTAAACCGGAATGCGATAAATATTTTAAAGAAATTGCTAAGTGCAAAGAATGTCATGTTATTAATCATTATGTTAATCAGGGAAAAGGAAGAGCTCTAAAAACTGGTTTTAATTATTATTTGGAAAATTATGATTGTGATAAATACGTAGGTGTTGTTACCGCGGATGCTGACGGTCAGCATACAGCAAAGGACACATTAATTGTAGCAAAAAGTTTATTTAATAATCAAAAATGCTTGGTTTTAGGTAAAAGAAATTTTAATCAAAAAAATGTACCTATCAAATCAAAATTTGGCAATAAAATAACAACTCAAGTTTTTAAAATGTTATATGGAATTAAAATCAATGATACTCAGACGGGTTTACGAGGGATAAATAGTGCCGATTTGAAAAAATTTCTAAAACTTAATGGGGAAAAGTTTGATTTTGAAATCAATATGCTTATTGAAGGGACTAAAGTTAAGGCTAATGAATATTTCTTGGAAGAAAGCATTGAAACTGTTTATGAAGATAATAATAAAGAAACACATTTTAATCCTATATTTGATTCTGTGAAAATATATATGATTATGTTTAAGAAGTTCTTTGCGTTTGCGGCTTCTGGTATTGTGTCTTCAATTATAGATATAACTTTATTTTCGTTGTTGATCTTTTTACCTTTTAAATTTAAATTGGATTTCAACAATATTTTATTCAGCACTATTCTTTCAAGATTTATTTCTTCTATGTTTAACTTTTCAGTTAATAAGAATGTCGTTTTTAAATCAAATAAAAAAAATATAAAAATAATATTTTATTATTGGATTTTGTGTTTAATACAAATGCTATGTTCTGCGTGTCTCGTTTTTTCAATTAGTGATCTTTTACATCTTAACGCAGTATTTGTAAAAATTTTAGTTGATTTCAGTCTATTTTTAATAAGTTATAAGATACAAAATGAAATTATATTTAAAGGAGAATAGAGATGGGAATATTAGTATTATTGTTTGTTATTTTAGGAATGGCGACTTTTATAAGTATAAGATATCAAAAAAAAATCGGGGTAACAATACCGATTTCGATTATGATAAACATATTGGTTGTGTATTTATTTGGTCTTTTTAATTTGCTGGATTTTGGGGCGAATGTTATTTTATTTGCATCATTTCTTTTTTATTCTTTTAGTCTAATTTTGTTTTGCAAATCAAATGAAAAGAAAAGTTTATTAAAATTCCTTTTTACACCAGTGTTGGCAATATGGATAGCTTTCGTTATTTTCTTTATGTTGTATTATCGTGGGGCTGTATTAAGTTGGTGGGATGAATTCACTCATTGGGGCGATGTAGTCAAGATGATGTATTTGGAAGGTGTATTATCTTCTAATCACGCTTCTATGTCGTATTTTAGTTCATACCCACCTGCTAATTCCATTTTTCTTTTTTTACCGCAATATTACCGTGGTGAATTTGTTCAATATGTATTATATGTAGCACAACAAATTATATGCATTTCTTTTACGTTATCATTTCTGGAAAAAAATGATAATAAAAGTTTTCTTAAAACGATAGGTGCTGCGATTTTTTTGTTTATGTTACCAAGTGTATTTTATAATTATTTTTTTTCAACCATATATGTTGACCAATTCCTGGGTATTATTTTCTTTTATGGAATAACAAGTGTATATTTAAATAGTTCCCATTCTAAGTTCAACTTAATTAATTGGTGTTTGATTGCGGCATTCTTGCCTTTAATAAAGGATGTAGGAAAGTTTCTTGGTGTTGTACTTATTATTTTAATTTGTTATAAGATTTATATAGAAAACGAGCATAAGCCTAAAGATAGATTAAAACAAGTTTTTAAGAGGTCTATTCCAGTTATTTCTTCTTTTAGCATGTCAATTTTATCTTGGAAAGTTTGCTTACATCTTAATAAAGCGTCGTTAGCCTTCTCAGAGCCAGTTGATGTTAAAGTGTTGTTAAATTCATTAATAGGTAATGACATTTCCTATAAAAGTGATGTTGTTAAAAATTTTATTGAAGCAATCAGAAAAACTGTTATTTTTACTGTTTCAGGAATTGATTTCAATATAGTCGCATGTCTTGTTTTAATTACGATATTAAGTTTTTATAATTATGCAAACAGTAGCAAGAAAAGTGAGCATAAAACTTTTATGATTATACTATTTTCTTTTTTTGGCATTTATTTATTTGGCATGTTGACTGCCTACATTTTTCGATTTAGTGAATATGAAGCTTTAACTCTTGCTTCTTTTACGAGGTATGTATCAATTTATCTCTTACCTTTATTTATGTTTGTTTGCGTGTTCATAATTAGTGCATTCATAAGATACAATAATAGAAATATTACCTTAATAATGCTAGTTATCTTTACTATGTTCTGTAGATGGGACTATTTTATAACAACATTTTATAATAAAAAGGTTATTGTTAATAAAATGGAGATATATGATACTACTAGTAAAGACATTTTAAATAAATTACCTAAAGGTAAACATAAAGTGAATTTTGTCACTACAAAAAGTGCAGGTTACGAATATTGGGTAATGCGCTTCTACACTAGAGAAAAATTAGAGAGTTTCGATAGATTAATTATTGGAGTTCCAAATGACGAAAAAGATATGTATACGAAGAAGATTTCAGTTGCTGAATGGGAGAAAACTTTAGAATTGAATGATTACGTTTTCTTATATGATACAGACGAAGATTTTATTAATTTATATAATTCCCTATTTGAATCAAAAGATAGCATCAAGGACAGAACTTTATACAAAATCGTAGTAGAAAAAGAGAGAATCATTTTAAAGGCGGTTAAATGAGATGGATAGTGCTTATTAACAAAGTGTATAGCTTTATAATTGGTAAAAATCTTGATTAATCTATAGAAATAGTATTTTAACAAAAATATAGTATAAGATTATTGATAAACTTGACTTACCTAATATTTATGCTATGGAGGTATTTTAATGAAAAAAAATTTAAAAAATAATAATTTATCATGCCTTGGAAATGCAGTGAAATTAAATAATAAATATTGATAGTAAAACCATAAGCAATGTTATAAGAAAATAAATATGAATGAAATAGAATCCCTACGAATGTAAAATTTTTATCTGATTTTAATATTTTATAGCTCTATGTGTCGAAAATACATTTGCGTTTTACAAATTACCATTGGCGAATAATGTTGTTACTTATCATTTAGCAGTAGCTTATGCCTTAGCATTCGCAAGAGAAAGATATAATGTTGCTGGAGGAGATAATGGACGTATTAAGAACCAAACTAGAGTTCTTGAGGCTATTATAAATAAAGTAACTAGTGCTGAAATTATAACTAATTATATAAATTTCTTAGATGCTGTTGGTGGATCGTTTCAAACGGATTTATCAGACTCTGATATTAAATCTTTAGTAAGAATGCAATTAGATGATATGGCTAGGTGGACTATTAGCTCTTATTCTCTAAGTGGAACTGATTGGACGCCAGCTAATGGATTTAATGCATATGTATCTTATCCTAACATGGATACTGTTACTGAAGCACAAAGATTAATAAAAGAAACGATGGATGAAAGATAAAAAATGAAGCTAACAAAGACATATCTGTGATATGTCTTTGTTATATTATTGTTGTAACGTATTAAATATAAGTAAAACTTCACATTAAACCTATTATTTAATAGTAATATATGTTACAATTATGAACGGTTAAGGAGGACTTTATGTTAGATAAAATATTAAGTAACGACTACTATTTAAAGAATAGAGAAATACTACTATTTGTTATTGACCTAATGTGGGTTTTTGCATCCTTTATGTTCTCTTTTCTTATAGGATATAACTTTAATTTAGAATTAATATTTAAGAATGATTCTTCAATTATTCTTATTATAATAGTTCTAATTGTATATGGTGTAGTTTTAATTGGGTTTAAGATACATAAGAGTTTGTGGAGATATATAGGGATAAAAGAAGTGTTTAGAATTGGTTTATCAATTTTAGTGGCAACAATTTCAGTTTTACTGATAAATATTGTTTTTATAAAAGTTGATGTATTCAATTCGATAATATGTTTTGGTGGAATATTATCTATATTATTTATGTGTAATTTAAGAATGATGTATCGTTTATTAAGAAACCATCAGAGAATAAATCAAGATATATGTATAAGAACTATTATAGCTGGAGCAGGTGATGGAGGCTATATCCTTATGAAGGATATAGTGAATAATCCAAGTTTGAATGTTAACCTAGTAGGTTTTGTAGATGATTTAAAAGCTAAAAAGACTATTTCAGGATATGAAGTATTAGGTACTACATTTGATATTCCAGATATTGTTAATAAATATAGAATAGAAAGAATATATTTAGCTATGCCTAGTGCTACTAAAAATGAGATTGAAAGAATATTAGATATATGCCAAACCTGTAAGGGGTTGGAAACTAAGATACTTAAAAGAAAGATTGTTAGTGAAAGTCTAGACGGTAAGAGCGATGTTTCGGTCGAAGATATTTCTATTGAAGATTTGCTAGGTAGAGGTGAAGTTCATCTAGACCAACATAAGATAGCTACATATATAACTGGAGAGACAGTATTAGTTACTGGAGCTGGTGGATCTATTGGAAGTGAATTATGTAGACAACTTGTTAAGTTTAAGCCTAATAAACTGTTGATGTTAGATGTTAATGAAAATGGTTTATACATGTTAGAACAAGAATTCAATAGAAATAGAAGACATGGAAGACTAGATGAAAACGTTTCTATTGTTTCCTTAGTAGCTAGTATAAGAGATGAGAAAGCAATTAATTATATAATGGCTAATGAAAGACCTGGAGTTGTGTTCCACGCAGCGGCACATAAGCATGTGCCTTTAATGGAAACAAGACCAGTTGAAGCAATAAAGAATAATGTATTTGGGACACAGAATGTAATTAAAGCTTGTATAAAGAGTAAAGTAAAACGTTTCATTATGATTAGTACAGATAAAGCAGTTAATCCAACTAATGTAATGGGAGCGAGTAAACGTATGACTGAGATGATACTCCAATCATATGGGAACAATGGAGTTACTAAAATAGCAGCAGTTAGATTCGGTAATGTATTAGGGTCTAATGGTTCTGTTATACCAATCTTTAAAGAACAAATTAAAGAAGGTGGACCGGTAACAATTACTCATAAGGATATTACAAGATATTTCATGACAATTCCAGAAGCCGCACAACTAGTGTTAGAAGCTGGTTCATATGCAGACAAAGGCGAAATATTTGTTTTGGATATGGGGGAACCGGTAAAAATTTTATCATTAGCTGAAAAGTTAATAAGATTATCTGGTTTAACTCCAGGTAGAGATATTGAAATAAAGGAAATTGGTTTAAGACCTGGTGAAAAAATGTTCGAAGAACTTAAACTAGGTGTAGAAAAAAGGTATACAACTTCTAATGATTTAATCTTTGTAAATGAAATTATTCCTATGGAACGAAAGTTTATTGATGATAAGCTTAAACAGTTGAAAAATTGCTTAGATGGTAAGACAACTAATGTTGAAATCAAAGATCTGATTTTGGAATTAATCAAAGATGATAACAAAGAGATTAACTAAGGGGTATGTATATGTATAAAAAGATATTCAAGAGACTTATTGATTTAGTACTATCGTTTATAGGATTAGTGATTTTATCACCAATCCTTTTAGTCGTTAGTATAGTAATTAAATTAACTTCTCCCGGGCCAGTCTTATTTAAACAAGAAAGAGTCGGTAAAGATAAAACTTTATTTAAAATATTTAAATTTAGAACAATGAGAATAGACACTCCAAAGGATTGTCCAACTCATCTGTTAACTAATCCTGATCAATATATTACCTCGATTGGTAAGTTCTTAAGAAAGACTAGTCTTGACGAACTTCCACAATTGTTCAATATATTAGCTGGGCAAATGAGTATTATTGGGCCTAGACCTAGTCTAGAAAACCAAGTAGATTTAAATATTTTAAGAGAGAAGAACGGATCATCTAAATTAGTACCTGGACTTACAGGACTAGCTCAAATTAGTGGACGTGATGAATTAGAAATTTCGATTAAGGCGTCACTAGACGGTGAATACGCAAAGAATGTTACGTTCTTAAATGATTGCAAGTTATTCTTTGGAACTATAACTAGTGTACTTAAATCAGATGGTGTAAAGGAGGGAAAATCATGAAAAAAATTCTTATTACAGGTAAAGGCAGTTATATTGGTACACATGTGAGAGATGAACTAAGAAAGCATACTGACAAATTTTATGTTGAAGAGCTGGACGTAACCGGGAACGAATGGAAAAAAATAGATTTTTCAAAATATGATACAATTTATCATGTGGCAGGTATCGCACATATTAGAGAAACTAAAGAAAATGCTTATCTTTATTATAAAGTTAATCGAGATCTTGCAGTTGAAATAGCTAAGAAGGCAAAAGATGAAGGCGTAAGACATTTTATTTTTATGAGTTCTATGAGTGTTTATGGATTAGTACAAAGCGAAGCACCTATTACTATAGAAACAGAACCAAGCCCAAAAACAAATTATGGTAAAAGTAAAAATGAAGCTGAGAAATTGTTGGCTAGTTTAGAATCCGATAAATTCAAGATTTGTATTATTAGACCTCCTATGGTATACGGTGAAAATAGTCCAGGCAATTTAAGTAAGTTGATAAAGGTTGTTAAAATCATAAGAATGTTTCCAACTATACAAAATAAGAGAAGTTATATAGATGTAAATGTTTTATCAACTTATATTAGTGAAATTATTGAGGGCGATGAACGTGGTATATACTTACCACAAAATAATGATTATTTATGTACATCATCATATATTTTTAATTTATCTGATTCAATGAATATCAACGTTCATAAAATATCTATATTTAATAATTTGCTTCAATTTTTGATTGGCAAAAATAAAATGGTATCTAAGATTTTTGGTAATTTATATTATGAACAATAGTATTTATAGACTTATAAGATGTATACGCCGTTTTGATTTTATGCATATTATAATTTCAAAATTAGATTTTATTATTAAAGGGAGTGATTTTAATAAAATTGCTGTTTCAAAAGAATATTTGTATAGAATATCAAAAGGTATAAAAATGCTACTAATTTTGAATGTGGAAGAAAGTATGAATGGTGAAGTCAAATGAAAATATTAGTAGTTACGCAATATTATTATCCTGAACAGTTCAGAATTACAGATATATGCGAGGAACTTGCCAAAAATGGTCATGAAGTGACTGTTCTTACTGGTTTACCAAATTATCCAGAAGGGAAAATTTTAAAGGATTATAAGTGGTTCAGAAATCGTAACCAAAAAATAAAAAATGTTATAATTAAGAGAACTAATCTTATAGGTAGAGGCTCCAATCCAATTAAACTTTGTTTTAACTATCTATCCTTTATGATAAATGGAAGTATTAGGGCAAGACTGATGATTGAAAAGTATGATGTTGTCTATTGCTATCAGATGTCTCCTATAACACAGATGGTAGCAGCCATTAATGCAAAAAAGCATTCAAAATGTAAACTAGTAATAAGTTGTTTAGATATATGGCCAGAATCTTTAAAATCCTATGGAATCAACGAAAACTCATTCATATATAAACAGATAGGAAAGTTTAGTAGCTATTTATATAGAAAATGTGACAAGATATTAGTGTCGTCAAATGGCTTTACTGATTATCTTGTTACTGAATGTAAAGTGAAAAGAGAGAATATTTCATTTCTAGCAAATCATGCAGAAAATGAATATTTAACTTATTCAAATGCTATTCATAGCAGAGATAAGGTAAAATTCTTATTTGCAGGTAACATTGGTAAAGCGCAAAATTTACAAGTGATTATAAAAGCTTTATCAGTAGTTAAACCTTCATCATTGAATAGAATTGAAGTTGGGATTTTAGGTGATGGATCTTATATGAAAGAATTAAAAAAACTAGTTATAGAGAATAAACTAGAGAATTCATTCAAGTTTTATGGAAGAAAACCTTTGAGTAAAATTAAGAAATATTATGAAGATGCTGACGTGTTCTTATTAACTTTAGAAGGTGGTACTTTTGTAAGTAATACTATACCAGCAAAACTACAAGGCTATATGGGTGCCGGTAGACCTATCGCTGGTTGTATAAACGGTGGTTCCATGGATATTATAAAAGAAGCTAAATGTGGGCTATGCGCCGAAGCTGATGATTATAAAGGTTTGGCAGAAATATTTGAAAAATATATTTGTGATTCTTCTTTATTAGAAGAATATGGTAATAACGGTAGAGAATATTTTAAAGAAAACTTTACTATAGAAAAATTTATAAGTTCGCTAGAACGAACATTAGAAAAGGAGTGTTAATATGTTTGAAGGGAAAATATTAATGATTACAGGAGGAACTGGATCATTTGGAAACGCAGTATTAGAAGGTTTTTTAAATACTGATATAAAAGAAATTAGAATATTTAGTAGAGATGAAAAGAAACAAGATGATATGCGTAAAATTTACAATAACAATAAAATCAAATTCTATATTGGAGATGTAAGAGATTTACAAAGTGTAAAGAATGCCATTCATGGAGTTGATTACATTTTCCATGCAGCAGCGCTTAAGCAAGTACCTAGTTGTGAATTTTTCCCTATAGAAGCGGTTAAAACTAATGTTATTGGTACAGACAATGTATTGACAGCAGCTATTGAAGAAGGAGTTAAGAAAGTAATATGCTTGAGTACTGATAAAGCGGCATATCCAGTAAATGCAATGGGTACTAGTAAAGCTATGATGGAAAAAGTAATTGTAGCTAAATCGAGAACTGTGGATCCAGAAAAGACATCTATATGTTGTACACGATACGGTAATGTATTATGTTCAAGAGGATCGGTAGTACCTTTATTTATTCAACAAATTAGAGAAGGAAAAGAATTAACTTTAACTGAACCTGAAATGACTAGATTTATCATGAGTCTTGAAGAAGCGGTAGACTTAGTTATATATGCATTCAAAAATGCTAACTCAGGAGATATTATGGTGCAAAAAGCTCCAGCTTGTACAGTGGAAATATTAGCACAAGCAGTAAAAGAGTTATTTGGTTTCACTACTCCTAATCGTGTAATTGGAATCAGACATGGCGAAAAAATGTATGAAACACTTTTAACGAATGAAGAATGTGCTCATGCAATTGACCGTGGAAATTTCTATCAAGTACCATGTGATAAACGTGACTTAAACTATGATAAGTACTTTAAAGAAGGTACAGATGCAAAGACTCAGTTAACTGAATTTAATTCAGATAACACAGAGTTGTTAGATGTTGAAGCTGTTAAAGCTAAATTACTATCATTAAAATACATTAGAGAAGAACTTGAAGATTGGAACCGTAAATAATGAAGGTATTAGTAACAGGAGCAAATGGTTTCTTAGGCAAAAACCTAACTGCCACACTATCTACTATGCCTGATATTGAAGTTCTTAAATTTGATATAAATAACACTAAAGAAGAGTTAAAAGAATATGCTGCTAAAGCAGAATTTGTAGTGCATTTAGCAGGTATCAATAGACCAACTGATCCTAAAGAGTTTTATGAGGGAAATGCAGGGTTTACAGAAACTTTATGTAGTTATCTAGAAGCATCGAATAATAAAGCTCCAATTATTATAAGCTCATCTATTCAAGCAGCAAAAGATAATGACTACGGAAAAAGTAAGAAGGAAGGCGAAGAACTACTTCTTAAACATGCTAAAGAGAACAACTCCGAGGTTTATATTTATCGTTTTGCTAATTTATTCGGTAAATGGTGTAGACCTAACTATAACAGTGTAACTGCTACTTGGTGTTATAACATTGCTAATGATTTAGAAATTAGTGTAAGTAATCCAGAAGCAGAACTAATATTATGTTATGTTGATGATGTAGTAAAAGAGATATTAAATTGTATTAGTGGAAAACCTACTATGGTAAACAATGAATGTAAAGTTCTTCCTGAATATAAAATTACACTAGATGAATTAAGCAAAACTATTTATAGTTTTAAAGAATCTAGAAAAGATTTAGAAGTAGTCAATATGGGAAATCCATTAATAAGTAAACTATATTCTACTTACTTAAGTTATTTACCTAAAGATAAGTTCTCATATCCATTAAAAATGAATGTGGATAATCGAGGATCTTTTACAGAAATACTTAAGACAAATGAACATGGACAAGTTAGTGTGAACATATCAAAACCTGGTATCACTAAAGGAAACCATTGGCACCATTCTAAGAATGAAAAATTCCTAGTAGTGAGTGGTAAAGGATTAATCCAGTTTAGAGATATATATAGTGATGAAGTAATTGATTATTATGTAAGTGAAGAAAAATTAGAAGTGATTGATATACCAACAGGTTATACACACAATATTATTAATGTTGGAGATAAAGATATGGTTACTATTATGTGGGCAAATGAGAAATTTGACCCAAATAATCCAGACACATATTTTGAGGAGGTTTAA
>JAVWHP010000020.1:0-14836 GCA_036639955.1 Erysipelotrichaceae bacterium
AATAAGAGTTATCTTATACATAATTATTGACTTATAATAAGTCGAGAGGAGAACAGATTATGGATCAAGGTCACAGTAAATTATTAAAGTTTATGGGAGTATTAGAATTACTTGCTGGTTTAATTGCTTTAGGAGTTGCAGTTAGTGTAATTATGACTAAGAATCCTGATGTAGTTGCTTTTGCTGATAGAACAGCTATGAATAAGGTTTTCATGTTTGCTTTACCTATTACAGAAATCATTGCTGGTTTAGCTGCCTTATCTTTAGCTAAAAAGCCTTCTAGTTATATGGTTTGTGTCGTGCTTGGTATTATATTAATTGGTGTTGTTTGGGCTAGTTTCTTATTGATTGATAGTCCTAGTAATGGTGATTTAACTAGTCATGCTGTATCATTTATTTTACCTATCTTATATTTATTTGGTGCTTTCCAAAATAAGAAGTATATTTAGTTGTTAAGAAAATTGGAAGTAATGAAGAATAAACAATAAGGAATAATGTATTATAAACAAAATAAGTCACTAGGTAACTAGTGGCTTATTTTGTTGTAAAGATATACTAAAAGAAAACAGTTTAATGAATAGTAGTTTATGCCATACTATTGTATAATATTAGATGAATAGAGGTGTAACTATGAAAGATGTAATTAGTGTTAGAGGAGCAAGAGAAAATAATTTAAAAAATATAGATGTTGATGTACCTAGAAATAAGTTTGTTATTATGACAGGCGTAAGTGGATCAGGTAAGACATCATTAGCATTTGATACAATTTATGCTGAGGGACAAAGAAGATATGTTGAGTCTTTATCAGCTTATGCTAGACAATTTTTAGGTAATTCTGAAAAACCTGATGTTGATTCTATAGAGGGATTATCTCCAGCTATATCAATTGATCAAAAGACTACTAGTAATAATCCTAGAAGTACAGTAGGTACAGCTACTGAAATTTATGATTATTTAAGATTAATGTATGCTAGAATTGGAGTACCTTATTGTCCTACACATCATGAACCTATTACTTCACAAACATTAAAAACAATGGTAGATAGAGTATGTGAAATAGAAGATAAAACTAGAATTCAAATATTAGCACCTATTATTAAAGACCAAAAAGGTACCTTTAAAGATCTATTAGAAAACTTAGCTAAAGAAGGATATGTAAGAGTTAGAGTAGATCATGAAATTAAATATTTAGAAGATGTAGAACCATTAGAAAAGAATAAAAGACATAATATAGATGTAGTAGTAGATAGAATAATTAAAGGTAGTGATCGAAGTAGAATAAATGATTCTTTAGAAACAGCCTTAAAGTTAGCTGAAGGAAATGCAATAGTTGCTTATGATAAAGAAGAAATATTATTTTCTAGTAATTATGCTTGTAAGTATTGTGGGTTTTCTATACCTAAATTAGAACCTAAGTTATTTTCATTTAATGCTCCTTTTGGTGCTTGTGAACATTGTAAAGGTTTAGGTATTACTCAAAAAGTAGATGTTGATTATTTAATACCTAATAGGGATAAGAGTATTAATGAAGGTGGAATAATATATTATAAGAATATTATATCTAAGGATAATTTAGAATGGCAAAAGTTTAAGGTACTATGTAATTATTATAATATAGATATGGATTTACCTATAAAGAAGATTAGTAAGAAGAACATGGAATATCTATTGTTTGGTTCTAAAGATATCATAGAATATGATATCTTTAGTAAGAGTGGTAGTACTATTCATAAGGTTGAGTTTGTAGAGGGTATTTGTACTTTAATTGAGCGTCGTTTCTTAGAGACTACTTCTACTATGTCAAGAGAATGGTATGCAACATTCTTAGCTGAAGCTACTTGTCCAGTTTGTAATGGTGCACGTTTAAATCCACAAGCATTAAGCGTTTATGTTGGTTCTAAAAATATTAATGAGTGGACTAAAATGAGCGTTAAAGAAGCTCTAATTTATATGAATAAATTAGAGCTTACTAACCAACAAAAAGATATAGCTAAATTAATCCTTAAAGAAATTAATGAAAGATTAAATTTCCTTAAGAATGTAGGTTTAAATTATTTAAGTCTTGATCGTTTAGCCGGTACACTTTCAGGTGGTGAAGCCCAAAGAATTAGATTAGCTACCCAAATAGGTTCTAGATTATCAGGTGTATTATATGTATTAGATGAACCTAGTATTGGTTTACACCAAAGAGATAATGATCGTTTAATAGAAACATTAAAGAAGATGAGAGATTTAGGTAATTCATTAATTGTTGTTGAACATGATGAAGATACAATGCTAGCGTCGGATTATATAATAGATATTGGCCCAGGTGCTGGTATTCATGGTGGACAACTAGTTGCACAAGGGACTCCTGCACAACTTATGGAAAATGAAAATTCGATTACAGGCCAATATTTAGCAGGGAAGTTGAGAATAGAAGTTCCGACTAATCGCCGTAAAGGGAATGGTAAATGTTTAGAAGTAATTAATGCTAAGGAAAATAATTTAAAGAATGTTAGTGTTAAGTTTCCATTAGGAACGTTGTGTGTAGTAAGTGGAGTAAGTGGTTCAGGTAAGTCATCTTTAGTAAATGAAATATTAAGTAAAGGAATTATGCATGCACTTGGTAGAGTTAGAATTAAACCAGGACTACATGATAAAATAAAAGGATTAAAATATATAGATAAGATTATAGATATATCACAAGATCCAATTGGAAGAACACCTAGAAGTAATCCAGCTACTTATACTGGAGTATTTGATGATATAAGAGATTTATTTGCTCAAACAAGTGAAGCTAAAATGCGTGGATATGAAAAAGGAAGATTCTCCTTTAATGTTAAAGGAGGACGTTGTGAAGCATGTCAAGGAGATGGAATAATAAGAATAGCTATGCATTTCCTTCCAGATGTATATGTAGAATGTGAAGAATGTAAAGGTAAACGTTATAATGAAGAAACACTACAAGTAACCTATAAAGGTAAGAATATATATGATGTGTTAGATATGTCAGTAGAAGAAGCTATTGAGTACTTCTCATCACTACATAAAATTAAACACAAACTACAAATACTTAAAGATGTAGGACTAGGATATATTAAACTAGGACAATCAGCAACAACTCTGTCAGGAGGAGAAGCTCAAAGAGTTAAGTTAGCTAGTGAATTACAAAAACCAGCTACTGGTAAAACTCTATTCGTATTAGATGAACCAACAACTGGTTTACATACACATGATGTAGCTAAGCTACTTGAAGTTTTACAAAGAATAGTAGATAATGGAGATAGTGTTGTAGTAATCGAACATAATCTAGATATTATTAAATGTGCAGATTATGTAATAGATATTGGACCTGAAGGTGGAGATGAAGGTGGAACAATTATAGCTAGTGGAACACCTGAAGAAATTATAAAAGTAGAAGAAAGCTACACAGGAAAATACTTAAAAAAAGTATTGGAAAGAGGGAAATAAGATGAGCAAAAATGATACTAAAGTAGTAGTAAAGAATTTAAAAGAAAATTTTAATTTAGAACAACTAACAGGAGATGAAGAATCTCTACAAAGAATTATAGAAATAGCAGATACTAATAGACCTGGATTAGAATTAGCTGGGTATTTTGATTACTCACAGGCAAAAAGGATTGTTATATTAGGCGATAAGGAAATCGCCTATATTAATACTATTAGTGAAGATAGACAAAGAGAGGCTTTTGATTTTATAACTAATGAATTGACTCCTGCTATAATTATATCTAAGAATCATGCTTGTCCTAAAGTTATGAAAGAAGTTGCTAATAGTAAGAACTTTCCTATTTTAGTATCTGGTAATCAAACTACTAGACTTATAGTAGATTTAATTGCTTATTTAGATGAGATGTTAGCTTCTTATGAATGTTTACATGGAGGTCTATTAAATATTTATGGTAAAGGTGTATTAATACGTGGAGAATCTGGAATGGGTAAATCAGAAATAGCTCTAGAATTAGTTAAACGTGGTCATCAACTTGTAGCTGATGATCGCGTTGACTGCTACCGTATTCATAATGAAATTATAGGTATGTCACCTGAACTATTACAAGGAATGTTAGAAATACGTGGTATAGGAATCATTAATGTATCTAGAATGTTTGGAGCAAGTACTGTAATGAGTAAAACCCATGTAGACTTTGTTGTATCACTTGAACGATGGGATCGTAACGCAGATTACGACCGCGTCGGAATAGAAGAAAAGAAATTTGAAAATATATTAGACGTTAATGTACCTAAAATATGCGTACCAGTAAGAGAAGGAAGATCTATGGCAGTAATTATAGAATCAGCTGTAACTAACTTCTCATTAACAGAAATGGGATTAGATAGCGCTAAAGAATTTGAACAAAGAGTACTTGATTTTATAGCTAAAAATAATCAAGCATAGGAGGGTATTATGGAATTATTTCCAACAAGTAAAGTAGTATTAAGTATCGGAACATTAAAAATAACATGGTATGCATTATTCATAGTATGTGGAGCCTTTCTAGCATATTATTTATCAATGAAAACAATAAAGAAAATGGGCTATAAAACAGAATTATTTGAAAACTTCTTTTTAAATTTAGTACCATTATCAATAATTGGAGCACGCTTATGGTATGTAATATTTGAATGGAGTACCTATGCTAAAGACCCAATAAGAATATTTAAAATTTGGGAAGGTGGATTAGCAATTCATGGAGGTTTAATCGTAGGATTAGCCTATGGAGTATATTACTTTAAGAAACATTCAATAAATGGATTAAGAATAGCTGATGCAGTATTTCCTAATGTATTAATAGCGCAAGCAATTGGAAGATGGGGAAATTTTATTAATCAAGAGGCTTATGGAGAAGCAGTTAAAGAAAGCTTTTATAATGGGTGGCCAAACTTTATAAAAGAAGGTATGTTAATTAATGGACAATACTATCAACCAACATTTATATTTGAAGCTATAGGTAACCTTATAGGTTTTATAATTATTAGAACAGTATATAAGAAGTATGGACGTAAAAAACGTGGAGATATGGCATTTGCTTATTTCACATGGTATGGTATGGTACGCCTGTTAGTAGAAAGTATGAGAACTGATTCTCTAATGTTAGGTAATATAAGAGTAGCACAACTTATAAGTATCTTATTTATTATATTTGGTATCCTAGGAATATATGGAATTTGGGATAAAGTATTTAAGAAGTTTTATCCATTTGCTAAACAAAAACCAGTCGTAATCTTTGATTTAGATGGTACACTATTAGATACAGAACAACTAATATTTAATAGTTTTATCCATACATTTGAAGTTTATAAACCAGAATATGAATTAACTAAAGAAGAATTAAAGAGTTTCTTAGGACCTACACTTTTACAAAGTTTTAGTCTTTATTTTGAAGAAGATATGTGTCCTGAATTAATTAAATGTTATAGAGATTATAATTTTGAACACCATGATGAGTTTGTTAAAAATTTTCCAAACTCAACTTCAACATTAAAATATTTAAAAGATAATGAATACGATGTAGCTGTAGCTAGTAATAAACTTACTGCCTTAGTAGAACGTGGATTATTATGGTCTAAACTTGATAAATATGTTGATGCTGTAGTAGGATGTGACCAAGTAGAATTTCCTAAGCCTGCACCTGATTGCTTACTTAAAGTATGTGATTTATTATTAAAAGGACATGATGATGTAATATATATAGGTGATAATAAGAATGATATTATAGCAGCTAAAAACTTAGGCTGTTATAGTGTAGCTTTTGCACCTAAAGGTGCTGAAGCTGAACTATTAGCAACTAAACCTAATTTAGTAATTAAGAACTTAAAAGAGATTATTACTCTAGTAGAGGAGGAACATGAATGGAGCGACAATACGATATTATAATTGTAGGTGGTGGACCTGCTGGGTTAAGTGCTGCTTTATATGCTAGTAGATCTAACGCTAGTGTACTAATTATAGAGAATGGAGCACCTGGAGGTAAACTACTAAATACTGATCTTATAGAAAACTATCCAGGCTATACTAGTATAAATGGAGCTGAACTAGCGCTAAGTATGTTAGGCCACGCTACTAGTTTTAATGCTAATATTATAAGTGATAAAGTAATTAAAATTAATAAAGTAAATAACAGCTTTAACATAGAATGTAATAAAGAAAGTTATGAAGCTAAAGCTGTTATTATAGCTAGTGGTACTAAACCTAAATTAATGAATATTCCAGGAGAATTAGAATTCACAAGCAAAGGCGTATCTTATTGTGCAGTATGTGATGCACCATTCTATCGCAATAAAGAAGTAGCTGTTATAGGTGGGGGAAACTCAGCTTTAGAAGAAGCTGAGTTTCTAACTAGATTTGTAAGTAAAGTACATCTAATTGTAAGAAGAGATGTATTTAGAGCTGATCCTATATATATAGATAAGATATTAGCTAATAAGAAGGTTGAAGTTTATTATAAGTCTGTTCCGATAATGATTAAGGGAGTAAATGATCGGGTTAGTAGTTTATTAATTAAAGATAATGATATGGAGAGAGATATACCTGTTAGTGGGGTATTTCCTTTTGTTGGTAATAGTGCTATTAGTGAGTTTGTTAATGATTTAGATATAACTAATGAAGATGGTTATATAATAGTAGATAATGATATGAATACTAAAGTTAAAGGTATATTTGCTGCTGGAGATGTAATAGTAAAGAATCTACGACAAGTAGTAACTGCTTGTAGTGATGGAGCTATTGCTGGTCAAAATGCAGTTACATATATAAATAATAAATAAAGGGACTATAGCTATATGCTATAATCCCTTTATTTATTAAATAATGCTATGAAAGCTTTAGCTGCTACACTTAACGTTATATCGTTACGTGTAGCTAATGCAATTTTACGCATAGGCACTTCTTTAGTTAAATTCAATTTATATAATGTTTTATTAGATAGATATTCAGAAGAGAATTCTTCTATAACACAGGAAACTCCTAGATTTATTTTAGCTAATTGAAGTAGTAGTTCATGAGAACCTAATTCTATTTCTGGATTTAGGTTTATACCATTAGATATAAAATAATCATCTAAGTAAGTTCTACTACTTGCTGTTTTTTCTAATAGAATTAGGGGCATACTAGATAGTGTTGTTAAGTCTATTGGATTATCACTATACTTTTTATATTTAGATCCACATACAAATATATCATGAATATTAAGTATAGGTTTTATATTCAACTTGATGTCATCTATAGGCAAGTTAACAAATCCTATTTCTATATCTCCATTATTTAATAGTGCTTGGATTTGTTTAGTAGTTCGATTAATGACTTCAAGATGAATCTTAGGATATTCCTTATTAAACTGTTCTAAATATGATAATAAGTATTTACTTACAAACGTATCAGCAGCTCCTATCTTTAATTCACCATATTCTAAACTTTGTAGAGCTGCTATACGTTGTTGTCCTCGTTCAATCATATTTAGAGCAGTTGATACATGCTCATACAATGTTCGTCCTTCTAGAGTTAGTTCTACTCCTTTAGAAGTACGAGTAAAGAGAATTACTTGCATATTATTTTCTAACTGATGTATACTTTGTGAAACAGCAGACTGTGTAATAAAAAGCTTCTTACTAGCAGAAGAAAAACTTCCACCTACACAAACTTCATAAAAGATTTTATACCAGTCTAATTTAATATCCATATTAGTTCTCCTTATATCAAGTCTTAGAAATATTAACTTTACTTATATATTATAATCTATTATACTATACAAGTAAATAACTACAAATATTATATTTGTACAGGAGGAATCTTATATATGGAAAGAAATCTTGGAACAGTAGTTCGTGGAATTCGTGGACCAATCGTTAAACAAGGTGAAGACCTTGCCTCAATCGTAGTAGAATCTGTAATGAACGCTAGTAAAAGTGCTTCTTTTACTTTCAATGATAAAGATGTAGTAGCAGTAACAGAATCTATTGTTGCTAGATGTCAAGGTAACTATGCTTCTATTGATGCTATAGCTAGCGATGTTAAAAATAAAACTAAAGGTGAAACAGTTGGAGTTATCTTCCCAATCCTTTCAAGAAATAGATTTGCTATTTGTTTAAAAGGTATTGCTAAAGGTGTTAAAAAAGTAGTTCTTATGCTTTCTTATCCTTCTGATGAAGTTGGTAATAGTTTAATTGATATTGACTTATTAGATGAAAAAGGTATTAATCCTTATTCAGATGTATTAAGTTTAGCTAAGTATAGAGAATTGTTTGGTAGTAATGTTCACCAATTTACTGGTGTTGATTATGTTGAATACTACTCTAATATTATTAAAGAACAAGGTGCTGAAGTTGAAGTAGTTTTTGCTAATAATCCTAAAACTATTTTAGATTATACTAAGACTGTTATTACTTGTGATATCCATACTAGAGTTCGTACTAAGCGTATTCTTAAGGCTAATGGTGGTGAAATAGTATTAGGTTTAGATGATATCTTAACTGAGTCTATTGATGGCAGTGGTTATAATGATAAGTTCGGTTTATTAGGTTCTAATAAATCTACTGAGGATAGTATTAAACTTTTCCCTAGAGATGCTATGCCTTTCGTTTTATCAGTTCAAAAACAATTGAATGAATTAACTGGTAAAAATATTGAAGTAATGGTTTATGGTGATGGTGCATTTAAAGATCCAATGGGTAAGATTTGGGAACTAGCTGATCCATGTGTTTCTCCTTTCTATACTCCAGGTTTAGATGGTACTCCTAATGAAGTTAAACTTAAATATTTAGCTGATAATAACTTTGCTGATTTAAAGGGCGATGAATTAAAGGCAGCCGTTAGTGACTATATTAAGAACAAAGATTCTGATTTAGTTGGTAATATGGCTTCTCAGGGTACTACTCCTCGTCGTCTAACTGATCTTATTGGTTCTTTATGTGACTTAACTAGTGGTTCTGGTGATAAAGGTACTCCATTCGTTTTAGTTCAAGGTTACTTTGATAATTTAACGAATGATTAAACATAAAGTGCTATAGCCCATAGAATTAGGGCTATATCTTAAATTTATGTTAGTTTAAATAAACTAAAAAATAATGATAGTAAAAAAGACCTGAAAAGGTCTTTTTTACTTAATTAATTCTAGAATCATACTCTATATTATTAATTATAGTAATGCAAAATTATAATAAAAAGAACCTCTTTAAAGGTTCTTAATTTATAAGGCTTATTCTTTAATAAACATTAACAGCTAAAACGTTTTCTGTATTTTTAAGTTCTTCTATTACTGTATCTGAGATTGAATTATTTGCATCTACAAGTGTGTATGCGAATTCATCTCTTGATTTGTTTACTAGATTCTCAATGTTTAAATTATTCTTTGATAATACGTTAGAGATTTGAGCAATCATATTAGGTGTATTTAAGTGGATAACACCAACACGACCTTGACCAGATCTAGGCATACTAACATTTGGCATATTAACTGAATTAACAATATTACCATTTTCTAAATAATTAACAAGTTCATCAGCAGCCATGATAGCACAGTTATCTTCAGACTCAGGAGTAGAAGCACCTAAATGAGGGATAGCTATAACACCATCAATACCAAGAAGTTTTTCATTAGGGAAGTCAGTAACATAGTTAGAAACTTTACCACTTTCAATAGCAGCAATGATATCAGCATCAACAACTAAACCACCACGAGCAAAGTTAAGGATTCTAACTCCATCTTTCATCTTACTAATGCTTTCAGTACAAATAGTACCCTTAGTTTCATTAGTCTGAGGAATATGAATAGTAATGAAATCACTATTAGCATATACTTCTTCAATCTTATTAGCATGTATTACTTTAGTATCTAGTTTCCAAGCATTATCAACAGATAAGAATGGATCATAACCATATACCTTCATTCCAAAGCTAGTAGCTAAGTTAGCAATCTTAATTCCGATAGCACCAAGACCGATAACACCTAAAGTTTTACCTAATAGTTCTGGACCAGTAAATTGACTTTTACCTTTTTCAACTAGTTTAGCAATATCAGCACTAGTATCTTGTTCCTGTACCCATTTCATTGCAGGATATACTCTTCTAGCACTAACTAATAACCCAAGCATTACTAACTCTTTAACAGCATTAGCATTAGCTCCAGGTGTATTAAATACTACTATACCTTTTTTACTACATTCATCTAATGGAATATTATTTACTCCAGCACCAGCTCTAGCAATAGCTTTTAAAGAAGCAGGCATTTCATATTCATGTAAAGCAGCACTTCTTACGATAATTCCATCTTCATCTTTAATATCATCTGCAATTGTATATTTAGTAGAATCTATTCTATCTAATCCACAAGCAGCTATTTTATTCATAGTCTTAATTTTATACATTATGTTTCTCCTTAGTTATTGTTTTCAAACTCTTTCATAAAGTTTACTAGTTTTTCTACACCTTCAACGCTCATAGCATTATAAATACTTGCACGCATACCACCAACACTTCTGTGTCCTTTAACATTTACAAATCCAGCAGCTACTGCTTCTTTTATAAATTTAGCATCTAATTCATCATTACCTGTAACAAATGGTACATTCATTAATGAACGATCTTCTTTAGCAGCAGTTCCTTTAAACATTTTAGAATTATCTAAATATCCATATAATAAATTAGCTTTTTTATCATTAATTGCTTTCATATTTTCTAATCCACCAATTTCATTTAATAACCATTCTACAACTAATCCACAAACGTAAATAGCAAATGTAGGAGGAGTATTATATAATGAATCTGCATTAGCATGAGTAGCATAATCTAACATAGTTGGACAGTTTTCTTTAGGATGTCCTATTAAATCTTCTCTAACTATTACTATTGTTAATCCTGCAGGTCCCATATTCTTTTGAGCTCCAGCAAATACTAAACCATATTTAGTAATATCAATTGGTTCACTACAAATACAACTAGATATATCAGCTACTAAAGGAATATCTCCAGTATCAGGTAATTCATGATATTTAGTACCATATATAGTGTTATTTTCACAAATATAAACATAATCAGCATCTTTATCAATCATATCCTTAGTTACTTTAGGAATATAAGTAAAGTTATCTGGTTCACTATCTGCTATAACATGTACATCACCAAATTTTTTAATTTCTTTAATTGCTTTTTTACTCCAAGCTCCTGTATTAATAGCTACTGCTTTATTATTCTTACCTAATAGGTTTAAAGGTATCATAGCAAACTGTGTTGATCCTCCACCCTGTAAGAATAATACTTTATAATTATCAGGTATGTTCATAAGCGAGCGTAAGTTTTTCTCGCAGTCATTAATTATTTTTGTAAAGTCTTTCGAACGGTGTGACATTTCCATTACGGATTGTCCGCTATTCCCATATTCCAACATCTGTTCGGCACATTTTTTAAGTACCCATTCAGGCATTGCTGATGGTCCTGCTGAGAAATTTAATACTCTTGTCATTTACATTGACCTCCTTGTTTTAATTCTCCTAAGTACATATAATATATACTAGATTAACTCTTTCGTTAATGTTAATATTATAAACTTTATTAGGGTATCAGTCAATTGAAGTGATAAAATAATTGCTATTTTGTTTCATAAAATTTGTAAGCACTATCATACTATAACAAAATTGACAATTATTAAAGATTTTATAAGGTAAGTGTAACATTATATACTTAGTTGTGTTAAGATAAATATGAGGTGATTATATGGCTACACAAAACATAATATTAGTTACTGGAATGTCTGGTGCTGGTAAAACAACTGCTATGCAAGTTTTAGAAGATATGGGTTATCATTGTATTGACCAATTTCCAGTTCAATTAATTAATGAATTAGGTACTATTATAAATGAAAAACCAGATCCTAGATATCAAAATTTAGCTTTAGCTACTACTGCTTTAGACTATGTTAAATATTTAAATTATTTTAAAAGTATAAATGCTAACATTAGAGTAGTATTTTTAGATGCTAGTAATGAAAAATTATTATTAAGATATAAGTTTACTAGAAGACAACATCCTTTTTTAATTTTTAATAAAGCTAATACTTTAGAAGAAGCTATAGAAGTAGAAAGAGATATGTTTGAAACTTTAAAAGAACATGCTATATTGCATATAGATACTACTAAGTTATCTAAGTTAAAACTTAAAGAAGCTTTAGAATCTAAATTGGCTTTTAATTTACAACCAGTGTTTTCTATTAGTTTTGTTTCTTTTGGTTATAAGCATGGAGTTCCTTTAGATGCTGATTTATTATTTGATGTACGTTTCTTACCAAATCCATTTTATGTAGAGGAGTTAAAGAATCTCACTGGGAATAATATTAATGTATATAATTATGTAATGGATTGTCCAGAAACGAAGGAATTTCTAAGGTATTTGGTTAGTTTTTTAGATTATGCTTTAGAACAGTATAATATTGAAGGTAAGACACATCTTAGTATTGGTATTGGATGTACTGGTGGTCATCATAGGTCTGTATCCATTACCAATTGGTTGTATGATCATTATAAGGTCAAGTATCATTGTTTTAAGGGCCATAGAGATGAAATGGTATAGTTATGAAGAAGATAGTAGTTATAGGTGGAGGAACAGGTTTAGCAGTTATTATACGTGGTCTTAAACGTCTTGAAGATGTTAAAATTTCAGCGATAGTAACAGTCGCCGATGATGGAGGCTCTACTGGACGTTTAAGAAAACAATATAATATTCCAGCCATGGGCGATATAAGAAACGTTATGGTGGCCATGTCAGAGTCTGAAAACCTAATGGCAACATTAATGGATTATAGATTTATAGGAGATGATGAAGATGTTGGCGGCCATAACCTAGGTAACCTTATCCTTACAGCACTTTGTGAATCAACAGGAAGCTTTATGGAAGCAGTACAAACTATATCTAAAGTACTTAAAGTAAAAGGAGATATAATACCAAGTAGTGAACAAGTAATATCTCTATATGCTAAAATGAGTGATGGAACAATAGTAAGAGGAGAATCTAATATACCAGCATTTGATAATCAAATACATAGAGTATTTTATAATGAAGAAGTAAAAGCATCTAAGAAAGCAATTAAAGCAATTAAAAGTGCAGACTATATTATATATGGTATAGGAAGTCTATACACTAGTATAATACCTAATCTAATAATAGAAGGAATTAAACAAGCACTAAAAGTAAGTGAAGCTAAAAAGATATATATATGTAATGCTATGTCTCAACCAGGAGAAAGTGATGGATATTCATTAGAAGATCATGTAAATGCTTTAGAAGATCATAGTTTTATAGGAGCAATAGACTGTGTAATAACACATAATAATGAATTAAATAAAGAATTAGAACAACGCTATAAAGAAAAAGGAAGCTATCAAGTAAAAGCTATAGAAGAACATCATAATTATCAATTATTATCTTTTGATATATTAGAACAAAAAGATAATTATATAAGACATGATTCAGATAAAATATATAAGATATTTAAAGAAATATTAGAGGGAGAAAATTAATGTCATTTACTACTACTATAAAAACAGAAATAACCCAAAATGAATTAGATATGTGTTGTCAGAAAGCACAATTAGCTGCTTTAATACAAATGTGTTCTACTTTAAATATGTCTAAAGAAGGAATGTTTTTAGTAATTAAAAGTGAGAACCCTACTACTGCTAAAAGATGTTGGAAGTTATTAAAAGATGTATATAATGTAGAAACTCAATTATCTGTAATAAAGAAAATGAAATTAAAAAAGAATAATATATATGTAATTAGAGTATTAAATAAAGCTAAAGAAATATTAATGGATTTAGGTATATTAAATGATGAAGGATTACAAACTCATCCTAAACAATCTTTATTTAATAAAGATTGTTGTATTAGAGCTTATTTAGGAGGTGTCTTTTTAGCTAAAGGTAGTTGTAATTCACCTACTACTTCTAATTATCATTTAGAAATTGTAGCTAATACTAAAGAGTTATCTAACTTTATAATTAAAAAGATGAATAAGTATGATTTACCTGCAAAATATATTTTAAGAAGAAGTCAACATGTAGTATATCTTAAGCAATCAGATAAGATATCTGATTTCTTAAGATGTGTAGGTTGTAGTGATGCTTTATTTGCTTTTGAAGATCAACGTATACAAAGAGATTTTATGAATAGTTTTACTAGATTAGATAATTGTGAATTAGCTAATGAAATGAAAATACTAAGTAGTGGTAAAGCTCAATTAGAAGATATAGAAAAGATAGAGAACTATAGTGGAATTAATGCTTTACCTAAGAAGCTTCAAGAAGTAGCCATATTAAGAAAAGAATTACCCGAAGCTTCTTTAATGGATTTATGTGAGGAGTTTCATTTAAGATATGGTGCTACTATATCTAAGTCTGGTATGAGACATAGATTAGCTAAGATTAAAGATATAGCTAGTAGTTATAACTAAGACATAGATGCTGAAGATTTTGATGAAATAGATGCACACCTGACCAACTAGAAGTATTTAATAAATCTATTGTTTAAGCACTTTTAAGTGCTTTTTTTAATATTATAAGTGTTGCGCAAATTCGAAAGTGTTGCACACACGTTTAAACTATCAGGAATAAGGTTTTAAACACTTTTGCTCAGAAAAGTGTTGCGTAGTTGCGTAAAAATAACCGATTTAAGCAACACACGTTTAAACTATCAGGAATCACGTTTTAAGCACTTTTAGAAGTAAAAAACAAGTAATATTATAAAATACTAGTTCACACTGTAATGTAATACGCAACACACGTTTAAACTATTAAGTATCACGTTTCTGACACTTTCTTAAAGCAAAAATAGAGGGAGTGGTTACACTCC
>JAVWHP010000021.1:0-12319 GCA_036639955.1 Erysipelotrichaceae bacterium
TATTTGAAAGAGATTGCTCAATGCAAAGACGTAACCAAAAAATAATAGAAGAAGCACCATGTCATATATTAAAGCAAGAAGTAAGAGAAAAAATGTGTGCCGACGCAATTAAAGCATGTAAGTCAGTAAACTATAACTCAGTAGGAACAATTGAATTTCTATTAGATAAATATCAAAACTACTATTTTATCGAAATGAATACAAGAATCCAAGTAGAGCACCCAATAACTGAAATGGTAACAGGAGTTGATCTAATTAAATTGCAAATAAGAGTAGCTGATCACCAACATTTACCTATTAAACAAAGTGATATAAAACTAAAGGGTTGTGCAATGGAATGTAGAATAAATGCAGAAGATATGCAAAATGACTTTAGAGCAACTCCAGGTAAAATAGAAAGATTATATGTACCTGGTGGAAGAGGAATAAGAATAGATAGTGCTGCTTATACAGACTATGTTATTCCTCCTTATTATGATTCAATGATTCTTAAGTTAATCACCTATGGTGATACTCGACTAGAGTGTATTAAAAAAATGCGTCGAGCATTAGAAGAACTTATAGTTGATGGTATAGATACTAATATAGAGTTTCATTATTATATTATGCATCATCCTAAATTTGTTGAAGGTAAATTTGATACAAGCTTTACTATGAAGTTTATTGAGGAGTTGAAAAACAATGGAACAATTATTTAAGGAGCGTAAAAATAAATTAGATATATTTAAAGGCTTAAGAAATCCTTTAAAGAAGAAACCTAGTAATGCAGATGTTCCTGATGGCTTATATTCTTTATGTAAGGGTTGTGGAACTAGCGTGTCTACTAAGGAACTTATAGCTAACCAGTATGTTTGTCCTAAATGTAGTTATAATTTTAGATTAAGTGCTATACAAAGATTAGAACAGATTGTTGATAGTTCTAGTTTTGTTCCTTTTAATGAAAGATTAGTGAGCAGAAATCCTTTAAATTTTGATGGTTATGAAGAAAAAATAGCTATAGCTAAAGAAACTACTGGTTTAAATGAGGCTATAGTTTGTGGTACTGCTAGAATATTAGGTACTAAGGTTGCTATCGGTGCAATGGATACTAACTTTATGATGGCTAGTATGGGTGAAGTTGTTGGTGAAAAGATTACTAGATTAGTGGAAATGGCTACAAAGAAGAAACTTCCTGTAGTTATTTTCTGTTGTAGTGGTGGTGCTAGAATGCAGGAGGGTATTTTATCTTTAATGCAGATGGCTAAAACTAGTGCTGCTTTAGCTAAACATAGTGAAGCTAATTTATTATATATTAGTGTTCTCACCGACCCTACTACGGGTGGTGTTAGTGCATCCTTTGCCATGCTTGGGGATATTATTATAGCTGAACCGAATGCACTAATTGGGTTTGCTGGTCCTCGAGTGATCCAGCAAACTATGAACACTACATTACCAGAAGGATTCCAGAGAGCAGAATTTTTAGTTGAAAAGGGATTTGTTGATATGGTTGTTGAAAGAAGTAGTATGAAGGATACTTTGGGTATTCTTCTTAAACTGCATGAAAGGAAGTAATTTATGTCACTACAAGAAAAAGAAACTACGATTGCTTCTTTAGAGTTAGAACTAAGTAAGCTTAATGATGATGATAAAAAGAAACAACTGCTTTATATACAGGAATTAAAGCAACATGCTTATGATAATTTAGATGCTTGGGATAAAGTTTATGCGGCTCGTCATCCTTTACGTCCTAAAGCTATTGATTATATACATGAATTATTCCCTGATTTTATCGAACTACATGGTGATCGCCTGTATGGTGATGACGCAGCAATAGTTGGTGGTCTAGCTAGCTTCCATAACCAAAGTGTTACTGTAATTGCTCAAAGCAAGGGTAAGACCCTTGAAGATAACATGCATAAAAATTTTGGCATGGTTAACCCTGAGGGTTATCGCAAGGCTATGCGCCTTGCTAAGCAAGCTGAAAAATTCAATCGTCCTGTTATTACCATTGTTGATACTCCAGGCGCTTATCCGGGTATTGGTGCTGAAGAACGTGGCCAAGCTGAATCTATTGCTAAGTGTCTACAAACCTTTTCTACCCTTAAAGTACCTGTTATTTGTTTAGTGATTTCTG
Organism: Erysipelotrichaceae bacterium; assembly: GCA_036639955.1. Classification (GTDB taxonomy): domain Bacteria; phylum Bacillota_I; class Bacilli_A; order Erysipelotrichales; family Erysipelotrichaceae; genus JAVWHP01. The sequence continues at coordinate 2,114 of JAVWHP010000021.1, forward strand.
AAGGTGGTAGTGGAGGAGCACTAGCCTTAACTATAAGTGATAATATAATTATGCTAGAGAACGCTATCTATTCTATTTTATCACCTGAAGGATTTGCTACAATTTTATGGAAAGACGCTAAACGAGCAAAAGAAGCTAGTGAAGTAATGAAAATCACTGCCCAAGATCTATTAGAACTTAAAATTATCGATAAAATAATTAAAGAACCTAAGATGGGAATCCACAATGGCTTTGAATATGTTATTAAACAAGTTGATGAAGAACTAGTAACTCAACTTAACATATTCAAAGACATGAAAGAAACAACGAGAACAAGTTTGCGTTATAAAAAATTTAGATCGATTGGTACGTTATAATATGAACAATATAAAGATATGCAGTAGTGGTTATTATGCACCAGATAATATTGTAACTAATTTCGATCTAGAAAAGATTATTGATACTAGTGATGAATGGATTACAACAAGAACTGGAATTAAACAAAGACATATAAGCATTGATCAAAATACAAGTGACCTAGCTTATTTAGCAGCTAAAAGGGCCATGGATAGAGTAAATGTTGATCCCAAGCTTATAAGATATATAGTTGTAGCAACATTTACTCCTGATTGTATTACGCCATCTACTGCTTGTATATTACAAGCTAAATTAGGATTAAATGATTCTAATGTTATGGCTTTTGATATCAATGCCGCATGTAGCGGCTTTGAATATGCATTAAAAGTAACAACTAAACTATTAGAAGAAGGAGAATATGCTCTAGTAATAGGAGCAGACGTCTGCTCAAAAGTATTAGACTTTAGTGACCGTGCTACGTGTGTACTATTTGGTGACGGAGCCGGAGCAATGCTTTTAACTAATTCACCAACTAGTAAAAGAATGTTTCACTACTGTGCTTCAAAAGGAGATACTGAAGGATTCTTGAGAGCGAACAGTCTAAAACTGAATAGTGAGTATAAACAAAATTTAGACTTCAATCACTATTTAGAAATGAATGGAACAGAAGTATTTAAATTTGCAGTGAATGCCATGGAACAAAGTATTGAGAATGTATGTAAACAAGCTAATGTAGCAGTAGAAGACTTAGATTATATAATACCACATCAAGCTAATTATAGGATTATATCTTATGTAGCTAAAAAGATGAAAATTGATATAAATAAATTTTATATAAATGTAGCTGAATATGGAAATACATCAGCAGGAAGTATACCATTAGCTTATGCAAGAATGGATGAACTAAACTTATTAAAAGAAAATATGAAAATTGTATTAGTAGGATTTGGAGCAGGATTTACCTGGGCTGCATCCTACATAGAATTATAAAAGGAGAACATTATGTTAATAAATGAACTATTAAAAATTAAATACCCAATCTTTCAAGGAGCTATGGCAAACATCGCAACTGCTAAATTTGCTGCTTGTGTAAGTAATTGTGGAGCATTAGGAACAATAGCAACAGGAGCTATGAATGCTGATATGGCACGTACTGCTATAAAAGAATGTAAGACATTAACTAATAAGCCGTTCGCAGTAAATGTTATGCTTATGAATCCTAATAGTGCTGACATTATAAAAGTGATTTGTGAAGAAAAGGTAGCAGTAGTCACTACAGGTGCTGGTAATCCTGGTATCTATATTAATGATCTTAAGGCTGCAGGTTGTTTAGTAATACCTGTTGTTCCTAATGTTGCTTTAGCAAGACGTTTAACTAATAGTGGAGCTGATGCTCTTATAGTAGAAGGAACTGAAGCCGGAGGACACGTAGGAGAATTGACTACGATGGCTTTAGTACCCCAAGTTATTAAAGCAGTAGATATTCCAGTAATTGTAGCTGGTGGTATTGCTTGTGGAGAACAAGTGGCTGCTGCTTTTGCTCTCGGTGCTGCAGGTATCCAAGTAGGAACATGCTTACTATTAGCTAATGAATGTGAAATACATACTAACTATAAACAAGCTATTATTAAATCTAAGGATAGTGATACAGTAGTAACTGGAAGAAGTGTTTCAGCGCCTGTACGTATCCTTAAGAATTCTATGTCAAATGCTTATATGAAATTAGAAAACTCAGGAGCTCCACGTGAAGAACTAGAGAAATTAACTTTAGGTGGATTAAGAAAAGCAGTATTTGATGGAGATGTTAAGAATGGTTCGCTTATGATGGGTCAAGTAGGTGGTCTATGTAAATTAGAACGTCCTATGCAAGAAATACTAGATGAATTAATCGAACAAGGAGCTTCTATTATGGCTGAACAAGCTAACATAATAGATCAATTAAAATATGAAAACAATTAAATTAGGTAATAAAGAATTAAAGCTTCCTATTATTCAAGGTGGAATGGGTGTTGGTATATCTTTAGGTAATTTAGCAGGAGCAGTTATGAAACAAGGTGGAATGGGTGTCATTAGTGCTGCTCATACAGGTTATCGTGATCCTAACTTTAAAGCAGATCCATTTGGAACAAGTTTTGCTGCAATCAAAGAAGAAGCAACCCTAGCACGTAAAATAAGTTGTGGTGCTGGATTATTAGCTGTTAATGTAATGGTAGCTGGTAATAAGTATACTGAATATATTAAATCTTGTGTAGATGCTAAAGTAGATGCTATAATATCAGGAGCAGGTCTTCCTTTAGAACTGCCTAAATTAGTAGAAGGTAGTGATGTACTTATCGCTCCTATTGTTTCTTCAGGACGTGCTGCTTCTTTAATATGTAAAGTATGGATTAAACGTTATAACAGAATACCAGATTTTATTGTAGTAGAAGGTAGTGAAGCTGGAGGTCATTTAGGCTTTAAAAAAGATGAACTTCTATCACATACTACACAAGCATTAAAAGATATTGTGAAAGATGTTAAAACTGCTATAGAACCCTATATAAATGAATATAAGAAACATATACCAGTATTTGCTGCTGGAGGAATATTCACAGGAACTGATATAGCTAATATTATTGAAGAAGGAGCAGATGGTGTCCAAATGGGAACTAGATTTATTGGTACTCATGAATGTGATGCATCTGATGCTTATAAACAATATTTTATAGATGCAAAAAAAGAAGATATAGTTATTGTTCAAAGTCCAGCTGGGATGCCGGGACGTGCTTTTGAAAATAAATTAATGAAAAGAGTCCATGATCAAGAAAAGATTAAGATTAATTTCTGTTTTAATTGTTTAGTACCTTGTAAACCTGCTGAAACTCCATATTGTATTACACAAGCTTTAATGGAAGCAGTTAAAGGTAATGTTGAAGAAGGTTTAATCTTTACTGGTACTAATGGTTATAGAATTAATAAATTAGTTTCTGTTAAAGAACTTATAGAAGAATTAGTTAATGAATATAATGAAGCTATAGGGGATAGAATTAACGATAGAATGGAGGTAGCTTAATGAATATAGGTTTCTTATTTGCTGGTCAAGGTGCTCAGTATGTTGGTATGGGTAAAGAACTTTATGATAGTGAACCGATAGCTACTAAAATTTATGATGATGCTAACTGTAGTTTTAATGTTAAAGATGTATGTTTTAATGGTCCTATAGAAATATTAAATGATACTAAGTATGCTCAACCTTGTATTGTTACTACTAGTTTAGCTATTGCTAGTGTATTATCTAATAAGGGTATTGTTCCTAGTATGGTTGCTGGTTTAAGTTTAGGTGAATATTCTGCTTTAGCTTATGCTAAAGCTATAGGAGTAGCTGATGTAGTAGAATTAGTAGAACATCGTGGTGATTTGATGTCTAATGCTTTACCTTTAGGTAGTGGTAAAATGGCTGCTATTATAGGTTTAGAATCACCTAAACTATTAGAAATATGTAACCAAGTTAATGGTGTATGTGAAATAGCTAACTATAATTGTCCTGGACAATTAGTTATTAGTGGTGAAACAAATGCTATTGATGAAGCTTGTACTTTAGCCTTAGCTAATGGTGCTCGTAGAGCATTACCATTAGCAGTAAGTGGAGCTTTCCATAGTTCATTACTAATAGAAGCTAGTAATAAGTTTAAAGAATACTTAGATAAAGTAGAGTTTAAAGAAACAGATATTAAGGTAGTACATAACTTAAGTGCTACTAGTGAATGTAAAGATATGGTAGAATGCTTAAAATTACAAATGTGTAATAGTGTTAAAATGCAAGAATCTATTGAGTATATGATAGCTAATGGTATAGATACTTTTATAGAAATAGGTCCTGGAAGAACACTAAGTGGATTTGTACGTAAAATTAATAAAGATATTAAAGTATATAATGTAGAAAATATAGCTACATTAAATAAAACTATAGAAGAAATAGGAGGTAATACTAATGAGTAAGGTTGCTTTTATAACAGGAGCAGGTCGAGGAATTGGACATGCTATAGCTTTAAAGTTTGCTAAAGAAAAGATTGATCTAATATTAAATTACCAAGGATCTAAAGAAAAATGCGAAGCATTAAAAGTAGAATGTGAATCACTAGGAGTTAAAGCTATCTGTATTCAAGGCAATGTTTCTTCTAGTGAAGATGTTACACGTATGATGAACGAAACATTACTTGAATACGATCATATAGACATACTAGTAAATAATGCAGGAATAACAAGAGACAATCTAATGTTAAGAATGAGTGAAGAAGATTTTGATAACGTAATAGCAACTAATCTTAAGGGAACGTTTCTAATGGTTAAAGCAGTAAGTAAAATTATGATGAAGAAACGTTCAGGTAAGATTATTAATATGAGCAGTGTAATTGGATTAAATGGAAATGCAGGACAAGTAAACTACGCAGCAAGTAAAGCAGGAGTAATTGGAATAACAAAATCAGCAGCTAAAGAACTAGCAGCTAGAAATATATGTGTAAATGCTATAGCACCAGGATTTATAGAAAGTGATATGACAAATGCAATACCAGAAGCTGCACAAACAGCTATACTAACAAATATTCCATTAAAAAGAATGGGAACAGGAGAAGATATAGCTAATATGGCTTACTTCCTGGCAAGTGAAGAAAGTGATTATATAACAGGACAAGTATTCCAAGTAGACGGTGGAATGTTTATATAAGATGAAATCTTAAAGGAGATTATATGAAAACAAGAGTTGTAATTAGTGGAATGGGAGTAGTTAGCCCAATAGGTAATGATATTGAAACTTTATGGGATAGTATAAAATGTGGAAAATGTGGAATTGGGCCAATTACAAATTTTGATACAACTGAATATAAAGTAAAACTAGCAGCTGAAGTAAAAGATTTAGATGCTAGTGCTTATCTTGAACGAAGAGATATTAAGTTTAATGATAAGTCTTCAATCTTTGCTCGTATTGCTTGTAAACAAGCAGTAGCTGATGCTAAATTAGATATGACTAAAGAAGATGCTGATCGTGTTGGAGTTATCATCGGATCAGGTATTGGTGGAGTTAATTCTATTGAAGTTGCTGCTAAACAAATGGCTGACCGCGGACCAACAAAAGTTTCTCCTTACTTTATACCTATGGCTTTAGTTAATTTATCAGCAGGTAATGTAGCTATCGATCATGGTGCTAAAGGTATATGTACAAGTGTTGTTACAGCTTGTGCTGCTGGTACTAATGCTATAGGTGAAGCATTTCATAAAATTAGAGATGGTTACCAAGATGTTATGATATGTGGTGGCTGTGAAGCAGCTATTACTCCTTTAGCTATTGCAGGGTTTGCATCTATGCGTGCTCTACACTTAGGTGAAGATGCAAACCGTGCAAGTATCCCATTTGATCTTGAAAGAAAAGGATTTGTAATGGGAGAGGGGGCTGGTGCTATGGTTATAGAATCATTAGAACACGCCCTTTCCCGTAATGCGAATATCTATGGAGAACTTATAGGTTATGGTGCTAGTTGTGATGCTCATCATATTACTGCTCCATTGAGTGATGGTAGTGGTGGTGCTAAAGCAATGTTAAATGCTATAAAAGATGCTGATATTAAAACAACTGATGTAGAATACATTAATGCTCATGGTACTAGTACTCCTTTAAATGATAGTAGTGAAACTACTGCGGTTAAAGCGGCTTTTAAGGACCATGCTTATAAATTAGCTATTAGTTCTACTAAATCTAATACTGGTCACTTATTAGGCGCTAGTGGCGCTGTAGAAGCTATTATAACGACTAAAGCACTACATGAAGGATTAATACCAGCTACTATTAATTATAAGGTAGAAGATCCTGAATGTGATCTTGATATAGTACCTAATAATAATCGAAAAGCAGATATCCAAATAGCTATGAGTAACTCATTAGGTTTTGGAGGACATAACGCATCTATAATTATAAAGAAATGGACAGGTAAGTAATATGATATTTAATAGTAATCAAATCCAAGAAATAATCCCACATAGATATCCTATGCAATTAGTAGATCGTATCGATGAGATGATTCCGGGTAAATCAATAGTAGGTACTAAATGTATAAGTGTTAATGAAATGCAATTCTGTGGTCATTTCCCAGAAAAACATGTAATGCCTGGAGTTCTTATCATTGAAGCTCTAGCACAAACAGGTTCAGTACTATTATTAAGTGAAGAAGCAAACAAAGGTAAAATAGGTTACTTTGCTGGTATTAATAAAGCTAGATTTAGACAACAAGTAATTCCTGGCGATGTTCTTACTTTAAAAGTAGAAGTACTACAATCTAGAGCTGGTATTACATTTGCTAGTGCTAAAGCTTATGTAGGAGATAAACTTGCTGTAGAAGCAGAATTAATGGTAGGTATTCAATAATTATAAAAAAACCACTTAGGTGGTTTTTTATATGTACGTTACTAGAAATAAATGATACAATAATTAACAGCTAGGGAAGCTAAAGGAAAGAGAGGATATATAATGAGTGAATTTGAAACATTTGATGAATCTAGTACTAAACTAAGTAAAGAAATTATAATAATGATTGTAGCTATAATTATAGTAGTTATAGCATTATTTCTAAAGTTTAGTATAGTATCATCTGAAGGTAAAGCAGCATATAATAAGCAAATGGATGCTTATATTTATAATGCTAAAGTTTTAGAAGAAAGTTTTAAAGATGAAACCCCTAAATTAGTATCACTTGCAATTCAAGAAGTAACTTTTACTCAAGATGAATCTGATGCTTGGAAATCTAATGAATTTAAGTTTTCTCCTTCAAAGAAAGCAGATATTAAAAAAGGCGAACAAATAACTAAAGATTTAGAACTACTTAGAACATCTTTTACAGTAGCTAAAAAAGCACAAGAAGATCTAGATTATCATAAGAAAGCTAGTGCTTTTATGGACTTATGGAAAGATATGAAAACTAAATATAATGGATTTGATTATAGTTTATCACAATACTAATTAATAGAAATTATAAACTTATAAATAACATTACAATAAATAAAATAAAACTTACATTCGTGAGTTTTATTTTATTTATTGTGCTATAATACTTTAGAGATTGAGGTACATTATGCTAAATAACTTAACACAAAGGAATTTAAATAGAGTAAATAAACTTAATAAAGAATATTATAATGAATTTGAAATTATAAAAAAGATTTTAGAAGATAGTAATTTAACGTATTATGTTTATAATGATAATATAGGTATAATATTAAAAGATATAATTATTAAACAAACTAAGAATATTCCTTTAGATGGTAGAACTTATGCTGATAAATATATAAAAGATATGAAGGGCATAGATATATATTCTAAAGAAGTATCTCTTATTGGTATTCAAGTAGAGGGTATTGTTTTATATAACGCTATTGTGGGGTTCTATGCTTTAAATTATTTATTACTTAGTATATTTAATATTGGACATATGAATAAATTATTAAATCTAGAGCTAGTATTAGCTATTATAGGTACTTGTTTCTTTATACATTTACAAGAGAAAAGATTCAGGCTATGTAATGAATATGGGTTTTCATTAATTTATAAGTATTTTGATATTATATATTTAATAGTTTATATGATTTTAGAAGTGTTTGTAGTTTGTATTTGGCCTAATAATATTTATTATATTAATGTATTATTATTATTGAGTTATATGGTTATTCAGTTAATAAGTTTTAAAAAAGAGATTAAAGATCTAGTATAGGAGATATTATGAGAATGATTAGAGAATTAACAAGTGATAAAGATATAGATTTAGTTGCTAACTTAGCTAGAGTTATTTGGCATGAGTATTTTAGAAAACTTATAAGTATAGATCAAATAGATTATATGTTAGATAAATTTCAAAGTAGTTCAGCTATTAAACAAGCTATAGAGTTTGATAACTATAAATATTTTGGTATTTATAATGATGATGAATTAGCTGGTTATATTGGTATTCAGATCAGAATTAATGATGCTTATCTTAGTAAGTTCTATTTAAATAAGAAGTATCGTGGTTTAGGTTTAGGTAAAGAACTTATGGATAAAGCTATTAGTTATGCTTTAGAGAACGATGTTCTTGCTTTAACTTTAAATTGTAATAAGTATAATGAAGATTCTTTAGAGATATATAAGCACTTAGGTTTTAAAATTAAAGCTAGTACTGTTAATGAAATTGGTGAAGGTTTTGTAATGGATGATTACATACTTAGTAAGAACTTAGAGTTAATAAATAAATAACGTACCCTACTGGGTACGTTATTTATTTATTAACTCTATAGTGTTTTATTGATGATATAGTTTCTTTGTTTGATATTCTGGTTCACATGTTAAGTTCATCTTTAGTTTTCTAAATATAGTATTATCTACTTCAGATAGAATTACTGTTGAATGAGCTTCACAGTTAGTTAATTTTGCTAGTTGTTTCATAGCTTGATGAGATACTGGATTAGTAGTAGCTGATACGGCTAATGCTATTAGTACTTCATCTGAATGTAATCTTGGATTAGTATTACCTAAGTTATTAACTTTTAACTCTTGTATTGGTTTTATAACATTAGGGCTTATAATAGGCATATTATCATCTATATTAGCTAATACTTTTATAGCATTCAATATGGCTGCAGCACAGCATCCTAACAATGGACTAGTCTTACCAGTTACGATGCGGCCATCCCCTAAATCAATAGCCATAGCAGGAGCATCAGTTGCTACTGCTTTGTCTATTGCATATTTAACACATTTACGTGCTTCACAAACAGCATTAGCTTGTGACATAACTATTTGTATCTTTTCTATAGTAGATTCATCTATAAAGCCTTTTTTTAGATCACATTCAGCTTTATAATAACGACGTATAATTTCATCACGACTAGCTTCTTCAGCTCTATCATTATTAATTATACAATTACCAGCCATATTAACACCCATATCAGTAGGAGATTTATAAGGACTACTACCAAAGATCTTTTCAAACATAGTGTTAAGTACTGGGAATATTTCTACATCTCTATTATAGTTTACAGTAGTTACACCATAAGCTTCTAAATGAAAAGGATCTATCATATTAATATCATTTAAATCAGCAGTAGCAGCTTCATAAGCTAAGTTAACTGGATGTTTTAAAGGTAAATTCCAAATAGGGAAAGTTTCATATTTAGCATAACCAGCTTTAACTCCATGTAAATGCTCATGATATAATTGAGATAAACAAGTAGCCATTTTACCACTACCAGGACCTGGAGCAGTAATAACAACTAAAGGTTTAGTAGTTTCAATATAATCATTCTTACCAAAACCTTCATCAGAAACAATAAGAGGTAAATTATTAGGATAACCTTTAATAGGATAATGTATAAAAGTCTTAACATCTAAATGATGTAAATGTTTAATAAAAGATTTTACTGTTTCTTGATGGTTATATTGAGAAATAACAACACTACCAACAAATAAACCAACACTTCTATAAGCATCTATTAATCTAAGTACTTCTACATCATAAGTAATACCTAAATCACTTCTAACTTTATTTTTTTCTATATCATTTGCACATATAACAATTACTACTTCAATCTTATCTTTTAAAGTAAGTAGCATTTTTAATTTACTATCTGGTTGAAAACCAGGAAGAACTCTAGCAGCATGGTGATCATCAAATAGTTTACCACCAAATTCTAAGTATAATTTATTATCAAATTGTGATATTCTTTTAAGAATATGTTCACTTTGTAATCTTAAATATTTTTCATTATCAAAAGCAAGTTCTTTCATATAAGTTCTCCTTTATTTCTCTTATAGAATTATACCAAAATTAAGCATGTATTACTAATACAATTATTATATATTTTATTATTAGT
>JAVWHP010000022.1:0-11568 GCA_036639955.1 Erysipelotrichaceae bacterium
TATCTATGGATTTTTTTCATCTTTCTTAATTCCACTTTCATTTTACAATTGAAAGCCCATTCCTTCTCCCTAAATAATTATGGATAAAGTACGTATTCTATGGTAAAATACTAAGTAAGCGTAAGTAAATGAGGTGTAACCATGGACGATAATAAAATAAGAATTAAACTAGAAAGACACAAGTGGCCAGACGAAATAGCAGCAGAAAAAGCAATCATAAGAAGAAGAATATTTTATGTAGCAAGTTGTATAATATGCCTAATAGTAGGAGTACTATTAGCAAGAATGCCAGAAAAGATTACAGCCTCAAGCAATGATAATAAAAAAATAGAACAAATAACAAAAATAATGAATGAACAATGGTACTTCGGAAAAGACAAAGAAGACATAAATAAATATCTAGAAGAACTAGAAATCAATGGAATGATAAACATTAAAGAAGATCCACACACACAATACATAAACCAAAAAAACAGTACAGAATTCAAACAAACACTAGCCGGAACAATAAGCGGAATAGGAGTACAAGTAACAACAATAGAAGACGAATTCTATGTAGAAAAATGCTATATAGGAGGAGGAGCATATACAGCAGGAATCCTACCGGGAGATCAAATTTTAAGTGTAAATGACATTAAAGTAAAAGGAATGAAAGTAGAAGAAATAACAAAAATAATACAAGGAGATGCAGGAAGCAACGTTAACATTAAAGTACTAAGAAAAGATAAAGAAATAAACTTTGAAGTAAAAAGATCACTATTTGATTATACAGCTTATGGTTATGTTGAAGGTGGAATTGGAATACTAGAAATAAATAGTTTTTCTGTAGAAACTAATAAAGAAGTACAATCATATTTAGAAGAATTTGAAAAAAGCAATGTAAAAAGAATAATTATAGATATAAGAGCAAATGGTGGAGGATACATGAATACTACTTTAGAAATATGTTCATATTTCATGGGTGGTAATAAAGTAGTACTGAAACAAGAAACTAAAGATGGGAAAATAACAGAGTATAAAACTCCATCAACTAATAAGAAATATGACTATGATAAGATAGTTATATTGATGGATCAAAATTCTGCTAGTGCAAGTGAAGTATTTGCAGCAGCTATGAAACAACAAATAGGAAGTACATTAGTAGGACTAAATACTTATGGAAAAGGAACTGTACAACAAACAGTAGAGTTTGATGATGGAAGTATATTTAAATATACGATAGCAGAGTGGTTAACACCTAATAATGAAAAGATAAATAATAAGGGGATTAAACCAGATGTAGAAGTTAAGCTAGATCCAACATTCTATATAAAACAAAGTAAGTTTACAGAAAGCTATAAAGTAGATAGTGTTGGAACACCAGTAGCTAATGTACAAACAATGATAAAGTTCTTAGGATATGATATTGATAGAACTGATGGATACTACTCAAATAAGAGTGAAGAAGCAGTAAAGAAATACCAAACAGATAATAATTTAACAGCTAATGGAGTAATAGATGAAAAGCTATTTGTAAATTTATCTAAGGATACACAGATATATTTAAATAATAATAAGACTAGTGCTGATGCACAATTAGTTAAAGCTTTAGAGGTAGTTAAAGATGGAAAATAAGAACTTTGAGTTAGTATCAGAATATCAACCTAAAGGAGATCAAATAGAAGCCATTAAACAACTAATAGAAGGAATTAATAATGGAACTAAGGAACAAGTACTTTTAGGTGCAACAGGAACAGGAAAGACCTTTAGTGTAAGTAATGTTATAGCTAGTGTTAATAAACCAACACTAGTTTTTGTACATAATAAAACACTAGCTGGACAGCTATATTCTGAATTTAAAGAATTCTTTCCTAATAATAGAGTAGAATACTTTGTATCTAACTTTGATTTCTATAAACCAGAAGCATATTTACCTACTTCAGATACTTATATAGATAAGAGTGCTACTACTAATATGGAACTAGATATGTTAAGAATGGCAGCAGTAAACTCTATATTAGAAAGAAGAGATACTATTATAGTAGCCAGTGTAGCTTGTATTTATGGAGCTAGTAATCCAGAACAATATAGAGAAATGTTCTTTACACTTAGAACTAATGAAAAGATAGATAGAAAAGAACTATTAGGTAATCTAGTAGCTAGACAATATACTCGTAATGATATGGACTTACTTAGAGGTACTTTTAGAGTAAGAGGAGATACAATAGATGTAGGTTTAGGACATACTGATTCTTATATCCTAAGAATTGAATTATATGATGATGAAATAGAAAGAATAGCTGAAGTAGAACCTCTTACTGGTAAAGTATTAAATTGTTATAATACTTATGTAGTTTATCCTGCTAGTGGTTATGCTACTAGTCATGATAAAATATTAAAAGCTTGTGATACTATTCAAGAAGAATTAACTCATCGTTTATCAGAATTAGAACAACAAAATAAACTAGTAGAGAAACAAAGATTAGAACAACGTGCTTGTTATGATATTGAAGCTTTAAGAGAATTTGGTGTTTGTCCTGGTATTGAGAACTATTCTAGACATATAGATGGTAGAGCTCCTGGTGTTCGTCCTTATACATTATTTGATTATTTTCCTAAAGATTTTCTTTTAATAGTAGATGAATCTCATGTATCTTTACCTCAAGTAAGAGGTATGTATAATGGAGATCGTGCTCGTAAAGAAGTATTAGTTAATTATGGTTTTAGATTACCTAGTGCTTTAGATAATCGTCCTTTAAGATTTGAAGAATTCCAAGATATGATTAACCAAGTAATTTATGTTTCTGCTACTCCTGGTGATTATGAATTAGATAAAACTAATGGTAAATATATTGAACAGATTATAAGACCTACTGGTTTATTAGATCCTATTATTGAGGTTAAACCTAGTATTAATCAAGTAGATGATATAATAGAACAGATTACTAAACAGATAGCTAAGAATGAACGTACTTTAATTACTACTTTAACTGTTAGAATGGCTGAGGAACTTACTAGTTATTTAAAGAGTTTAGATATTAAAGTAGCTTGGGTTCATCATGAGACTAAGACGATTGAAAGAACTCAGATTATTCATGATTTAAGAACTGGTAAGTATGATGTTCTTATTGGTATTAATCTATTACGTGAAGGTCTTGATATACCTGAGGTTTCCCTTATCTGCATATTAGATGCAGATAAGGAAGGTTTCTTAAGATCATCACGTTCATTAATTCAGATAGTAGGAAGAGCTGCTAGAAATAGTAATGGACGTGTTATAATGTATGCAGATAAGATAACAGATTCTATGAAGTTTGCTATAGATGAAACACAAAGAAGAAGAAATATCCAAATAGAATATAATACTAAAAATAATATTATACCAACTACTATAGTTAAAGATATTAGAGAAGTAATACATTCTAAAGAAAGTAATATGTTAGGAGCTAAATATAGTAAAAAACATAAACTAAGTAAGAAAGAGAATGAAGAATTAATTAAAGAATTAGAAAAGGAAATGAAGGAAGCAGCAAAAGATCTAGATTTTGAAAGAGCTACTCAATTAAGAGATATGCTAATAGAAATGAAGTCTGAATAGAGGAGGGTTTTATATGTTTTCAAATCAAAAGATTAACCGTATTACAATTAAGAACACATTAATTATTATTACTTATACAATATTTTTAGTTATATGTGCAATACATTTTCAAGATATATTAGCATTTATAAAATCTTTTTATAACTTATGTACACCATTTATTTGGGCTTTAGGTATTGCTTTTGTATTTAATATACCTTTAAAATATTTATTAAGTAAGTTACCTGAAAAGATTAAGGGACGTAAAGTTATAGCTACTATAGGAGCATTCATTATGTTCTTAGTAGTATTTATATTTATATTTAGAATAGTAGGTCCTCAGGTTATTGATAGTATAGTAGCTTTAATTAATAATTTACCTGCTTATATAGAGGATACACAGGCTACTGTTGTTAAATTCTTATCTGATTTAAATTTAGATGATGCTGCTTTAGCTCAAGTTGATATATATACTAAACAGTTTAGTGAAACTGCTTTAAACTTCTTATCTGGTATGTTACCTAGACTTATAGATTTAACTAAGAGTGTTACTGAAAGTATTACTAACTTATTTTTAGCTATAGTAATAGCAGTATACTTAAGTGTTTCTAAAGATAAGTTATTAAGACAGTTACGTAAAGTTAGTTATGCTTTCTTACCTGAAAATATAGATGGTTATATAACTCATGTTGGTAAGTTAGCTAATAAAACTTTTGCTGGATTTATTAGTGGTCAAATGGTAGAGGCTATTATTATTGGTTTATTATGTTATATTGGTTGTACTATATTAAGAACTCCATATGCTCCTATTGTTGCTGTAGTAATTGGTTGTACTAATGTAATACCTATATTTGGTCCTATTATTGGTACTGGTATTTGTGGAACTTTAATATTATTTGTATCTCCTATTCAAGCTTTAATATTTGTTATATTTGGAATATGTCTACAACAGTTTGAATCTAATTTAATCTATCCTAGAGTAGTAGGTAGTAGTGTAGGTTTATCTGGTTTATGGGTATTATTTGCTATTACTATTGGTGGTGGTTTATTTGGTATTATGGGTATGGTATTAGGTTTACCTACATTTGCTGTAGTATATACTTTATTATCAGAAGAAGTTAATAGAAGAATAGAAAAGAAAAGATTAATAATGATTAAAGAAGAAAGTGATTTAGAAATAGAACAAAGTTTAGAAGAAGTAATATAATTAAACTATATAGAATGCTAAATCTAGCATTCTTTTTTTATAATTTAGTAAGGTTTATAAATTGTTAAGAATGCTAGATTGTGCTATACTAACCTATATTGAAAGAAGGTATATTATGAGTAAAATTGATATTATTTCAGGTTTTTTAGGTGCTGGTAAAACTACACTTATTAAAAAATTATTAAAGGATGGTTATAAGAATGAAAAGATTGTTTTAATAGAAAATGAGTTTGGTGAGATAGGTATTGATGGTGGGTTTTTAGAGGATGCTGGTATCCAAATTACTGAAATGAATAGTGGTTGTATATGTTGTTCATTAGTTGGGGATTTCTCTTCTGCTTTAATTAAAGTTATAGATGAGTATAATCCTGATCGTATAATTATTGAACCTTCAGGTGTTGGTAAACTTTCAGATGTTATTAAAGCAGTAAAGAATATAGACAATAGTAATATTCATTTAAATAGTTTTTCTTGTGTAGTAGATATCTTAAAAGTAGATATGTATATGAAGAACTTTAAAGAGTTTTATAATAATCAAATAGAGTATGCTAATACTATTATATTGAGTAGAACTAATAATATAGATCATAATTTATTAGATAAGAAACTTAAACTTATAAAGGAGAAGAATCCTCATGCTAGTATTATTACTACTCCTTGGGATAAACTAAGTTCTAGTAGTATTGTAGAGGTAATGGAGAAGGGTAATACTTTAGCTGATGAATTATATAGTGAAGAAGTATGTGAGAAGTGTGGTCATGTTCATCATCATGATGATAATTGTTGTGGAGAACATCATGAACATGATCATGAACATGTTGAACATGATGGTGGTCATAGTCATGCTCATGAACATAGTCACAGTCATGAACATGGAGAACACTGTAGCTGTGGATGTGATGGACACCATGATCATGACCACCATGAACACCATCATGCAGATGAAATCTTTACAAGCTATGGAAAAGAAACAGCTAATATATATACATATGAACAATTAGAAAAAATACTAGAAGAACTTAAAAATGAAGAAAAATATGGAACAATACTAAGAGCTAAAGGAATAGTAGAAGGAAATACAGGAGAATGGTACTACTTTGATTTAGTACCAAATGAAAGTGAAATAAGAATAGGAAAACCCCAATATACAGGAAGAATATGCATAATAGGAAGTAATATAAAAGAAGAACTATTACAAACACTATTCTCACTATAAGGAAGTGAAATTATGATAAAACCAGTATATATATTTACAGGATTTATAGAAAGTGGAAAAACAACATTAATAAACGAAACACTAAAAGATCCAGGATTCACTAATCAAGAAAAAACATTAGTACTACTATGTGAAGAAGGAGAAATACCACTAATCAAACAAGACAATCTATATTATCAAACAATAGAAAACCAAGAAGACATAACTAATGAATACCTACAATCATTAGAAAAGAAATATAATATAGATCGAATAATGATAGAATACAATGGAACATGGTCATTAAAACAATTACTAGAAACAGAACTACCATTAAACTGGAAAATAGTCCAAATACTTACTACTATAAATGCTAATACATTTAAACTATATATAAATAATATGAGAACATTTCTATATGAACAAATATACTATTCAGAAGCAGTAATATTTAATAGATGTAAACAAGATATAAAAAAGAATTACTTAAGAACTAATATACTAAGTATAAATAGAAGTACACAAATAATATATGAAAATGAAGATGGTACATTAAACAATCAACAAGATGAAGAACTACCATATGATATAACACAAGATACTATAATTATAACAATAGAAAACTATGGACTATTCTATATGGATATGTTAGATAAACCAAAGAAATACGAAGGAAAAACAGTACAATTAACAGCTAAAGTAATAAGACTAATACCAGAAATAAAAAATAGCTTTGCATTAGGAAGAAGTGCTATGGTATGCTGTGGAGATGATATACAAGAAATAGGATTTGTATGTATAAGTAAAGATATTAATAATATAAAGATAAATAGTTATATAGAAGTAGAAGCACAAATAGAATATGAATATGATCAAGAACAAGAGGCATTACCACTATTATATATAAAGAAATATAAAGAAGTAAAAGCAATAGAAAATGATATGGTATACTTCAATTAGTTAGATAAATTAATATACAAACGGTTTCATTAATTTAAATTATAATAATATAAATATTTAGTTTTACACTAAGATAAAATTAAACTATAATACTAATAGTTAAAGGAGGATATGTAATGGCAGATAAAATTATAGTACTAGACTTTGGAAGTCAATATAATCAGTTAATAGCTAGAAGAATAAGAGACTTTGGAGTATATAGTGAATTACATCCACATACTTTAAGTATAGAAGAGATATTAGAATTTAAAGATGTTAAAGGGATTATATTTAGTGGAGGTCCTAATAGTGTATATGATGAAGATGCATTTAAATGTGATCCTAAGATATTTGATGCAGGTATTCCTATATTAGGTATATGTTATGGGATGCAAATGACTCATTATATGAATGGGGGAGAAGTTAAACCTTGTGAAAATAAAGAGTATGGTAGGACTGAAATAAATATAAATAAAGATAGTTTATTATTTAAAGGATTACCTAAGAAACAAACTGTATGGATGTCTCATGGAGATCAAGTAGTTGGGTTAGCTAAAGGATTTATAGCTGATGCTGATAGTGATACTTGTAAGTATGCTGCTACTAGTAATGTAGAAAAGAATATATATACTTTACAGTTTCATCCTGAAGTAAGACATTCAGAATATGGTTTAGATATATTAAAGAACTTTGTATTTGAAATATGTAAGGCTAAGAATGATTGGAATATGGCTAGTTTTATAGATATGCAAATAGATAAGATTAAGACTACTGTAGGTAATGATAAAGTGTTGTTAGGATTATCTGGTGGTGTTGATTCTTCTGTTGTTGCTGCTTTATTACATAAGGCTATAGGGGACCAATTAATATGTATGTTTATAGATCATGGACTTCTTCGTAAGGGGGAAGGGGAAAGTGTTATGGAAACGTTTGGTAGAGAGATGAATGTAAACTTAGTAAAGATAGATGCTAAAGATAGATTTATGTCTAAACTTAAAGGGGTTAGTGATCCTGAAAAGAAACGTAAGATTATAGGTAATGAGTTTGTTTATACTTTTGATGAAGAGGTAAAGAAGTTAAGTGAGGGTAAAGCTATTAAGTGGTTGGCTCAGGGTACTTTATATACTGATGTTATTGAGTCTGGTACTAAGACTGCTCAAACGATTAAATCTCATCATAATGTAGGGGGATTACCTGATGATATGCAATTTAAGCTGATAGAACCTTTAAATACTCTATTTAAGGATGAAGTAAGGGCGCTAGGGACTGAACTTGGTTTACCTGACTCAATGGTATGGAGACAACCATTCCCTGGTCCTGGGCTTGGAATACGTGTATTAGGAGAAATAAGTGAAGAGAAGTTATTAATAGTACGTGAGTCTGATTTTATCTTACGTGATGAAATAGCTAAAGCAGGATTAGAACGTGAAATTTGGCAATACTTTACTTGTCTTCCTGATATTAGAAGTGTAGGTGTAATGGGTGACCAAAGAACTTATGACTACACTATAGCTATTAGAGCTGTTACTTCTATTGATGGTATGACTTCTGATTGGGCTAAGATTCCTTATGATGTTCTTGATAAAATTTCAGTACGTATTGTAAACGAAGTTTCTCATGTAAACAGAGTAGTCTATGATATTACTAGTAAACCACCAGCTACTATAGAGTGGGAATAATATAATACTTTATTAATTATTAAAAGCTTAACTCTTGTGTTGTAAGAGTTAAGCTTTTATTTATTGTATTAGGTATTGTAGGATTATCTTTATACAATACAAGTAGACGTTCTGTTTATCGTCCATCATCAACTATGAATTTTAATAAAAGAATAGTCTCTAGTTGTTTATAGTTGTGCTTAAAGGATGCCTTTTCATTTGCGCATTCCAACAAAAAAAAGCGATACACTAACTTGCGTATAATAACAATTTATTTACAAAAGTAGGATAGAACAATTGCAAAGGGATGTAATATGTAATATGATGGTAAGTAAGATTTCTGTTTGTTAATACTTTATGTTTACTTTAATTAAGCAAAGTATAAATAGTTATTATAGTTATGGAGGAATTAGTATGACTTTTGAAATCATTAGAGAAGATATAACAAGATTGGAAGTAGATGCTATTGTTAATGCAGCACAAACTAGCCTTATGGGTGGTGGAGGTGTTGATGGGGCAATTCATAAAGCTGCTGGTAATGAACTTAGAAGAGAATGTTATACTTTGGGAGGTTGTAAAACTGGGGAAGCAAAGATAACAGCAGGATATAATTTAGCTGCAAAACATATTATACATACAGTAGGTCCTATATACAGAGATGGTAATTCAGGTGAACAAGAAAAACTTGAAAATTGCTATAAAAATTCTTTAAAAATAGCTAAAGAACATAATATAAGAAGTATAGCATTTCCACTTATATCAGCTGGTTCTTATAGATATCCTAAAGACAAAGCAATTAATGTAGCTATCAAGACTATAAAATCTTTTTTAGTAGATAATGAAATGATGGTATATCTTGTTGTATTCGATAAAGAATCTTTATCTATAGCATTAGAACAAAACTTATTGGTGTTATAGAATCTAGATTATAAAAAAGAGTATTTTATAGTAGAGATAGTGTATGATCATCTAGAGTTGATACAAAATTTTCTTTTCACAAGGATTGCAAATATGACACTAAGTAAATCAGCGATAGGTATACTAAAAAATAATGCAATTACAGGAGAGACAGGTAAACCAAAGATTCCAACTAATGATGGAATAATAAACACTAAAGGAATTAAAAAGAAAACCTGTCTTGATAAAATTAGCATTACTGAAGTAAATTCATGTTTAGTCACTTGTAAAAGCGTCATATCAGTATAAAGAATTCCTACAAAAGGAAAGCCAATAAAAACAGCAAGTATAATGCTCTTTGCCATTGTAAGTACCTCATAACTACCACCAAAAATTGAGACAATATCTTGACCAAATATTATTATCAGAAATAAAGTAACTACACCATAAATACTACATAAAAGCATAGTTCGTTTTGATACACCTGATATTTTTTCATCAGCACCATTTCCACTGAAGTATGAAATAATATTTTGAACACCTTGTGTTATCCCAACAATAGGCATTAAGGCAAAGCTATAAATACGTTGAACAACATTAAAAGAAGCAAGGTGAGACATAGAACCAAGAGTTAATAACCTAGAATTAACAACAAAACCAGTACAACCACCAAGAACTTGAATTGCTGTCTGTGCAATTCCAATTTTGAATAACTCATATGCAGAAAAGAAAAAGCTACGTACACTAAGAGACATCTTATAAAACAATAACTTCTTTTTAAATAAAAATATGATACAACAGAGGGCACATACTATTTCACTAACTAATGTTCCCCAAGCAAGACCTACTAAGCCCATTTTAAAAATAAAGGCAAAGATATAATTAAAAATAATATCAATCAAAACAGCTACTGTAATAATCCTTAATTCTATCTTTGGAAAACCAAAGGCACGAATACAACAACTCAAAGTATATCCAACACTACTGAAAATATTATTTATAAGTTGGACTTGTAAATACTGTTTGGCCATTATATAGATTGAACCAGTAGCACCTAAAGATCTTAATATTAGGGATAAAGATAAAAAGCATATTAGAGATATAGTAACAGACATAACTAAACTCATAATAACTCCAGTATAAAAACTTTGATATAGATGATCTCTGTTATTTAAATATTTTGCTATTAAAATACCAGTAGACATTGCAAATAAGGTTTGTAGTGCTGTAAATATTGCCATTACAGGAGTAATTAAAGCCATAGCTGAAAGAGCACTATCACCGAGAACTGGTAAATTTCCAGCAAAAGCAGTATCTACAATACCTGTTAGCATTTCAATCATTAATGAAAGGATAGATGGAATACCAAAAATTAAAATTAGTTTGTAAAGTGATTTTTGTTCATAAATATTTTCTATCATGAAATCACCTCCTAAGAATAATTATAACAGGTAAAGGCGACACATAATGTCATGTTTAGTTTATAGTTTTTTTATATTCTTCATAGGGAATAAATTCATGGTCAAATTCTATCTCAGTTGATTCAATCATTTTTATACTATCACATTTTATCAGTTTATACTCTGTAGAAAAACAAAATAAATATAAACCATCTGACTTCAACACATATCCAATTGGTGCTACTTTAAGAGTACTGTTGATAATGGCATATACTTCATCATCAAGACAATGGTTTATTATCTTATAAATAGGATCATCTGTACTTACCTTTTCAGAAATTAAATCAATACTTAAATACTGTTTAGCATCATTTTCAAATAGCACACTAAGTTCAGGAGACATTAGGCATAGTTTATTGATAATGCTGTCCTTTTTTTGAACAGATGAAAAATTATCAGCTATAGTTAGAGCAAATATAATTTGATGAATATCTGAATCTGTGAAAAAGCTTGTACTAAATTTATAGTTCTCATCTATCTGAACTCCTCCACCTATACCTTGTGTACAGTAGATGGGAATACCCATAGATGAAAGGCTATTGATGTCACGTTCTATTGTTTTTATACTTACTTCAAAGAGAAGAGCAAGCTGTTTATATGTTGTTTTCTTATGTTTTAATAAATATATTAAAACTTCTAAATGTCGACTTTTTATT
>JAVWHP010000023.1:0-11145 GCA_036639955.1 Erysipelotrichaceae bacterium
ATATTACTAATAATCGATGGCATCTAATAATTCTTCTTGTTCTATTTCATCCATGAGTTTACGTTCTTCTTTAGTAAACTCATGGATTGATAGTAAGTCAGGTCGGTTCTTTTTAGTTTTTCTAAGTGATTCTTTAAGGCGCCATTTTCTTATGTTTTCATGGTGTCCAGACATTAGTACTTCAGGTATACATTTTCCTTCGTATTCAATTGGTCTTGTGTATTGGGGGTATTCTAATAAACCGGATTCATGGCTATCATCCTCATGGCTATCTTTCTTAATGACATTATTAGAAAGGCGGATGATAGCATCACTGATTATTATGGCGGCGGCCTCACCGCCGGTTAAAACATAGTCACCAATAGATAGTTCTAAATCTACATAAGAACGGATACGTTCATCAAAACCTTCATAGTGGCCACATAATAATATTATATGGTCATAGTTTACTAGTTTATGAGCGGTTTCCTGCTTGAATACACGGCCTTGAGGAGTTAACATAACAACTATACTACCTTCATTCTTAATAGATCTTAAAGCGTCTATAATAGGCTGACAAGTTAATAACATACCAGCTCCTCCACCACTTGGAGTATCATCTACATTATTATGTTTATCTAAAGTATAATCCCTAAAATTTATAGTTTCAAATTCTACTAAATGATCATCAAGTGCTCTTTTAATAATTGATGTCGTTTTAAAACTATCAAAATATTCAGGAAATAAAGTTAAAACACTTATCTTCATTTCATACCCTCTATTAAGTGAGCAACAATCTTCTTATCCTTAGTATCAGTACTAACAATAAAATTCTTAACATAAGGTAATAAAAACTCTTTACTACCATCATTAACTCTTAATACAGCATTAGCACCAGTCTCTATTATCTCTATAACTCTACCAAGTATATTATTTTCTTCATCATAAACTTCACAATCCTTAAGTTGAAAATAATATACTTCATCTTCTTCTAAACTATGCAAGTCTTCTACCATAATATAAATATTAGATCCTATATATTTTTCTACCATATTTATATCATTATAATCTTTAAACTCTACTAATACATTAGTTTTATGTATTCTCATATTCTTTACTTCTAGTTTTATTATATCTTTATTAAATTCTATTAGTAGTATATTTCCTTTTTTAAATCTTTCATTATTAAAATCACTTAAAGATTTAATTTTAAGTTCTCCTTTTAATCCATGTGTTCCTATAATAATTCCTATTTTAATTTTATCCATATATATCCTCCATTAAAAAAGGATGCTTTAGCATCCTTAGTAAGATTCAAACTTAATCGTAATTTTTTTATCCTCTTTACGAGATGCGATAGACATCATTTGTCGAATTGCACTAGCCATGCTACCACGGCGACCAATAAGTCTTGCTACATCATCGCTATTAGCATAGACATATAATAAGATTTCATTTTCATCAAGGCTAGGCATTAGTTTCACTGATAAAGAATTTTCATCCTCTACTATTGGTGAAACTAATTCCTTTATAACCTTTTCATACTCAATCATAACTATTTAGCTAATTTGCTATCGTGGAATGCTTTCATAATACCTTTTTTTGAAAGAAGGTCACGAACAGTATCTGAAGGTTGAGCTCCATTTTTTAACCAGTTTAAAGCTTTTTCAGCATCAATATCAAATTGTACTGGATCTTTAGTTGGGTTATAAGTACCGATTGCTTCAATAATTCTACCATCACGAGGTGAACGAGAATCTGCAGCTACAATTCTATAAAATGGTGATTTCTTTGAACCCATTCTTTTACATCTTAATTTAACAGCCATTGTAAATACCTCCTATTAATTCTATATCTAATTGATTTACTTTGTTAGTATACTACCATAATATAGAGGTGTCAAGTATTTTTACTTAACACCTCTATATTTATTTAAATTTTTTCTTTCCTAACTTTGATACAAACTTCTTAGTACCAGCAGCTTTAGCCATATTCATCATATTAGACATATCTGGTGTTTGACCATTTTTAGCCATACTACCTACTTGTTTCATTGCTACTTTAGCTTTTTCATATTGAGCTAAAAGTCGGTTAACATCAGCTGGGTTAGTACCACTACCACTAGCTATTCTAGATTTTCTACTAGCTCTTATTATACTAGGATCATTTCTTTCCTCTTTAGTCATACTTAATATAATAGCTTCTGATTTCTTCATAGTTTTATCAGCATCATTATCATTTATACTTCCAGCTAATTTATTCATACCTGGAATCATCTTAAGCATACTAGACATAGATCCCATCTTTTTTAATTGATTAAATTGATCTAACATATCATCCATAGTAAAGATACCATTCATGATTCTATTAGCACTCTTTTCAGATAGTTCAGTATCCATCTTATCTTGAGCTTGTTCTACTAAAGACATAATATCTCCCATACCTAGGATTCTATCTGCCATTCGTTCAGGATAGAATATATCTAAATCTTCTATCTTTTCACCTTGTCCAACAAACTTAACAGGTACATTAGTGATACTACGTACAGATAGTACTCCTCCACCTCTAGAATCTCCATCTGCTTTAGTTACTACTAAACCTGTAATATTTAATTGTTCTTTAAAACTAGTAGCTACAGAAACGATATCTTGACCAGTCATAGCATCTACACTCAATAGTATTTCTTCAGGTACTACAATATTAGCTATATCTGCTAATTCTTTCATTAATTCTTCATCTATATGTAAACGTCCAGCCGTATCTATTAATACAGTATCATAATTCTTTTCTTTAGCATAAACTAAAGCTTTCTTCACCGTCTCTATAGCGCCTGTACTTGCGCCTAAGCTAAATACCTCAACTCCTATAGATTTACCTAAGGTTATCAGCTGATCAATAGCAGCAGGTCTAATAATATCGCAAGCAACTAATAAAGGACTACGTCCTTCTTTCTTCTTTAATACATTAGCAATCTTAGCTATTGAAGTAGTCTTACCAGTACCTTGTAAACCAACCATCATTATACTAGTAATTCCATCTTCTTTAAATTTAATCTTAGTTTCTTCATTACCTAGTAGTTCTACTAATTCATCATGTACTACTTTAACTACCATCTGTCCTGGATCTAATGTATCCATTACTTCAGTACCTAACGCTTTTTCTCTAATTTTCGCTATAAACTCTTTAACTACTCTATAGTTAACATCAGCTTCTAATAAAGACATCTTAACTTCTTGTAACATCTCATCCATGTTACTTTCACTTAACTTACCTTTACCAGATATATTTCTTATCGCTTTATTTAAACGATTACTTAATGCTTCAAATGCCATAATATATACCACCTTTCAACTTATATAATTATACCTAAATTATATCTATTTATCAACAAATAAAAAAAAAGCAAATTATCGCTTTTTATTTACCCTCAGGATAAGATACTCTATGTCCTAAATATGTTGATCTTACAGCTAATACTTCTAAACATCTATCACTTCCATTTGTTTGACATACTAATTCCACGTCTTCATAATCTTCACGTATTGCTAATTGTAAATCAGTACCTGTTATACCATTTGGTGAATTAGCTTCAGCTTTAGTCCACTCTGTCATAGCTTGTGTATAAGCATTTCTGTTAGTGGTCCTAGCACTAGCTTCTTGACTACCAAATAATATAGATGAAAAGTTAGGAACAATAATCATTGCTAAAATGCCCATAATAGCTATAACTACTATAAGTTCAACTAAAGTAAATCCCTTTTTGTTATTCATATAATCTCCTTGTTTTATATATTTTACAAATACTATATTAGCATTATCCCCTATAAAATGCAAATAATTTTTTAATAATATATAAAAAATATTAAATTCATACTATATTTACTACATCCCTTATAAACTATAGCATCTTTTAACTAATCCCTTCTACCTATAAACATCTATTCACTCTCTATAAGCATCTTCTTATCATCTCTATAAATAACATATACACTTTGTCCTAGTACTATCCAATATATTTGAGCTACCCCTACTGTACTAATATTAAATAAAGCTTGGACAAAGTATCCTAAACTTATTATAAACAATATAAATATTATTGGATTATCTTTTTTCTTATATAATTTAAATAGTATTGTTCCACACATAATTACATAACTTATCATGGTAAATACTCCACCGCATAGTAGATATTCAAGTGGCTCACAATGAGCTTTATCTATTGATGCACCATGTTTTAGATAGTAATCATCCATCACAGTTTTTTCATAAAGTGTTAATCTTTGTTGTAATGTATCTGGTCCCGTTCCAATCATAAATCTATCATCAATTGTTCCTAAACAAATCTTCCATATTTCTACTCTCCCTGAACCTGTTTCTTCATTAGTTATATTCAAATTATCTTTTATAGTAGATGCTCGATTCTTCAGAACTCCTCCATTTAATAAATTCAAAGATAAAAACACAAATATAAAACATATTGTTAAAGTCCAGATTCTATACCTTCTCTTTTTATCTTTAAATAAAAGTATTAGTGTTATTAGACAGATTAGTCCAAAGCTTAACCAGCATCCTCTAGTTAGCGTACATATCAAACCACCAAAATTTATTGCAGCTGCTAATAAATATGATTTGTTTTTATAGAAAACAAACATGGCTGAGCTTAGAGTAGCAAACATCATTTGATAAGTAGCATTAAAATTTTGATTTCCTAATAATCCTGAAGGAGCACAAGAATCTCTTCCTAAAGCATTAACAAGTAAAAAATCATTTCCAAAAAACTGCATAACAGTTATAATAGACATAATAACACCACTGACTATAATAATTTTTACTGTCTTTTCATTTAGTATAAAATAGTTACTTGATACTATGAATAATAATATGTATATTCCAAAAATAATTAATCCTTCGTGTCTATGTTCATTTCCAAAGAAAGCAATTTTAGGATCTACAGCTACTATAGTTGCTATCAATAGTGTAAAAAGAAAAAATATACCTATCTTATTTTCTAACTTAAGTTTCAGTCTAAATTTATTTAAAACGATTAGTATTAATAAAACTATTCCAACAACATACATAGATAACGTAATTCCATATGTATATCTAACTTCATTAGGAATAAACACTATAAATGGCACTAAAACAATTGAACACATAAGACACAGCTTGAATGCTTTTTCTAACATTTTATTTTTATCCATATTATTCCTCCGAATTCAAATTGTATCACACAATAAATTTTTTAGCAAAAAAAAATACTCTATTGAGTATTTTCTTTATTTTACTACTCCATCAACAGTAATCTTGTCTTTTTCTACTACAACAGTGATCCCTGAAGATTTAACTGAAACTGATTCTACTTTACCACATTTATCAGTATTATCACAAACTACTTTAGTTTCGTAAGTAGCTACTGGATAGCTATCAGTAACAGCTTTTAAAACATCTGCATGTTTGTAATATCCTTCTGGAGTAGCCATTCCTTTAGCAGCACTAGTCATTGCCATTGAATATGCATTTCTAGCATTTGATACTGCTGTTGTTTCCTTAGCATCTGCTAAGTACCCCATAAAGTTTGGAACTAAGATTAATGCTAAAACTCCTAAAATTGCGATTACTACGATTAATTCGATTAATGTAAATCCTTTTTTATTATTCATAATATTTCTCCTATGCCGCATCTCTTATGCATATATATTTTACCATTTATTTCACTGTTTTTCAATTACTATATAAATATAAATACTTAAATCAGAAAAACAAACATAAAATAGCAATAAAAGGTAAAAATATTATGTGTATTTCTCTCGGTCTGAAATTAATGCTTTCACTAAAAAAAAATTACTCATTTTATGAGTAATTTAGTATCTACATTTCTATTTAGAAACTACTTCAGATCCACCGTTTGTAGCTTTAGCAGTAATTCCTGATGAAGTTAATGTTACTGATTCTACTTCTGTACATAAACCAGAACCTTTACAAGTAACTACTAGATTTCTACCAGCATCTTTATAAGATGTATCATCATCAGTTAATTTCTTTGCTACTGCTGTAGCATCAATTCCACCAAGAGAATTAGTTTGTCCTTTTGCAGCAGCTGCAACAGCCATCTTGTAAGCATTAGCAGCATTAGTAGTTGCTGTAGTTTCTTTAGCATCCGCTAAGTAACCCATAAAGTTTGGAACTAAGATTAAAGCTAAAACTCCTAAGATTGCGATTACTACGATTAATTCGATTAATGTAAATCCTTTTTTGTTATTCATATAATATCTCCTATTTGCATCTTTATATGCTTGTTAATTTTAACACCATTAATACAAATTATCAATATTTAATTAGATTTTTATAATATTACAAACTAAATCATATTCCAGCACTTATTCATAGGAAGATAATCCTTATTTAAAAACTATATAATAATTAGATCATACATCAAGTAATTTTAATCAAAAACAATTTGAAAACGTTAATCAATAATCAAAACTATTATAATTAATTTCTATTATCAGAAATGCAGTTAAAAACCAAATAAAAAAAATCACTCATATAGATGAGTGATTTTAATAATAGTAATCTATTTAGAAACTACTTTAGATCCACCATTTGTAGCTTCAGCAGTAATTCCTGATGAAGTTAATGTTACTGATTTAACATTTTTACATAAAGTTTTTGAGTTAGAAGTGAAAGTTTCACAAGTAACTGTTAGATTTCTACCAGCATTACCATAAGACGTATCATCTGCAACTAACTTATCTTTTACTTCAGTAGCAGTAATACCACCATCAGAATTAGTTTGTCCTTTTGCAGCTGCTGCTGTAGCCATCTTGTAAGCATTAGCAGCATTAGTAGTTGCTGTAGTTTCTTTAGCATCTGCTAAGTAACCCATAAAGTTTGGAACTAAGATTAAAGCTAAAACTCCTAAGATTGCGATTACTACGATTAATTCGATTAATGTAAATCCTTTTTTGTTATTCATTTTGATTTTCTCCTCTTGCACATTTGCAATTTATAATCTTGATATAATACAGTAATAATTACTTAATTACTTAACGATTTCTGCTCCACCATTTGTAGCTTTTGCTTTAATTCCTGAAGAAGTTAATGTTACATTATCTACTTTTGTACATTTAGTAGAACTGTCACAAGTAACAGTTAAATCTGTGTTAGCATAACCACCTTCAGGAGTTTTTAAATCCGTTTCAATTTCACTAGCAGGAATACCACCAAGAGAATTTGTTTGTCCTTTTGCAGCTGCAGATGTAGCCATCTTGTAAGCATTAGTAGCGTTAGTTTTTGCAGTTGTTTCTTTAGCATCTGCTAAGTAACCCATAAAGTTTGGAACTAAGATTAAAGCTAAAACTCCTAAGATTGCGATTACTACGATTAATTCAATTAATGTAAAACCTTTTTTGTTATTCATAATATTTCTCCTTTAGCATATACATGCTCTAATAAAGACAACTCGTTACAATAAGTAACTTAAAGATATAAACTTTTAAAGCAACTAACAGAATATCTTACAATATACTATAGAAGTATTTCTAAATTACAACTTCACCCAACTACAGGGATTTACTGAAGTACTACTTTAGAATAACTTTAAACGTTTGTATTCTTAGCGTTTGTCCTTGAATACATTATCATTATATAACATATTTTTACTAATACAATGGTATCGCAGAAAAATGCCATGAAAACGCATAATTCAGTCAATATATAATAAATATTAACTATTTTTTCTTATAAACCTTTATTACAAAGCCTATTGTAAGACTTAATGAATCAAGAGCTTTCACCCTATCAATTGCATCTTTAGAACTTTTCCAATAATAAGGAGTCATCATTAATAAATCCTGAATATCCTTAGAATCATTTAAATAAATCTCACTAGCTATATTATAATGATTAACCAATTCAAAGTTAGGATAAACCTTATAATCAACAATATTATTATAAGGTTTATCATACATAACATCTCTTAACTCCTGTAAATGATAAGTATCAGGATCTACTATAACTAAATAACCATTACTATTTAATATTCTATTACACTCTATATCTGGAGTAGGAGCAAATATATTAAATACTAAATCTACACTATTATCATTAAAAGGCATATCATATATACTACCTACAATATATTGAACATTACTATTAGCCTTACTACCATGTAATATAGCATCCTTACTAAGATCAACCCCATACATATCTATTAAAGGATTATTAAAAGACATTAAATTAGTATAGTAACCCTCACCACAAGCAGCATCAACAATAACCAAAGGCTTAATAGAACTAATTATATCATTAAGTTTATCAGCTAAAACACTATAATAATTATTATTTAAAAAACTAGTCCTAGCTTTAATCATTTCTTTACTATCTCCATTATTATTATAATTACCCTTATATAAGTTTAAATAATTAGTCTTACTTAAATCATAACAATGTTTATTTAAACATATAAAAGATTTATTATTTAGTATTAATGGTTCATTACACTTAGGACATCTTAATATATTATTCATTTTATCACCTCAACTAGTATAACATAACTATAAAAAAAAGATTAGTAATAACTAATCTTTAGTAGAATCTATTACTGCTTTATCACTACAAGCACCACTATATTTCTTTGTAGTTACATCTAAAGTACATTTCTTATCTGGAAAGTTATTATTACTAAAACTTATTTTAGATATCTTAGAAGTACCATCTATACTAAAACTACCTGCAAACTGTGCATTCTTCACTTTATGAATTTCTAATGGTTTTTTACCAAATCCAAAATCTATAAATACTTGAGTATCATTATTAAAGTATGAAGAACCTAATTTATTATAAAGATCAGTAGCATATTTTTGATCACTTACTTTATCATGTCCATTTGATTCTAATGTTTTCTTTAATTGTTCATTAGCATCTATTAATAATTCATCAACTATATATCTTCTTGTTTCTAATGAATCTTCTTTAATACCAAATATTTTAGGAACTATAAAATATGCAGCTGCTCCTAATATAGCTAATACTACTATTAAACCTATAAGAGAAAATCCTTTATTATTTTTCATACAAGTACCTCGCTTTCACTTAACAAGTATACTAGTATCTCACTAAATAATAAAGGATAAACTTTAAAAAGGTATTTAAATGTCATAAAAAAGAATTAAGTTAGTTTAGTTGTTATAGATTGCTTAATGATATCTATAGTTTAAATAGTTTTATAAAAGATTATGTTTTAACTATTTAGTAATAATATTTATACATTATATTTAATTTACTTATAGTTATTATACATGTATATTTAATTATTGTAATGTTAAAATTAACTTGTACATAATAAGGAGAACATTATGAATGACGAGAAAGGGTTTACGTTGCTAGAGTTAATTATAACTTTAGCAATCTTAGGTGTACTTGCTTTAATTCTTGTTCCTAACTTTATGAGTTTTTTAGATGGTGCTAAGAATGCTACTGCGCAGACTAATGCTAGAAATGCTTATGGTACTGCTTTAGCTTCTTGGACTAAGGCTCAAGCTAATTCTGATGGTATATCTATTGGTGAATTGGTTAGTAGTGTTAGGTTGGAGTATCCTAATTCTAATGCAGTTGTTTATTGTTCTTATGATTCTACTTCTATTCACGCTAGAGAGTCTTACATAGGAACGCCTTGTACTAGAATTGAAAAGGTAGAGTTAACTACATCAGGTATTACTGCTTCTTTCGGTGGTAATTAACTAAAGCAAAGCGACTAATTGGTCGCTTTGCTTTAGTTAATTTTTTAGTTTAAAGGTTCTTGGTGCATATTTATAAATTAATATAGTTGTTATTAGACAGAATATTATTGTTAATATGATTGTTAATATTCCAAATAAGATAGTATTGATTTTTAAGATCATTATAAGGAATAAACCTGTATAAGTAGCATTTATTACAAAAGTATAAGTATGACATACTTTATCTGATTTATTATTATAAGGTTGTAAAAGATAATATAACATTAAGTGATACACAGAAAATAATACACTACTTACTATTATAGTTATAAATATAATTATATAATTAATAGGATTAGTTGTACCTCCAGTTACATATAAGATACTGCATAATCCAATACCTATAATTAATGCCGGTACTATATTTAGTTTCACTATTTCTTTTAATCTCAGTTTAAATAATTCTAAAATTAATAGAGGTTCTTTATAGCAAGGATATATTAATAAACTATGGTCACAATTCATAAATAGAACTTTCGTGAATATATTCCCTTTATTTATCATTAACATTATAAACATCATATATGGTAATGCATTGCTAACAACATTATTAAGTATTAAATTATACACTGGATTAACTATTAAAAATACTATAATTACTATTAGTGAAACAACTAATATCTTAATTAATTTCATAACTGATTTCCATAATATTTTCTTATGTCTTTCAATAAATATCTCATTTAAGAAACTTAATCCCTTTTTATTACTTGTTATTATATTATCATCACTTATTGCATTTTGACTAATAATAGTATTAACATTTTTTAAAATATCCATCTGGAATAACATTTTGTTTATAATTCCTAAATATACTTCTCTATATTTATTAAAGTTTAATAATGATTTAATAGATAATAAGCCACAAATAATTATAGCAATTATAATTATTATAGTAATATTTATAGGTAGTATAATATCTAATTTTGGAAGTCCATAAGCACAGCCTAATGATATAAATAATAATAACATTTTATTTCCATTACTAATTAATTCAAATAATAATTTTCCTGTTCTTTTATAAGATAATAAAGATAATGCAGCTCCAACTAGTTTAAATGCCGCTATCATAAAAGGTATAAGTAAGCATATACCAATTGATAATTTATATATAGTAGCATAAATAATAACTATAGGGATATATCCAACTATTATTTTTAATATAGTATAAGCAAAGTTAATTAATGCATAGTCTTTAGCATTCATTCTTAATAAGAATATAGCATAGTACTTATCCATACTAGGAATAAAC
The DNA here is from genome assembly GCA_036639955.1 of Erysipelotrichaceae bacterium. Taxonomy (GTDB): domain Bacteria; phylum Bacillota_I; class Bacilli_A; order Erysipelotrichales; family Erysipelotrichaceae; genus JAVWHP01. Next base: position 11,011 of record JAVWHP010000023.1, read on the forward strand.
ATTAACTCATTCATAAAGACACCTAAAATACTTAAGAATAATAAGATATGTAAGACAGTCTCTAAACTTTGAAAGCCATTATAATAATTTACAAAAGTTATAACAACAAACATAAAATATAGAATTTTAGTAGAA
>JAVWHP010000024.1:0-10742 GCA_036639955.1 Erysipelotrichaceae bacterium
AAATGATAATTACACTATAAGAGTTAAAATGTATATATTATAGATAGGGAAATATGCTATAATGGTTGCGTAATAGATATAATAGATATAAAAGAGGTAAATATGAAAAAATCTTTGGCAAAGAATGCTGCTTATAAAGCAGTACTTAATATATTTAATTTATTTGTTCCATTATTAGTGGGACCTTATATAGCTAGAACATTAGCTGTAGAATCACTCGGTATGTATAACCGAGTTTTTAGTGAGTTCCAAGTGTTCTTTACTTTAGCTGCGTTTGGGATCTATAACTATGGTTTAAGAGAGATGAGTAAGATAAGGCATGATAAAACTAAGATGAATAAGTTATTTACTAACTTATTCATCATTGGGGTTATATCAAATGTTGTTATGGCTGTAATATATATATTTTATTTTATGAATAGAGCTACTGGCTATGATATGGTTATTTATACTGTTATGTTAATTCAAATAGTAGGTAATATATTTTATATAGAGTTTATTAATGAGGCTGTTGAAAATTATGGTTTCATTACAAAGAAAACAATAATAATTAGAATACTATATTTAGCTGGTATGTTTATGTTTGTTAAGAGTAAAGACGATGTGTTGATTTATGCTGTTATTATTTGTTTAACTGTATTGATTAATAATCTTGCTAGTTTCTTTTATTTAAAGAAGTATGTAGAGTTTGATTTTAGTGAGATAAAGATTATGCATCACCTAATACCTTTAGTTGTAGCCCTTGTTTTAGCTAACGTAGAGATTCTTTATACTCAGTTTGATAAACTAATGCTTGGTTGGTATTACTCTCCTATACAGAGCGTTAGCGATGTAGCTGTTAGTAATTACTTTATACCTAGTAATCTTATGGCTATGGTAGGTACTATACCACTATCATTAGTATCTGTTGCTATTCCTAGATTATCTATGTTTGTAGGTGAACAAGATAAAGCAGGTTATGAAGATACATTAAGTAAGACAACTAAGATATTCTTAGTTATGATAATACCAATGAGTTTTGGGGTCATGGCACTATCCCAGGAGGCTATGTGGGTATTTGCTGGTGAGCAATACCCAACAGCCTGGATAGTCCTTATAGTAGCGGCTATATGCCGTATTGTATATGCTTATCAATCTATATTAACTAATTTAATTATGTATGTTAATGGATTAGAAAGACAACTAGTAGCATTTCTAGCAGTATTTGGAGTATGTAATGTAGCATTAAACTTTACTATGTTAAAGATTAATGCATTTAATCCAGCAACACTACTAGCAACTACTGGTATATCAGTACTATTATTTAATATAGCAGTAACATACTATTTAAAGAAGAACTTAGATTTAAACTTTAGATTAATAACAAAGAATATTGTAGGATATTTATTAGTATCAGCATTATTTATACCTATAAGTATTCTAGTACATTCATTTAATCTAGGATATATACTTAATATGATAATAATTATAAGTATATGTGTACCAATCTTTATTATATATTTAGTAATAACTAAAGATGATGTATTAATATATTTATTAGATAAATTTAAAATTAATAAAATTATTAATAAATTTAAAAAAGATAGGGGAAGATAGGGGATAGGGTTATAAGTAATATTACTTTAATGTAATATTACTAAAAAAGACTTGTTATATAAAAATAAAAATACTATACTTATAAAGATGTAAAATATTAAAGGATAAGGTGAAGATATGATTAACAATTTAAAAAAGAATTGGTTTTTATATCTAATAATAGCACAGCCATTATTAGATATAATTGCATTCTTTCAAGCTAACAACGTAATAGGATCTATAGCAGGATATTCTAGATTATTAGTAATGTGTATACTACCATTAGTAGTGTTGTATAAGACTCCTAAAAAGAAATCATTTATATTATTAATGATGGTTATAGGAGGTTACTGTTTATTACATGCAGCTAATTCTTATAGATTAGGTTATATAAGTATATTTGAAGATATAGCTTATATGGCTAGAATAGTACAGATGCCTATATTAGCTATATCATTTATATATTTAATGAAAGATGATAGTTATAAGAATATGACTAGTAAAGCATTTATAATTAACATAGTAGTAATTATAATATCTATAGCTATATCAATGATAACTAATACTGGAGAATATACTTATGATATATATAAATTAGGATTAAAAGGTTGGTTCTCTAATGCTAATTCTCAAAGTATAATAATTGTAACATTAATACCATTAGCATTAGAGGTATTAACTAGAAAGAAGAATATATTATTATTTAGTATAGGTACTATATTAGCTTGGTTCCTTATGATAAGTAATGGAACTAAAGTAGCGTATCTTTCTATTTATTTAATATTTGGAGGGTTTATAGTTTATTATATTATGGAATTCTTTCTACATAGGGAGAACTTTAAAAGATTTAATACAGTAGCTATAATAGCTTATAGTTTATTATTAGTTATATCTTATGTAGGTTATGATAAAACACCTAGATATGAAATGACACATGGATATGAAAGTGCAAGAGAAGAAGATCAAGCAGAGATGGATAAAGAGTTTGATAAGATGACTGATGGTAGTAATCCTACATTAGATCAAATGTTAAATAATCCAGTACAAAGAGAATGGATACTTAGAACTTATGATAAGTTAATTAATCCTTCATTAGTAGAAAAGTATGGTACTGAAACAGTATTAAGAGAATATGGTTATTTACCAGATGCATGGGAATTAACTGATACTAGAGAAGCTAAAATATTATATAGTGATATGTTATATAAGAAGAGTGATATGTTAACTAAAATAGTAGGGTTTGAATATTCACATGTTTTAACTAGTGATGGATCATTTGATTTAGAGAATGATTATCATGCAGTATTCTATTATTATGGTTATTTAGGTTTTGGTTTATATATGGGTTTCTTACTATACTTCTTAGTGTTAGTATTAAAGAAAGTTATAGTAGATTTTAAAGGGGCTTTTACTTCATTTAACTTTGCTTTAATACTAACTTATTTAGTACAGTTAGGAGCAGCACAGTTCTCTGGAGCTATATTAAGAAGACCTAATGTTTCTATATATTTAAGTATTATAGTAGCATTAATATATTATCAATGTAAAATTAATAAAAAAGATGAAACTATTAAATAGTTTCATCTTTTTATATAGTGTTTTAAGCCCTATTACTAAGTATTAACTAATAACATTAGTTAATACTTAGTAAACTATTAATGACTGCTTAGAAGGCTTTAAACAAGCTATTACTTCTTTATAATTACTTCATTATTAGTATAGTAATTCATACTTTCCATAACTAATATATTAATAGCTAATTCTTTATTATCATTAATATATAAACTACTAGTATTACTTAATACATCACTAAATACTTTAGGTAATCTATTCTTATATATACTATCAAAAGCATCTATATAACATTTATTAGGACTATCTTTACATATACTTATATTCTTACTACTATAATCTTTATTAACTATCTCTTTTACTTTATTACTATCTAATCCCATATCTTTTAATATAGTATCATCATCTATAAGACTACCATCTTTCTTATTAAAGTTTAATATAATATAACTATTACTATTTAACTCACTTTGATATTTAATAGTATTATAATTAATTACTATTGATATATATTTATCATTCTCATTTATACTTTTAATATTTAAATTATATACTGTATCACTATTACTTTCATCTTTCATTCTTTTATATTCTTTATCTAATATATCTTGGATCTTCTTACTATCTTCACTCTTTATATTTATTACTATATTTTCTAATTTAATATCTTTTATATTCTTTTTAAATTCTTCATTAGGTTTTTGTTCATAACTTTCTTTACTATAAGCATATTCTTTCTTTTTATCATCTATTCTTATACTTACTTCTTCTTTTTTAGTTTCCTCCTTTACTGGTTCTTTACTTGGAGTTCCACAAGCACTTAGCATTAAACATAAAACTACTACTATTAATCTTTTCATATTATACCTCCATGTATATATTATAGTATACTACTTAAAATATAGTTTGAACATCTTAATTATATAGTTTATAATCTTTTAGAAAGGATTGATGTAATGAAAGAAACTTTAGATTATTTACCTAATACTAATATAAACCTGTATCAACGTAGTGATATGTTTAAGATTAATACTGATACAGGTTTATTAGGTAGTTTTATAAAGGTTAATAGTAATGATTCTGTTTTAGATATTGGTACTAATAATGGTGCTTTATTATTATATGCTTCTTTGTATACTTCTAATTTATTAGTTGGTGTTGATATTATTGAAGAGGCTTGTGTTTTAGCTTCTAAGAATTTAGATTTAAATGGTATTTCTAATTACAAGATTATTAATAGTGATATTAATAATCTTGTAATTGATAAATTTGATGTTATTGTTTCTAATCCTCCTTATTTTAAGAATAATAATTTATTGATGACTAATGAGAATAAGTTTAAGTGTTATGCTAGGCATGAGATTTATTTAACTTTGGAGTCTCTTGTTAGTTTTATTTCTAATCATTTGAATAGTAATGGTCATTGTTTTATTGTTCATCGTGCTGATAGAATTTCTGATATTGTTACTTTGTTTAATGATTATGGTTTAAGGGTTAAAACTTTACAGTTTGTTTATGATGTAAATAAGGATAATGCTATTAGTGTTTTAGTTGAAGGAATATTGGGTAGTAGTACTAATTGTGATGTTTTAGCACCAATTATTATTAAAAGATAATATTTGTTTTATATTGTTGAATTGTTATAATAGCCGATGTTTAGGGGCTTTATTGCTATTTGTTATAGTAGAATTGTTTATAGTATTGAAAAATATAAAAATAAATAGAAGAAATGTCTTTACATAAGTTTCTAGGCATGTTATTATATGAACGTATCAAATATCTATATATTCACTAAATATATTCACTAGTTTCGAATTGTTTAACAAAATAATTTAGTACTGTGGACTTTGATTTATTTAGATATGTTACACAGGAGGTACTAAAATGAGTACAGGTAAAGTAAAATGGTTTAACTCTGAAAAAGGGTATGGTTTCATCAGCACAGAAGACGGAAAAGATATTTTCGTACACTACTCTTCAATCCAAGGATCTGGTTTCAAATCTTTAGAAGAAGGCGATGCTGTAAACTTTGAAGTTGTTGACGGAAGTCGTGGACCTCAAGCTGCTAACGTAGTTAAATTATAATATAAATAATTCACTATGAAAGACTAAAAAAGAACTCTAGTAATAGAGTTCTTTTTTTCATGGTAGTATATAATAAAAAGCCCATAAGGGCTTTTTATTATATACTTATTATTGGTATAAGTGTTATTGAGCAGCATTAAGTTGTTCAATACCTAATTTAATTCTTCTTAGTGTTTCTTCTTTACCAAGTACTATTGCTATTTCTACTGCACCACCTGGAGTAAATTGTTTACCAGAGATAGCTACACGACAAGGCCACATTACTTGACCATTCTTAAATGATAGTTGTTCAGCTAAACCTTTAAGACATTCATAAATAGAATCATGGTCCCAAGTAGTAAGCTTATCAAAAGCATCTAATGTATTAGTTAATGAAGTTATACAAATTTCATAAGTAGTTTTCATTTTTTTAGAAATATACATTTCATTATCATAAGTAGGTAACTCATCTACGAAATCTAAGATTTCATAGATTTCGTTAAGAAGAGATAAACGAGGTTGAATCATTTGAGAAACAGCAAATAGATCACATTCTATATGAATAGTTTCTTTTAAATAAGGTAGTACTAATTCATAAAATGCTTCTGGTGAATAGTTTCTTAAATACATACCATTCATCCAAGTAAGCTTTTCAATATCAAATATAGCAGGAGACTTATTTATACGTTTAATAGAGAATACTTTACATAGCTCTTCTAATGTATATATTTCTTGTTCAGTTTCAGGACTCCATCCTAATAAAGCTATATAGTTAAGAATAGCTGCAGGAAGATAACCCTTTTTAGTTAAGTCTTGGAAAGAAGCATCTCCATTTCTTTTACTAAGTTTTTGGTGTTCATCTTTCATTACAGGTGGAACATGAATATAAGTAGGAATATCCCAACCAAAAGCCTCATAAATTAAATTATATTTAGGAGTAGAACTTAAGTATTCATTACCTCTAACTACATGAGTCATTTCCATTTGGTGATCATCTACAATATTAGCAAAGTTATAAGTAGGGAAACCATCAGACTTAAGTAATATACTTTCATCTAATATATTGTTATCTACTTCTATACGACCATACACCTCATCATCAAAGTGAGTAGCTCCAGTAGCAGGTATTGTTTGTCTAACAGTATATTGTTCTCCTTTAGCAATACGTTCACGAGCTTCCTCTAAACTAATGCTAGTACAAGGATCATGAAATTTAAATCCTTCATTATGTTCTTCACAATATTTTCTTTGTTCATTAATATCATCCTCAGTACAGAAACAGTAATGAGCACCACCTAAATCAACAAGACGATCAGCATATTCTTTATACATAGATAAACGTTCAGACTGAACATAAGGACCATAGTTACCACCAATATCTGGTCCTTCATCATGTATTAATCCTACAGTCTTTAAAGTATCATAGATTATATCTGTAGCACCTTCAACAAGACGCTCTTGATCAGTATCTTCAATTCTTAAAATAAAGTCTCCACCATTACTCTTAGCAACTAAATATTCATATAAAGCAGTTCTTAAATTTCCTATATGCATATAGCCAGTAGGGCTAGGTGCAAATCTTGTTCTAACTTTTGTCATGTTTGTATCCTCCATATTGCTTGATAATTATATATCAAAATTGTATTATTATCAACTTTAATATTGACAAAAGCCTAATATGTATATAGTATTAGTGGTGTTCAATTATTGGGGTATGGCCAAGCGGTAAGGCAACAGACTCTGAATCTGTCATTCCTTGGTTCGAATCCAAGTACCCCAGCCATGTAAATTATAAACTCCTTTTAGGAGTTTTTTTATATTATTACTTATGTAATTATCAAAACTAGATTGACTTATTATTATAATTATCATATACTATTGTAGAAGAAAGGACTTGATTATGATAGAAACTAATATAATAGAAGATAATCTAAATATTTGGTGTGAATCATTATTAGAATATCATGTTCCAAGATGGGAAGAGTTACCTGATATAGAATTATATAAGGATCAAGTTATTACTATAGTTGATAAGTACTTATTACCTATTATTAAGGTAGATAAGGGTTCTATTATTACTTCTGCTATGGTTAATAACTATGTTAAGTTAGGTCTTATTCCAGCACCTAAAAAGAAGAAGTATAATCGTGTACATCTAGCTTATTTAATTGCTATAGGTATTTTAAAGCAGGTAGTAACTATTAGTGAGGTTAGAGATGGTATAGAGTATCAGGCTTCTATTAAAGGTACTAAAATAGCTTATAACATGTTTGCTTTAGAGCAAGAAAATAGTATTAAAGCTATAGTTAGTTTAGTATCTAATAGAAATATTGAAATACCTACTGATAAATATTCAGTAGAGAACTTAGCATTAAAGATGGCTGCTATGGCTTTTGCTAATAAAATAGTAGCTGAGAAAATGGTTGAATTAGAAGCACCATCATTAAAAATAGCGAAAGCTAAGAAGGAGAAATAGTATGAATAAAGAAAAGATAGCGATCTTAGTTGATTCTTGTTGTGATGTATCTAAGGAAATGGTAGATAAGTATGGGATGTATGTTGTACCTTTAAGAATTATATATAGGGAAAAGGAGTATTTAGATGGTATAGATATTACTGCTGATGAAGTATATAATAATTTAAGTGTTGAGATACCTAAGACATCATTACCTAGTGGTGAGTTAATTCATGATATATTTAAGAAGATTAAAGCTGATGGTTATGATAAGGTTATTGGTGTTAGTATTAGTTCTGGTTTATCTGGTACTTTTAATATTTTAAATTTATTATCTAATGATGTAGATTACTTAGAGTTTGAATTTATAGATACTAAGAATATAGCTATTGGTGCTGGTTTCTCTGCTATATTGGCTGGTATGTTAATTGATGAAGGTAAGGAATTCCATGAGATTGCTAATATTTTAAGAGAGAGAGTTCTTAAATCTAAGGTGTTCTTCTGTGTAAATACTTTAGAGTATTTACAGAAGGGTGGTAGAATTGGACTTGTTGCTTCATTGTTTGGTAATGCTTTAAATTTAAAGCCTATTATATCTTGTAATGAAGATGGTATTTATTATACGGTTGCTAAGGTTCGTGGTCGTAAGCCTTCTATTAATAAAGTTATGGAACTAGCTACTAAGTTTGTAGGGGATTCTAAACGTTATAATTTAACTGTTTCTGATGGTTTTGCACATGAAGAAATAGTAGAGGTATCAAAGAAAATGAAGGAAGCACTACCTAATTATGTATTTTATGGAGATGGACAAATTTCACCTGCTTTAGGTGTTCATACTGGTCCAGGTCTTATTGGTGTTTGTATACAAATTCTAGATTAGTAAGATTGATTTAAATATTTAGGGTTGTGGTTTGGTTGAACTTTTGACATTCTACTTTTAAACCAACATAAATACAGGTTTATCAATTTACTCATATAATTTTTTACACAGAAAAAGAGCATTCCATGCATGGCGAATACTCTTTTTTCAATTTCACTAGTTTTTTCTAATAGACTTCAAAATATAAATTATCTTTATCAAAGTACGAAAACATTTTTTGTATTTCTGACTTAATTTGTTTAGATTTTTTCGAATATGAAATGTATTCTTGCAATGCTCTTTTAGGTAAGCTTTTGCTAGCTGTGATTTCTATGTAGCAATTTTTATGCAATTCTATAATTTCATCAGCAACGTCCTCTATTCTTTCTTTCCCTGTTATTTTTTTTACATAACTTTCAAAATCACTTTCATCAACAATACGAACATTCAATTCATAAGCATATAACTCGTATATCTTGTTATTATCGATATAGTAGGGTGTTAGAATGCAATCATCACTTTCAAATGTTTCAAAATTTATAAGTTGTAAGTTTTTCTCAAACTCACTAAATTTATATAATTCTTCATTTGATATTGTATAAATCTTTAATTTCTTTAATTCCTCTTTTATATTTATTGCCATTCTGTATCCTCCTTACTTAGAAATATATGGGTATACTATGCTCATTCCACTAATTATTTACACTTTCAGCGGAATCATATTTATTTATTATGACTTTAACATTTAAATTACCTATTTGGTCATCTAAATAATCATAACTAGTTCTTCCTACAGCTCCACTAGTTCCATGAGGGCTGGGTTTGATATTTTATTAAGAACTTTCTAACTAAGGCCTATCCTCAACTAAAATGCTCTTTTGTAATGACTTGAATGATTTAAGATATAACATTGCAACTATTTTGACAAATAATCTTATAAATGCATAAACTAAACTATTTTTTTATAAGTGCACTAACGGTTGTTTCTCTACCTGCTATTAAGTCATAAAATCCAATATGTACATTGTCTTCATATAACCAGCATAGATCTGTTCCATAAGGAGCATCAAATATTTCTAACATGACAGGCGCTATTTTATAAATTGATTCTGCATTTAATATTACGAAATTATTGCTATCATTTACATATTCTTCATTGTCATCAACAGAGTAGAAATTCCAGCCATTTAGCTGTTGTATTGAACTTTTTTCCCTAAAAGAATATTTCACAGCTTTACCTGATATAATATTTTTGGATACAACAAATCCACCATATGCAATGTTATCCATTTTCATTCTCATACTCCTTTATTATATCTATTACGTTATTTCTCCACGAGTACTCCTTTGCATAATCTATACATGATTTACCGAAAGAATCTTTGTGACTATAGTCAGAACCACTCATTAAGAGATATTTATATACTTCTCTCATGTCATCAGTAGGCAACTTTGTAATTGTTATTGAATATTTCAATGGTATTGCATTATACTTATCTTTTGCATTAACGTTAATACCCGCGTCTACCAATAATGTTGTGACTTCTTTCATGTACTCTATTGATGGTTTCAATGTATTAAAATAGAATATATGCAGTGCATTTCTTCCATCCTTTTTATCTGTAAAATTAATATCAATACCTTTAGAAATTAAGAATTTTACAATTTTTAGTTTGTCCGTAGGATTCTTATCATTTACCATTGCTAAACATAATAAATTCATTCCTAAGTTATCACTTGTCAAATTAACATTTCCAGAATAATAATCCATAAATTGATCATATGTTCCATCCCTTACTGCATCAAAAATATTTATTACTTTCACTTCAATCTCTCCTATCTATAAGTGTTTAACTAACCTATTCATATTTATGGCTTCTATTTGTGGACAGGTTTTCTAGTCTATAATTATCTGGGTCAAATTGGAATTCTTTTAGTTTGTCCAATGTTATTTCTCTATTTTTGTACTTTTCAAACATGTCTTTATAGCTATTACCCGATTTGTGACCGAAGTCTACAATATCTTTTCTAGGTTGTCCTGGTTTCCACTCAATTACATCTCCTGTATTTGGGTCTCTTAATACGCCATCAGGGTCAAGATTTTTATTATATACTTCATTTTCAAATTTAAGTTTCTTTACCCCTGATAATTGTGGTCTGCCATTTGGTTTTCCATCTTTAATATAAGGACCATTTTCTATAGGTATAGATCCACTG
>JAVWHP010000025.1:0-10112 GCA_036639955.1 Erysipelotrichaceae bacterium
CAGTGTGGTAAACTAATGTGTTGTTTAAAATATGAAGATAGTCAATATAAAGATTTAAGAGAAGGATTACCTAAAATTAATTCTCAAATAGAATATAAAGGAAAAAACTACCGAATAACAAGTATGAATGTACTTATTAAACAAGCAAAAATAGAAAATAAGGAAGATGTACAGTTCCTAAGTTTTGAAGAATTATTTCCGGAACTAGACTTTAGTGATCGCTAATGAGAAGACAAAAAAGCTTTGATAATGATGAAGTAACTTTATATTTAGTAGCTACACCAATAGGTAATCTAAATGAAATGACTCCAAGAGCTATAGAAATACTTAAGACAGTAGATATTATAGCAGCAGAAGATACGAGAAATACTTTAAAACTATTAGGACATTTTGATATACATACACATTGTATAGCGCATCATATGCATAATGAATTAGATTCAGCTAAAGGCTTAATTAAACTATTAGATGAAGGAAAAAATGTAGCTGTAGTAAGTGATGCAGGTTATCCTTTAATATCAGATCCAGGAGCGACTATCTCTAAACTAGTAATAGAAGCAGGATATAACGTAGTACCAATTTCCGGACCTTCAGCTTTCTTAAATGCTATAGTAGCCTCTGGAATTAATGTACAACCATTTATATTTCATGGCTTTTTGGGAAATAATGATAAAGAAAGAAATTCTACTTTAATAAGATATAAAAGTTATAAGGAAACATTAGTATTTTATGAAGCACCCCATAGAATAATGAAAACTCTAGCAGCAATGCTAGAAATATTAGGAGATCGTAATATTACACTAGCAAGAGAACTAACAAAGAAACATGAAGAATTCTTAAGAGGAAATATTAGTGAAATTCTATTAATTGAAGATGATCTTAAAGGTGAAATGGTAATAGTAGTAGAGGGAAACAAAGAAGAAACTATACAAATAAGTAATGAAGACATTATTAGCAGTGTAAATGATTATATTAAACAAGGATTACATACTAATGATGCTATAAAGAAAGTAGCTAAAGAAAACGGAATAGCTAAAAATGAAGTATATAATACATATCATAATCTATGCTAATACAGTAAACAGAAAAATAAGCAATAATATTGCTTATTTTTTATATTATAATTAATTCACATATCTATCACAACTAATCTATAATAATAGTGTATAATAAAAAAGAGGTGATACTATGGCTAAAATACTAGTAGTAGATGATGAAAAAAATATAAGAGATATAATTAATAAATACGCAACATATGAAGGCTATGAAGTAGATGAAGCCAGTGATGGTAGAGAAAGTGTACAGCTATGTTTAAATAATCATTATGATATAATAATAATGGATATAATGATGCAAGATATGGATGGATATACAGCCGTAAAAGAAATAAGAACTAAATCTAATATACCAGTAATAATGCTATCAGCTCGAGGAGAAGAATATGATAAGCTATATGGCTTTGATCTAGGCATTGATGATTATGTAGTTAAGCCCTTTTCTTGTAAAGAACTAATGATGAGAGTAAAAGCTATATTAAAAAGAGTAGAAGCTAAAACTAATACTAATATTGTTAAGATTGAAGGATTAGAAATAGACTTTACTGCCCATAGAGTCTTAATAAATAAAGAAGAAATATCATTATCACCAAAAGAGTATGAACTATTATTCTTCTTTGTAAATAATGAAGGAATAGCATTAACAAGAGAAGTTCTAATTAATCAGGTTTGGGGCTATGATTTTTATGGTGATGATCGTACTTTAGATACTCATATTAAATTACTAAGAAAGAGTCTAAAAGATTATGCAGGTTTAATTGTAACATTAAGAGGAGTTGGTTATCGTTTTGAAGGAAAGAATAAATAAAATACAAACAAAAATAGTTTTATATTTATTTGCCTTTATAGGTATAATGATCTTTTTATTATGGATGTTTCAAATAGTGTTTTTACAGGATTTCTATAAATTCTTTAAAACAAGAGATATAAAAAGGGGAGCTAACGCTATTGCTCAAAATCTTGATAATAAAGAATTGCCTACTATATTAAGCGATATATCTAATAAGAATGATATGTGTATAAATGTTATTGATGATAATGGTAATATGCTATTTACACCTAATAAAAATTGTCAATTAACAGCAAAGGAAATTAATACTTTATACAATGATGCTAGTGATAGTAATGGGACGGCTTTACAGATTAGAAGAATTAATGAATATAATGCTGAATATAATCGGGTTAATCCTAAGGAGGAACAGTTATCCTATATAAAGTTAATTGAGAAAGATAGTAATGAAGTAGCCATCGTTCTTAATGCACGAATTACTCCGGTTGGAGCTACTGTAGAAACTTTAAGAAGCCTTTTAATTCTTATTAGTTTTATTCTTATTGTAGTTGCTTTAATTATTGCTTATGGTATTTCTAAAAAGATTAGTAAACCAATTGTTAATATTAATGAAGGCGCTAAAGAATTAGCTACAGGAAATTATGATGTAGAGTTTAGTAGTACAGGTTATGAAGAAATTCAAGAGTTGAGTAATACGTTAAATTATGCTGCTAAAGAGTTAAATAAAGTTGAAACTTTTAGAAAAGATTTAATTGCTAATATATCTCATGATTTAAGAACTCCTTTAACAATGATTGCAGGATATGGCGAAGTTATGCGTGATTTACCTAATGAGAACAATAAGGAGAATATACAAATAATAATTGATGAGACTAATAGATTAACTAATATGGTTAATGATATGTTAGACTTAAGTAAGTTACAAGCTGGTGTTCTTGAACTTAATTGTACGACGTTCAATCTTTCATCCCTTATTAGAGATATGGTACTAAGGTATATGAAACTATTAAATGATGAAAGCTATAGGATTGAATTTAATAGTGCTTTACCAGCAACTGATGAACTAAATGATGTTGAAGTATATGCAGATGAAGGCAAGATAAGCCAAGTACTTTATAATTTATTAAATAATGCTATTACTTATTCAGGTGATAGTAAACTAGTAGAAATAAAACAAACAGTTATAAATGACCAAGTTAAAATAGAAGTAATAGATAAAGGTAATGGAATAGAAGAAGATCAACTCGAACATATATGGGATAGATATTATAAATCTAAATCTAATCATAAACGTTCTTGTGTAGGTAGTGGTCTAGGACTTAGTATCGTTAAAAGTATAATGAATTTACATGGAACGAACTTTGGTGTAAAAACAGAAGTTGGCGTTGGAAGTAGTTTTTACTTCTATCTAAACATAAAAAAGTAAATAGTTCAGCTATTTATTTTTTTATATTGATAAAACATCACGATTATCATATAATAATTGTAAATAGCAATTTTTATCACTTATGCAACCACTAGTTGCGCTACTTCAACCTAAAATATATAGTGCAACCAGTCAGGTTTCTTATATACTAAGCATGTACTCAGGAGGTATAAATATGAACATTCAAACGGCAAACAAGTTATTAAATTATAGAAAGAAAAACAATTTATCGCAAGAAGCATTAGCTGATAAATTAGGAGTAAGCAGACAAGCAGTAAGTAAATGGGAAAGAGCAGAGGCATCTCCAGATACTGATAACATTATTTTATTAGCTAAAATATATGGTATATCATTAGATGAACTATTAAATGATGATAAAATCTCTGAAGAGGATCTTATAAATAATGTTGAACATGAAACAATCAAAACAGAAGAAACAATTGAAAACGAAGTAAAAAAACAAAAAGAATATGTTCATATCGGACTAGGCGGTATTCATGTGTTAGATAGAGACGGATCAGAAGTACATGTAAGTATGAAAGGAATTCACGTAACTGAAGGGAAACTCGGTAAAGGAGATAAAGTAGATATTGATACAAACGGAATATATGTAAATGATGAACCATGGGAATGTACTGAATGTTATAAGGGCCAAGCAACAATAGCATTTCCCATATTTTCAATCACTTGTATAATATATTTACTATTAGCATTCAGTGGATATGGTTTCCATCCAACCTGGTTAATACTATTAATTGCGCCAGTTATAAGCAGCACTATCTCAGCAATAAAGAAACGTAACATAACAAAATTCAACTATCCTGTATTAGTAACAATAATTTATCTATACATGGGATTTTACAAAGATATTTGGCATCCATCATGGATCATATTCTTAACAATACCAATCTTCTATACATTAGCTTACTATATAAAATCAATATTTAAAAAAGAAAAAAAGCAAGGAACACAGTATACTCAAGAAACACAAGATACACAAGAGACAGAATAAAGCTAACAAGATAAACAAAAAAAAATAAAGGTAAAAAAAGATTAAGGCAAATTGCCTTAATCTTTTTACTAATATTAAAGTTAGAATAAAATAATTTTATAACAACATATTATCAGAAAAACTAGCACTAGCTTTATCAGAATAAAGCTTCATTAATTTTTCAACCGACATATTCTTTCGTTCTTCACCTTCAAGTACTAATACTATTTTACCTTGATTCATTACAATAGTCTTATTACCATAATCTAATGCATTCTGAATATTATGCGTGATCATAATAGTAGTAATATTATTAGTCTCCACAATCTCCTCAGTAATAGACATAACTTGTTTAGCTGTTTTAGGATCTAAAGCAGCAGTATGTTCATCAAGCAATAATAACCTAGGAGTTACAATAGTTGACATTAATAACGTTAATGCTTGTCTCTGCCCACCTGATAGTAGTCCTACATTACTGTTTAATCTCGTTTCTAGTCCTAGTCCTAACTTCTTAAGCATTTTAATGAATATTTCTCTATCCTTAGTTTTTATACCTTTAGAAAGCATTTTAGAATGCTTTCCTCTAGCAAATGCTAAACCTAGATTTTCCTCTATCGTCATATTAGGAGCACTACCCTTAAGTGGATCCTGAAACAATCTACCAATATAATTAGCTCTAGCATACTCTTTCATAAAAGTAATATCTTTATCATCTAATAAAATTTGCCCACTATCTACTTCATAACTGCCAGCAATAGCATTCAATAAAGTAGATTTACCAGCACCATTACTACCTATAACACTAACAAAATCCCCATCTTCTAAAACCAAAGAAACATTATCTAAAGCATGCTTTTCATTTATAGTACCACTATTAAAAGTAATATCTAATTTATCTAACTTTAACATATTTATTTCTCCTCTTCTTAACATATTTACTTATAACTGGTAATGATATAGCTATCGTAACTAAAATAGCTGAAAATAGTTTTAAATCACTTGCTGGCATACCTATTTGTAAAGCCAACGTTAATATAAATCTATATAAAATTGCTCCTATTACTACAGAACTAAATCTTAATAATAATGAATTATGTTTCTTTAATAATTCAACAAATATAGCTTCTCCTACTATTACACTAGCTAAACCTATTACCATCATTCCAATTCCACTACTAACATCAGCGAAATTCTGTTGTTGGGCAAATAATGCTCCTGCTAATGCTACTAATGAGTTAGCTATTGCTAGTCCCATAATCTTTATAGCATCAGTATTTAATGAAGATGCTCTAACCATATCTTCATTATCACCTGTAGCTCTTAAAGCCATACCTAATTGTGTTTTTAAGAACCAATATAATATAACTATTATAATAATAACTATCACCATCAATACCACTACATGTGTATAGTCTTTAAGTACTCCTTCAAACCTACTAAATATAGTATCTTTTCCAAAAAGTGATATATTAGGAGCATCTTTCATTATTCTTAAATTAATAGAATATAATCCTGTCATTGTTAATATACCTGCTAAGATTGTTTGTACCTTTAATTTAGTTTGAAGAAAACCTGTTACACAACCAGCAATTATACCCGCTACTATCGATAGAAGAATTCCTAATGCCGGTTGACCATTAACAGCAAATATTGCTGATACAGCGCATCCTAATGTAAAACTTCCATCTATAGTTAAATCTGGTATATTTAATATTCTAAAACTTATGTATATTCCTAATGACATGATTGCAAATATCAGTCCTAGTACAATAGCGCTTATAATGATTTCACTAGACATTTAAATTCCTCATTTCTATTCAATTAACTTAATAATTTATATTTAATTCATCAATCTCTTATTTCTTTACTTGTGTTTTAATTTGTTTAGTCATTTTATCATTTAATATTTCTTTTGGTATATCAATTCCTAATGCTTTAGTTACATCTTCATTAATATAAGTATAAAGATTATCATTAAATACTTTTACGGGTATATTAGATACTGTTTCACCTTTAAGTATCTTATCTACCATTCTTGCTGTTTCTCTACCTAGTTCTTCATAATTAATTCCTATCGTTGCAAAGCCTCCAGTTTCGACCATTGAATCAGCTCCAACAAATACTGGTGTTTTTGTTTTTATCATAACTCTGTTTATAACATCCATTGATGATGCTATTGTATTATCGTTAGGAACAAAGATCGCATCACTTTTACCGGCTAATACTTGTGCTGCTTGTTCTACTTCAGTTACACTTGCTACACTTGTTTCTTCAATTGCTAATCCTTTTGATTTGGCATAAGTTTTAGCTCTCTCTATATTAGATACTGAGTTAATTTCTCCTTTATTGTACATAAATCCGATAGTTTTCATTTCAGGTTTAACCTTAATCATAAGATCAATAATCTTTTCTACTTGAATTTCATCACTAGTTCCTGTTATATTTTTATCTGGCTTTTCTAAGGTTGTTACTAGATTAGCTTTAATTGGATCTGATACTGCTGAGAATACTACTGGAATATCTTTAGCTACATTAGCTGCTGCTTGTGCTGTTGGCGTTGCTATTGCTACTATAACATCATCTTTATTTCCTTTAAAGGTAGATATGATAGAGTTAATTGTATTTTGATCTCCTTGACCATTCTTATAATCAATTTTGATGTTTTTCCCGTCTTCATAGCCTAATACTTTCATTTCATCCATAAATGATTCTCTTATTGTGTTTAATGAACTATGTTCCATCAACTGTACTAGCCCTACTGTTTTAATATCTTTGTTTGTTTCTTGTGAACAACCAGTTAATGTCATAACTGCTGCTATAGCTATTACTCCTAATTTAATAATTTTTTTCATGTTATTTCCTCTTTCTTCACAGTATAATTTATACTTTATTTTATGTTGAGTTTATTCTATTGGTGGGTTTCTTAATAATAGATCTAAAAACCATCGTTTTAAAAATTGATATATTAATTGTAGATTCATAATATTCATCCTTTCCAAAGCGTTTCCTTATTTCTTTAGTTTGTGTGTTTGTGAGGTTTATATGTCCTATAAATATAAAAACGCTCGTCATTGGACTATATCCAAGGACAAGCGTAATAGATCACCTGCGGTACCACCTTAATTGATGTCAATTGACATCCTCTTTATAAATGCAAACACATTCATGCTTTATAACGTAAGCTAACGTCTTAGATACTCGCTTTCGCTTTCACCTTGCCCTCATGGGTCCATTTACTAGTTCGCTTTTCTATTTGACTTACACCATTGTCAAACTCTCTATAAGTGCGTTTCAAGTTTTATATCCCGTTCATTGGTTTTATAAAATATACAACATATTAAGTACTATGTCAACTATTAATATAAAAAAACATCTAGCGTCCCAGATGTTTATGTTTACAATCCTTTTACATGAATTACGTTTCACCCCGTAATTACATTTATTATTTGTGTAAAAGTCTTGTATTACTTCATTAAAGTGCTCTCTCGGCTTGCGCCCACTCTAACAAATAAATTAGTAATTTTGAAATTAATCAAAATGGTAATCGCTACTTAAGTTTTGGAGAACATTATGAATGATTACCCTTTCCCTTACTAATTCATTTGTAATTATATATCATCTAAAATTTAAGTCAAGCACTTTTAGTCAAAAAAATGTTAAAATTTTCATATTTTATGTAAAATAGTCAAATAACATAGTTTTGCGTTATTATATTATAGTATTAAACATAGTTATGTGATAATTTATTGTTTTAAAATATTAATATCTTTTTTCTAAATATTAATATTTTAAAATTATAAATATTATTTATAGCTTCATAAACTATAGAAAAACAAGTTTTACATACATTAACATTACTTGTTCACATAGAATACATATTAAATAGTTATAATACTAAAGAAAGATAAGGATTAGTAATTTTTATCTTTCCTCACTACAAAACCATTTGTAGCTGAGTTCTCCTAATGTTCTGTCCCCTTACAGAACAGATGTATTCTCATACATCATCCCTTTTAAATATAGATTTTTAATTAAATCAAGAAAAGAGGACACTTATTGTGTCTTCTTTTCTTATAGTATATATAAGGATAATAATTTAGAGGTGCCAGCATATAATTATAATAGTATTTTATTAATTTTAGATGTAAATGGCATTCAAAATTTATCTTATTGAGTTAAATCTTGGAAATATAGTAAAAGTAATAAAATGCAAAAAATATGACTAATTCGGTACGAATATGTGAAATATCTAATCATATATACACATTGTGGGAACAATGTAGTTAGATTATGTTTAACTTATGTGAAATAAAGATTTGTCGTTCAAATCATTTACTTATAATGTTTATGTGTTTATAATTTCATTTGTAATTACAAGGAGGACGTAAAATGTTCGAAGAAATTAAAGAAGTACTTATTGATGCAGTTAACTGTGATGAAGCGCAAATCACTCCAGAATCTACATTGAAAGATGATCTAGCAATTGATTCATTAGCATCAGTTGAACTAGTTCTTGAATTAGAAACAAAATTTGATATTTCAATCACTGATGATGAATTATTAACTTTAGTTACAGTTCAAGATGTTATCAACATTGTAGAATCTAAAAAAGCATAGTAGACGCTAGAGAGCATAAAGCTCTCTATCTTTTATAAAGAGGAGAAACATATGGAAATCAAGGAAATAGAAAGTATAATGAAACTATTTGAAGCATCAAAGGTTTCTAAAATGGAATTAGAATTAGAAGAGTTTAAAATTAAATTAGAAAAGAATACTGGAGAGGTTGTTGTAAATTATCCTGCAGCTCAATCAGTTGCATATACAAATACAAATAGTGGAGCTGCAGGAATGGTTGTTGCAGCACCTACAGCTCCTGCTGTAGATACTGCTAATTATGTTAAGGCCCCAATTGTAGGGACCTATTATGGTGCAAGATCACCAAAAGCTAAACCATTAGTAAAAGTTGGAGATAAAATTAAAGTAGGACAAGTTGTAGCTATAATTGAGGCTATGAAAGTAATGAATGAAATTAAATCTAAAGAAGCTGGAATAGTTAGCGAAATATGCATAAAAGATGAAGATATGGTAGAATATAACCAAAATCTTATACGTTTAGGACAGGCTAATGATTAAGCGTCTATTAATTGCTAACCGTGGAGAAATTGCTGTACGCATCATTAGAACTTGTAAAGAAATGAATATAGAAACAGTAGCTGTTTATTCAACTGCTGATGAAAGTTCTTTACATGTTCAATTAGCAGATGTAGCTAAGTGTATCGGTGGACCACGTTCAACTGATTCATACTTAAATATGGAAAATATTATTTCGGTAGCATTATTAACTAATTGTGATGCTATTCACCCAGGGTTTGGCTTCTTATCTGAAAGTAGTAAGTTTGCTAATCTTGTAGAAGAATGCGGACTTATTTTTGTTGGCCCTCATGGCAACATTATTGATCAATTAGGAGATAAAGCAGCAGCACGTAAATTAATGATGGAAGCGAACGTGCCAGTAGTTCCAGGTTCTAAGGAAATAGTAGAAGATGTTAATATTGGAAAAACAATTGCTGCTGAACTTGGCTACCCAGTATTAATTAAAGCAAGCTCTGGAGGTGGTGGCAAAGGAATGCGTTTAGCGCCTGATGAAGCTTCTTTTGAAGACGCATTCTTTACTGCTAAAAGTGAAGCTGAAATTAACTTTAATGATGGTAGAGTATATATAGAAAAATTCATAGAAGAACCAAAGCATGTAGAAATCCAAGTAATAGGAGATGACTATGGTAATGTAGTGCACTTATTTGAAAGAGATTGCTCAATGCAAAGACGTAACCAAAAAATAATAGAAGAAGC
>JAVWHP010000026.1:0-9464 GCA_036639955.1 Erysipelotrichaceae bacterium
TTATGATTAGTAAGTTTATCTATCCATCTTACTGGTATATCTCCATATATAATTCCTGCTATTCCTCCTATTAGTGCTCCTATACTATCACTACAATCACCTAGGTTAACTCCTAATAGTACTGAACTACTAAAGTCTTTACCATTAAGTATAGACCATATAACGGCTTCTAAAGTATCTATACAATAACCACTACTCTTAATAGCAGAACTATCTAAGAATATTAATTCTAAATTAATAACTCTACTATATAAATCAATAGTATTAGAATTAAAATACTTAGAATACTCAAACTCATTTAATTTACTATAAGCCTCTTCTTTACTAAGACCCTTCAATATATTAATAGTAAATAAAACATAAATAAAACTACCTAACATACAAACATCATTACCATGAGTAATACTACTAAACTTCTCAACTACATGAACAATTCTACTTTCATTAGTATCACTATAAAAGAAATAAAAAGCTAAAGGTAATACTCTTTTTAAAGCCCCATTCCCATTATCATTAACTCTACAACCACCACATAAATGAGCATCACACCTAACATTACTATACTTAATTAAAGAAGCCTTAGTAGTAACCCCAACATCAAACGTTTTACCACAACTATACTTATTATCTAATAACCAATCTAAATAACAATTAGCTATATTATCATAATCTATATATTTAATATTACATATAGAATCAATAGTAGCTAATACTAAACTAGTATCATCACTATAAGTACCTTCCTTAAAATCAAAACTACCATAACCTATCATATCAACAATCTTATTATGAACTAAATTCTTTCTTAATTCATTCTTTACAGGTACACCTAATGCATCACCAATACTAAACCCAATAATACTATTATATAACTTACCCATTATATACCTCCATCTAACTAATAATTAATAAACAAATTATACCATAAATAAACTTATTTTTTATATAAATATTTGTTAATTACTAAAATATAATATATACCCATATAATTACTAATAAACTAATAATATAAATAATTAATAATCATTCATAAGTAATAACTTTAATAAACTCTTAAATATATATTCATTATTATATTTAGTTCTAACTATAGTTTTACTATATATAACACTATTATTAAACATATTATTTAATATAACTCTTATATTATCTTTATAGTATAGTTCTTTACTAGGTAAGTATGTTTCTACTGTATCATAATTATAATTCTTAGCATTCCATCTCATATAATAAGCATTTAATTGATCTCCTAATTCTTTTAAAGCAGGTACTGCTTCATTTAATACTATATAATTACCTCTACTAGCTGCTTCTATTACCCCTAATCCAAAAGACTCTGAATAACTAGGACATATATATAAATTACTTATAGTATATAGTTCATATACACTATCTCTACTTATACCATTTGGATATCCTATATTAGTAGTAAATATAATATTATCTTTATTTATATTAAATTTATGTGCTATTTCATAGCACATAAATTTATACATATTTGGGTCTATATCACTACTAGGAAAATCACAAAATATTATACCTATAGTATAATTATATGATTGAATATAGCTTGCTAATTCTATTATTTCATGAAATCCTTTAGCTATATTCAATCTAGCTGGATATACTATTAGTATATCTTTATTATATATATTTAGAGTATTACATATATGTTTAGTACATTCATTCATATTACTTAATATATCTATACTATTATTTATACAATAGCATTTATCTATACTTATATTATATTGTTTAGATAATGCTTCTAATCCACATTTAGTAGGATAAACAAATATAGTATTATCCATATCACTATACATAGCACTTATAGGATACTTAGCATCTATATGGGATGCTGGTGCTGAATGTGTAAATTCAATAAACCTTATATTCTTTAATACAGCACTAGCATCCCTTATAGCTATATTGTGTACTAAATGTATACCTTGATAAAGGATATCATGCATGATACAAACATCAACATCACTTAAATATTTAATATAATCATTAGCTATTAATTTAGACTCAAAATAAAAAGAATCATGGATGATATCCTCACTAGATGTATAAGTATACCATTTAAAATTTATACCATTATAACTATTTATAATTTTAATATATTCTAATCTAGGATCTTTAAATATACCATATCTTTCAGATTCTAAACAAGATTCACTTACTAATAGTTTTACTTCTATATTATTATTTAATAACATAGTTATTTGTTCTTTAACTACATTAACTAATGAGTAAGTACTTGATAAACCATTAAACATAGTAAGGATTGCTACTTTCATATATATTCCCCCATTTTATATTTATACTATAGCATATTATGTAGTAGGCAATTATGTGCCTAAAAGGAGGAATTTAAATGGCTATTAATTTTTGGACTGCTAATGATTTTAATTTATTTATTATTGGAACTATGTCTCAGAATGGTGGTTCTGCTACCGGTCGAGTTTGGGTAGGTGGTACTGCTTTATTAATTAATTATACTGTTGGTGCTGATATGCCAGTATCTAAAAGTGTTGCTTGTTTACATGTATTAGGTGAAATGAATATTATAGGTGGTACTAATGTTACTCAGAATAGTGAATTAGATGCTTTAGGTACTTTAACTGCTTATACTATGACTCATAATAATGGTGTAGTACCTCAACCTAAATCGTTTAGTTATAGGCCTTATGATGTATATCCTTATAACTACTTACAATGTTCTAGTAAAGGTTGGGGTACTCTTACACCTAATGCTACTGCTAATATTAATGGTAGTACTTTAACTATTAGTGGTACTAGTACTTCTATTAATATTGTTACTTTAGGTAATACCATTGATTTAGCTAATATAAATAATGTTCATATTAATGTCCCTGCTAATTCTACTATTCTTATTAATGTATTAACTACTACTGTAATTTTAGGTAACTTTAATACTAAGATAAATAATGTAGCTATTACTAAAGCAACTGCTGCTTATCTAGTTTGGAATCTTCCTAATGCTACTAATGTACAGATTAATAATACTTTATTTGGAGCTGTATTAGCACCTTTTGCTTTAGCTAATTCTACTGCTTCTTCAACTATAGTAGGTACACTTATGGCATTAAATCTCGCAGCTCATATAAATGGGGTTAATAATACTTTTATGGGTAATCTGCCAGATTTGTATGATCCTTCTACTACTGGAAGTTGTACAACTTCAAGTAGTAGTACTACAACTACAACAACTACTACAACTACTACAACTACAACATCCAGTACAACAACAGCAACAACTACTACACCACCACCAACATTAAGAGAACAAGCAATCTATGGAATAATAACAAGTGTAGCATTAGAACAAACAGCATTAGCACACATTATAAACGCAGAAGGAGAAAAGATCCAAGCAGCACTAGCAATGAAACTAACTGAAGAAGAACTACTAATTATAAATAATTCAGTAGAAGAAACAGTAAACGCAATAAGAAAACTAGAAAGCATTCTTCAAATAAAACTAGAACTATTCTCAAGTTGTAGCTGCATTAAACCAAAACAACATATAAAAAAACGTTAGATAACTAACGTTTTTTTATAATATATATTATTCACAAGGTACACATAAACAATCTTTAAATAACTCTAATTTACTCTGTAAAACCATTTCTAATTTAGTAATAGTACTAACCATAGCTTGTACAGAATTATTAACAGCTAATAAATCCTCAGGAGTCTTAGCTAACAATAAAACAGCTTGAATCTTTTCACCCTCTGCATTTAATATATGAGATAAAGCAGTCTGTTCTAAAGCAACTGAAGCAATAATATCAGTAATAGCTTCACACTTAGTAACACCACTAGGTTTAATAACAGGCATTGACATATTTAATTCCCCCCTTTCAATACTATATCCTATGTAATAACTTAAATAATGCCCCAACTATTTTAAAAATATATCTTTTATAAACTATTAACCCTTTATAACAATCAGCATATTATACTATAGAAAGAAGTGTGAAAAATGATAAATATAACTAAACAAAGATGTTTAGAAGCATCCTGTACACATCACTACACAAGTTCATTATATATATGTAATGAATATATATTCTTACAACCAGATTGTAAAAGACTAATAAAAGTAAAATGTAACAGTACTAATACTATAGAATTAGAACACCCATATATATCTTTAACTAAAGATAATACTGGTTATTATGCATCAACAACAAACTGTATATATAAACTAGATATTAATTATAATGCAATAGCTACAATTCCTTTTAATTTAAGTAATAATGAATTAATAAACTCTATTACTTATACTAAAAATACATTAATTATAGGTACTCAATTTAATATATACTGTTTAGATTTAAATAACTATAGTTATAAATCTTTATTATCTAAAGAACTTATATGTAAGTTTAAACAATGTAATAACTATATAACTAATATAAGTTATTTTTGTTGTAAATTATTAATTGCTTATAATATAGATTGTAAATCTTATATAGCTGAATTAGGTAACTATAGTTTAATTAATAATAGTTATATAGGTTGTAATATTATAATTAATTCTTCTTTTAATGTTAATAATCAATTGAAGTTATTGGTTAATAAGACTAATGGTTGTAGTTATATATATGATACTAATATTTATTGTAAGGTTAATAATAGTTATAGTGTTATAGAATCTATTGCTTTGGTTGAGGCTAGTATTTCTCATATATTAAATGCTGAGGGGGAGAAGCTTCAGAAGGCTATTGCTATTTCTACTGATATTTGTGAGTTATTAAAGATTAATGATTCTGTTAATGATACTATTAATAATATTATAGAATTAGAACAAGTATTGTGTAAAAAGCTTCAGATAGAAAAGAACTGTGATAAGTAGACACAGTTCTTTTCTATCTGTATAGGTTTATTATCATGCTTCTATAGAGGAAATAGTTTTTAATGTCTAGTAGTTCCTAATTTCTCAACTAGATCAACTTCATCCCATCAGCCATAATGAACTTTCATTAAATTATGATAATGTCTTAATGTATCAACATTTAAAATATTTCAATAAATGATCCTATAGCTAAGGATTTTTTTCATCTTTTTTAATTCCACTTTCATTTTATAATTTAAAAAAGCTTATGAAAAATTCATGTTCAATATCTGCATTAAATTGTGCTTTCAAATTATTCAATTATTCTAGTAAAAACAGAGTTTTCAATAGGACTGTTAATATCCACTCTTCCTTATCTCCTTGCCACTATACTTTCCATTTTTAAATTTACGTACAAAACCTTTTGTAGGAAAAACAGGATAATTAAACTCCCATAGTGCCCCACAACTGTTACATTTATACCATTTATTAGCATGCCATTCTACTTTTTCTGCTGATATTTCATCTATCCAAACATAATACGGACTTTCTACTTTAACATCAGAGAAATTTCCATCGGTGACTCGCTTCTCAAAGAATATCTGTAATTCTTTGAATTGTTTTATAGAGTTTATCTCTACTCCTATTCTCTCATCGCAATCACATTTTATCATTTTAACTACCACCTTTCAGCCTTAGGAATATATATCCGATTGCCTCCTACTGTTAATGTGCTTATAGTATTAGCAAAGCTGTCGAGAATATTTTGTGGTGCTTCTACACCTTAATAAATTACATTCCCTTTAGGCACAATTGAAATCGATGAAATTCTCCTATTATATTATTGACTTTCGATAGATATTGTATATGTCTATTTCCTTCTCTTCAAATTGTTTTTCTAATGCATCTACTCCCTTTTTTTTAACATAATCAAATTCTTCATCTGATATTGGTACTATCATCAACAATGAAATACATAAGTTTTCTACCGAAATATTTTTTTCTTTTTTCCACAAAAATGGATCAGTTAATAGAACGTGTTTCATATGACTTTCAGGGATATATTGATTAATAATATCTTCTACTATATAACCCGGATAGCATTTATTTGAATCCATTATATTAAATGCAACTGATGCAATAATATTCCCAAATTCATTTATCTGTTTATCACAAGCTCCCAATATCTCTACTCTAAGTTTTTGCTCACCGATATGTAGACCAATGTCTGTATTATTTAACCCTATTGATGCACAAGATTGAATTCCTTTTTGGGGCACATCCATACATATTAAAATATCAATGCTCTTGTCTTTGATATCATTCAAGTATCGATTAACTTTAGGAGTTCCTCCTAATATTTTTAATTCATGTTGTGCTACAATTTTATTTATATCCATTTATTTTCTCCTTTAATCTCCAAAATAATTTCTAGTTACATCTTCTCCAATATGGCTTCTATTTGAACTAGGCAATTCAGGTCTATAGTGTTCTGGAATATTATGTTCATTCAAAAAAGCCTTTCTAGATATTCCTCTATCCTGAGCACTTTGTTGATGTTTTTTAAACTCAAATCCGGCTTTATGTCCCATATCCCAAGGTTCATCAGCATTCATCACTTTCCTTGTAACAGGGTCTATAACCTCTCCATCCACGTTTTTTGCACTTTCCCATACTTTATCACGTACACCTTTTCTATAACCAGATGGTCTTTCATAGGATACTCTAGATGGCTTTATATTATTTGATACTTTTGGTGGTTTAGCTCCACTAACTCCCTTAGTTGATAGAAAGCTATCTTTAATGTCAACATTCTGTTTATCGTTATTAGATTTTATATCAATTTCATTAGTTCCTACTTTTTCAATAGGATCTACATCATACTTATAGTCAATAATGGGCTTATGCTTTCCTGAGAATGCATCATCTATATAATCTATATTAGTGCTATTCACTTTGGGTGGTGTTACATCTAAGTCTTTAATTGTACTAACTTTATTATAGTGTGTAAAAACACTAGTTGCAAGTAAATTCATAATGATTAAAGTACTTGGTGGTGCTCCACAACTTGCCATAAATGAATTGGTATAACCTATTGCTTCACTAGTTACTATATCTTTAGTAACTGATACAACCAACGATTTCACAGTATTACAAGATTTTAAAATAGAACCTAATGGTATTAAATCGATACCAGTGCTAAATATACCCATGACTACCATATTTTTAGCTTCAAGATCATTAATTAATTCTCCACTCAGAGTAGTTCCGATTATGCCTTCAAGTGTTTGTTTAACACCACCAATAATAGGACAATAATCTAAGAATTTAGATATACCTTCTAAATCAGAACCCATACTATGCTCAAAGCTAGTATTTGAACGTTGTTTATAATATTTATCTCTTAGATTAAATTCTTCTTGAATAGTTACGCTTCTTCCTAATGCTATTTCACGTTCTTCTTTCATTTGTTTGAAAGCTAATTCTAAATCTTCAAATTTAACATCTTTTTCTAGATCTGAGAAGCAAACTTCTCCCTTCATCGCAGTGCTGTACTCCAACTGAACTGATGATGTATGTTGGTCCATGGATGTCCCCGAATGAGAACTAGTCCATTGAGGACCAGATTCTTTAATAGTTCTATCAGTATTCTTAATCTTATTGCCATCCAATGTAATTATAGATAACCGTTCTACTACTGGCTTCATTAGTTTGATATAAAAATTCATGGATATCTATTTTAGTTAATTTAATAATAAAATCCCTTCCAATTATTTAATTTACATTTTCAATTTTATTTACAAGACACTACTTAATGCACTTGAAAATAATTCTTCAAAAGTGAAATGTTCACTAATTACTGAGCCACTTGGCTTATCAAGAATATAATATTCACCACTATCTATAGCTATGCCGTACCAAGAAATACTATCTTCACCTACAAATAAATATTTTCTTAAGTTTTCATTTTCCCAATAAATTTCATTTGATTCATATACATTATTTTCACTACATTCATTTATCGAATAGAAAGCTAAGCCATTGAAATCAAAACAATCTATTTCGGCTATTATGTCAGTATATTCCTCCGCTAAAGATAACCCATTGCAATTTTCTAAACACCACTTGCAATAATTTTCTACTTTCTCCTTAGAAACAGCACAATAAATAGTTTCACCATATCGGTTCAATATGGTATCAATTAAATCCAATTTCTCTTTTACCTTTTCTTTAATCATAAATACTCCTTTTTACTTGCCATTATAGTAATTCCCTTCAGGCATTGGCCATTCAACCTTCATGCTTTCTCCGGCTTCCAATCCTTTTGTAACGCTATTTTGATAATTAGTAATAACTTTATGGTATGGGTCATTTTTAATTAAAACCAAATTGCTAAAATCATTGGTGCCTCCATCATCCAATGGAAGTTTATGATGAACCTGATATCCTTTAGGAACTATACCATCTTTTAGTTTTGTAATATCTACATTAGAAAAAGCAAATTCTTTTAACTCATTTGAATTTTTACCAGCAAAATCTTTAAGAAAGTCACTTCTTGCATTTGAATTAAAACGGTTTCTTAACTGTATGCACTTTACAGGATTTCATTTTGTATATGTTACCTGCTTTGTACTCACATTAGGTAATTCTATTTCTTTCCCTTTTAACGACCCTTTAAAATTGTTGGACTTAGCTCCACTAGTTCCCTTATTTTCTTGTATGCCATCTTTAAAGTCAACATTCTGATTTTCGTTATTAGGCTTTATATCAATTTCATTAGTTCTTAATTTCTCAACTGGATCTACATCATACTTATCACCAATAATGCGCTTATTCTTTCCTGAAAATGTATCATCTATATTAGCACTATTTACTTTAGGTGGTGTTACATCTAAATGTTTAATTGTACTAACTTTATTATAGTGTGTAAAAACACTAGTTGCAAGTAAATTCATTATAATTAAAGAACTTGGTGGTGCTCCATAACTAGCCATAAATGAATTGGTATAACCTATTGCTTCATTATTATTTTACCTTATAAGTACTCTATATAAATTGTACATTTCTATATGATCATTTTTGTACATGGCTATATTATCAGTTATAGGCGATGTTACTAATGCATCCTATAAGGATTACCTCTAATGTTCCAATCCCCAGCCATTGCCCCTGCTTGCACTTCGTACGCAGGGCATGGCAGGGTTGGACGGACTTACAGCATGCTTGAATTTACCCATCTACCTATGTAAGTGAAAATGTGACATCTTGACAGCCTTATGATTAAAATAAATTCGATTTTTAGCAACATTTATTTTTTCTTACTTCCACTTGGTAAAAGATACAATATAAAAGCATTCCCTATAAATAATGATACGCACCACTTTCGGGGCATGGTTCTTGACAGGAAATGCTCTTTTATTGTTTTGGGTAGTTAAAGAGGATTTAAGGTGGGTTATAATAATACTCTAACCGATCTAATAACCTCTTTGCTTTTATCTACAAAATCTGTAAATTATGTATTTAAAATTAATATGGATTCACTTCCAAAATATTATCTATTTCTATTTCTCCTCGCTTTTTGAAATTATCACCTATCAAG
>JAVWHP010000027.1:0-9329 GCA_036639955.1 Erysipelotrichaceae bacterium
GTTTCCACACCCTTATTGTTGTTAACTTTAAAATATATTATAAAAAAGAAGGGAGATACAACATGTATTTCAAAATATCAAAAAAGAATTTTTATAGCTCATTATCAGTAGCTGCTAGAGGTATTTCCTCTTACTCACCATTACCAGCATTCTCAGGTATTAAGATTGAAGTTAATTCAGATTCTATTTATTTAACAGGAAGTGATTCAGATGTTTCTATACAAACATTCCTAACTAGTAATAATGATGACTATACCTTAAACATAAGTGATGAAGGTTCAATCGTTATAGAAGCTAAATATATATTAGAAATAGTTAGAAAGATTGATTCAGATGAATTAGAATTAGAAATTATTGATGGATCATTAACTAAAATTAGTGGTAGTAATACAGAATTTAAAATTAACGGAATCCAAGCAAATGAATATCCTAAATTAGATTTTAGTAAACCTCAAACTAGTTTTAGAATTAAATCTTCTATTCTAAAAGAAATTATAGATCAAACCGTATTTGCAAGTAGTGATAAAGAAACTAGACCTGTATTAACAGGAGTTAATTTTTCGGCTAGTGGTACTACTTTGAATTGTGTTGCTACTGATTCTTATAGATTAGCTAAAAAGATGGTAGAGTTAGATAGTGAAATGGAATTTAATATTACAATTCCTTCTAAAACTTTAAATGAGGTAGTTAGAATATTAGAAGATAGTGATGAAGTGGAAATAGCTATTAATTCTTCTAAGGCTCAATTTATTGTTAATGATACAATTATACAAACTAGATTGATAGATGGTGTTTATCCAGATACAAGTAAGTTAATTCCTTTAAATTTTGATTATAGTTTAACTATAGATAAATTAGAGGTATTAAATGCTATTGATAGAGCATCTTTTATTAAGAATGATGGTATTTCAGTAGTTAAATTATCTTTAAGTGAGAGTACATCTACTGTTTCTACTCGTGCTAGTGAGGTTGGTTCATCATTAGAGACGCTTAATGGGGCTAATTTTAAAGGTAATGACTTAGATATATCATTTAATGGTCGTTATGTTTATGAAGCTATAAAAGTCCTTAATGGAACTCATATAAGGTTTAGCTTTAGTGGAGAGATGAAACCATTCATTATAGAAGTTCTAGATAATGAGACTGTTCTCCAATTAGTACTACCAGTTAGAACATACGCTTAAGTATTATAATAAAAAACTCTTAGGAGTTTTTTTTATTATAAATTAATAAATATTGAAATAACAAAGTTAATTGTATAATTATAAAAAAAATATAATTATATATTATATTAAAATTAAGCTATAAAAAAATACAAAAAAAATTACGGTAGAATAAAGACAATTCTAATTATAATTCAATAAAAAAAAAGAATATAAAAAGACACTATAAACTATGGTATAAATATGAGAATTAGGCTTTAAATAGGCATTATTTTAATAATAATAGATAAAGATATTTAAAAGAAATGAAATAAATAAAAAAAAACAGTATTTTATAGAGAAAACTAATAAAAATGCAAGCAAAAAATATAAAAATATGCTATAATAATAGTGTTCGTGAAAGAGGTTTTCTATGAAAATAAAACTTAAAACAGAGTATATTACATTGGCACAATTATTAAAGATTACAGAATTTATAGCTTCAGGTGGTGAAGCTAAATATGCTGTGAAATCTTTAGTGATAACAGTAAATGGAGAAAGTGAAAATCGACGTGGAAGAAAGCTATATCCGAGGGATATAGTAATAATTGAAAATAAAAAAATAGAGTTAGAATGATAGTAAAAAAAATCGAACTTAGAAATTTCAGAAATTATAAAGATATCAAGCTTTCTCTAGAGCAAGGAATTAATATTCTGTATGGAAAAAATGCGCAAGGTAAAACTAATTTACTTGAAGCAATTCTTTATCTATCTACTACACAATCACATCGAACTAATGATGATCTTAATTTAATAAAAGAAAATGAAGAATTTTTTTGTATTAAAAGTGAAGTAGAGGATATGAATAAAAAATTTTGTATAGCAGCCACCATAAGTAAAAAAGGAAAAAATTTAAGTTTATATAATAATCCAATTAAAAAAGTAAGTGAATTTATTGGATTGATAAATGCGGTAATATTTTGTCCTGATGATTTAAATTTATTCTCAAGTAGTCCTAGAATAAGAAGACGATTTATTGATATTGAATTAAGTAAATTGTCAAGAGAATATATTAAAGCACTTAATTGTTATGTGAAACTATTGAAAAATCGTAATATTTGTTTAAAAAGTAAGAAAGTAGATTTAGTTTTAATTGATACTATTACTAAGCAAATGATTGATTATGAAATATTAATTTTAAGAGAAAGAAATAAATTTTTAAAAAGAAATGTTGAAATAGCACAAAACTATTACAAAACATTATCAAATGATGAAGCTAAGTTAGATTATAAATATATTTCAAATATTGAATATAGTAGTGATGATGATATATTAAAAGCTAATTTAATAAATGCTTATGAAAAGACAAAAGAAAGAGATTTAATGACATTTCAAACCAATACAGGTATACATAAAGATGATTTTGTTATTATGTTGGATGATCATGAGATTGGAAGTTTTGGATCTCAAGGTCAAAAAAGAAGTGTAATCATATCAATGAAACTAGGAATCATTGATATGATAAAAGAAAAAATAAATGAATATCCAATATTGTTATTAGATGATGTATTCAGTGAATTAGATATTAACAGAAGAAAAAAACTGTTAGAACTATTACCTGATAAAATACAAACATTAATTACAACTACAGAGATAGAAGAATTTATTGAAATAAAAAAAGACATAAATTATTTAGAAGTGAAAAATGGTTGTGTAAATAACATAAAAGGAGGATATTAGCATGGAAAAGAAAGTTGAACATTCTTATACTGCAGATGATATACAAGTTTTAGAAGGATTAGAAGCGGTAAGAAAAAGACCAGGGATGTATATTGGATCGACAAGTGAAAAAGGATTACACCACCTAGTCTGGGAAATTATGGATAATTCTATCGATGAAGCACTAGCAGGTTTTGCATCTGATATATATGTAAAAGTAGATAAAGATAATATTGTGACAGTAGAAGATAACGGGCGTGGAATGCCTGTAGGAATACATGAAAAAACCGGATTATCTGCAGTAGAAACAATATTTACTATTTTACACGCCGGAGGTAAATTTGGTGGAGGAGCATATAAAGTATCAGGTGGACTACATGGAGTAGGGGCCTCTGTAGTTAATGCTCTAAGTAAATGGTTAGAAGTAAATATTTATAAAGACGGTAAAGAATATTATGTTAGATTTGAAGACGGAGGAAAGACAGTATCACCATTAACTATAATTGGAGATACAACTAAACATGGTTCAGTTGTAAAATTTGCAGCAGATCCTGAAGTATTTAAAGAAACAGTATATTATAATCATGAAACATTAAATACAAGAATAAGACAAATGGCATTCTTAAATAAAGGAATTAGAATAACATTTATTGACGAAAGAGGAGAAAAACCTATTGAAATTGTATATCACTATGAAGGTGGTATTAAAGAATATGTAAAATATTTAAATAAAAATAAAGATGTAATACATGAAGAAATAATTTATGTAGAAGGTGAAGAAGACGGAATTATAGTTGAAATTGCCATGCAATATAATGAAGGATACATTCCTAACGTTTACTCATTCTGTAATAACATAAATACACAAGAAGGAGGAACACATGAAGATGGATTTAGATTAGCACTAACAAGAATTATTAATGCTTATGCTAAAGATAAAAATTTCATAAAAAAAGATGAAGCATTAGCAGGTGATGATGTAAGAGAAGGATTAACTGCAATTATATCAGTTAAACATCCAGATCCTCAATATGAAGGACAAACTAAGACTAAACTAGGTAACTCAGAAGTAAGAAAGATTGTAAGTAGTGTATTAGGCGAACAATTAGATAGATTTTTCTTAGAAAATCCAGATACAGCAAAAATAGTAGTAGAAAAATCTATTATAGCAAGTAAAGCTAGAGTAGCAGCAAAGAAAGCAAGAGAATTAACAAGAAGAAAAAGTGCATTAGAAATATCTTCATTACCTGGAAAATTAGCAGATTGCTCAAGTAAAGATGCAAGTGAATGCGAAATTTATATAGTCGAGGGAGATTCTGCCGGTGGAAGTGCTAAGCAAGGAAGAAATAGTAAGTATCAAGCTATATTACCATTGCGAGGTAAAATTCTAAATGTAGAGAAAGCTAGAATGCATCGAATATTTGAAAATAATGAAATAAGAATGATGATAACAGCATTTGGATGTGGAATTGGTGATGAAATGGATGTATCTAAATTAAGATACCATAAAATAATGATCATGACCGATGCCGATGTCGATGGTGCACATATTAGAACACTATTATTAACATTCTTTTATAGATTTTTAAGACCTATTGTAGAAGGTGGATATGTTTATATTGCACAACCACCATTATTCAAAGTAGCTAAAGGAAATAAAGTTAAATATGCATATAGTGAAGAAGAATTAGAAGATATAAGAGCAGAAATTGGAGATATAACTAATATTCAGAGATATAAAGGTCTAGGAGAAATGAATCCTGAACAATTATGGGAAACAACAATGAATCCAGAAAATAGGACATTGGTACAAGTGAAAATTGATGATGCTATTGAAGCAGATGCAGTATTTGAAATGCTAATGGGTGATGAAGTAGAACCAAGAAGAAACTTTATTCAAGATAATGCAATATACGTTAAGAACTTGGATATATAGGAGGAAATGATCATGGATGTTAATAACAATAAATTAATACAAGTAGATGTAGCTAATGAAATGAGAACATCTTTCTTAGATTATTCAATGTCAGTAATTGTTGCACGTGCATTACCAGATGCAAGAGATGGATTAAAGCCAGTACATAGAAGAATATTACACTCTATGAATGACTTAGGTATTGTTGCTAGTAAGCCATATAAAAAGTCAGCAAGAATTGTTGGAGATGTTATTGGTAAGTATCACCCTCATGGTGATACAGCGGTATATGATGCAATGGTAAGAATGTCACAGGAATTCTCATATCGTTATATGTTAGTTCAAGGACACGGTAACTTCGGATCAATAGATGGTGATGGAGCAGCAGCAATGCGTTATACAGAAGCAAGAATGTCAAAAATGTCTATGGAAATGTTAAAGGATATAAAAAAAGATACTGTAGATTTCATTGATAACTATGATGGAGAAGAAAAGGAACCAGCTGTTTTACCAGCAAGATTTCCTAACCTTTTAGTTAATGGAGCTGTAGGTATTGCAGTAGGAATGGCAACAAATATACCACCTCATAATCTAGGTGAAACAATCGATGCTACTTTAGCAATAATGGATAATCCTGAGATAACAGTAATGGAATTAATGGATAATTACATTAAAGGTCCAGATTTTCCTACTGGAGGAACGATATTAGGAAGAGCAGGAATACGCCAAGCCTATGAAACGGGACGTGGATCAATTGTTACTAGATCTAAGGTTGATGTTGAAGAACTAAGTAATGGAAAGAAAAGAATTGTTGTAACTGAAATTCCATATCAAGTAAATAAAGCAACATTAGTAGAAAAGATAGCTAATCTTGTAAGAGAAAAAATAGTTGACGGAATCACTGATTTAAGAGATGAAAGTAATAGAGAAGGAATAAGAATTGTAATTGAATTAAGAAAAGATGTACAAGCAGAAGTAATATTAAATCAATTATATCGTATGACATCATTACAAACATCATTTGGAGTAAATCTATTAGCATTAGTTAATGGGGCACCAAAACAATTAGGATTAGTTGAAGCTCTTCAAGTTTATATTGATCATCAAATTGTAGTAACTGTAAGAAGAACTAAATTTGAACTTAAGAAAGCAACTGATAGAGCACATATTTTGGAAGGTTTAAAAATTGCTTTTGAAAATATTGATGCAATTATAGCATTGATTAAAGGTAGTAAGGATGATCCTGAAGCATTATCAGGTTTAATGACACAATTTAGTTTAACAGAAATTCAAGCAAGAGCTATATTAGATATGCAATTTAAACGTATTACAGGTTTGGAAATTGAAAAGATTGTAACTGAATATAATGGTTTATTAGTTATTATAGCTGACTTAGAAGATATTTTAAGTAATCATTCAAGAGTTATTAACATTATTAAAGAAGAATTAACTGATGTTAAAGATAGATTTAATGATGCAAGACGTACCGATATTAGTGAGGCAGATTACGATATTGAAGATGAGGACCTAATTCCAGTTGAAGATATTGTGGTTACAATGACTACTAATGGTTATATTAAGAGAATGCCTACTGATACTTATCGTACACAACATCGTGGTGGACGTGGAGTTAAAGGAATGGCAGTTAATGAAGATGATATCATAGAAATTTTATTATCAATGTCAACTCATGATCATTTAATGTTATTTACTAACTTAGGTAAGGTTTACAGAATTAAAGGATATCGTATTCCTAATGCCTCAAGGACTGCTAAAGGATTACCAGTAGTTAATTTACTTAACCTTGATAAGGAAGAGAAAGTTAGAGCAATGGTAGCTGTTAGTAATGATAGTGAAGCTGATTACTTATTATTCGTAACTAAGTTTGGAATAGTTAAACGTGTTAGAATGAGTGAGTTTGAAAGTATTAGACAAAATGGGAAAATTGCTATTACACTGAAAGATAATGATGAACTAGTAGATGTAAAAGAAACTAATGGTGATGATGAAATAATTATTGCGGGATCTAATGGTAAAGCTGTTCGCTTTAATGAAAATGATATTAGAGCAATGGGAAGAACTGCTAGTGGAGTTAAAGGATTCAATGTTGATGGTTCATCTGTTGTTGGAGTAGCAACTAATAAAGAAGGAAAATATTTATTATCTGTTAGTGAAAATGGTTATGGTAAACGAAGTGAAATTGATGGATATCGTTTAACTAGTCGTGGAGCTAAGGGAGTAAAAACAATTAATATTACTGAAAAAACTGGTAGTTTAATCAATGTTAGAGCTGTTACTGGTGATGAAGATGCGATGATTATAACAGACCAAGGTATTATAATTCGTATATCTCTTGATAAAGTTGGTATATATGGTAGAAATACTCAGGGGGTTAAATTAATTAACGTTAATGAAGGTGAAACAGTTGCAAAAATTGCTATTGTTGAAGCTTCTGTTGAAGAAGAAAACGATGAAAATATTGATCAAGAAGTAGAAGGAACAACTATAACATCATCAGAAGATATAGATGAAGATAAAGTTAATGAAGAAGTTGTTACTGATAATGAAAAAATAGTGGATGATATAGAAGCTTAAAACAAGCTACTATTGACATTTAACGCTAAGAATGGTATAAACACTATGTATAAAGCGATGATAAGGATAAGTAATTTAAATAACTATGACAGAGAAATAACGGATGGTGTGAGTTATGATAGTTATTAAATGAAATCAACCTTTGAGTGTATAGATGAAATAAGTAATCTATAACGGTAGTACCGTTAAAACTATTGAGTTTACTTTTGTTAAAATGTACAAAAGTATAAAAGGGTGGCAACACGAGGTATCGTCCCTTTGGGACATGCCTTTTTTTATGAAAAAAAGGAGACTATTATGATAGATATAAAATTAATTAGAGAAAACCCAGAATTGGTAAAAGAAAACATTAAGAAAAAATTCCAGGATAAAAAAATACCATTAGTTGATGAAATTATTAACCTAGATCAAGCGAGCCGTGAAGCAAAGCTTAAAGGTGATGAATTAAGATCTAAAAGAAATACTATCAGTAAACAAATTGGTGCTTTAATGGGTCAAGGAAAAAAAGATGAGGCAGAAACTGTAAAATTAGAGGTAGCCAAGATAGCTAATGAATTAGCTGATTTAGAAGTTAGTGAAGTTAAATTATCTGAAGAACTAAAAGAAAAAATGATGATGATTCCAAATATAATCGATGATAGTGTACCAATTGGAAAAACGGATGAAGAGAATGTTGAAATAGAAAAGTTTGGAGAACCTATTGTACCTGAGTTTGAAATTCCTTATCATGCTGATATTATGGAAACTTTTGAAGGAATAGATCTTGATAGTGCACGTAAGGTTGCTGGTAATGGATTCTATTATTTAATGGGAGATATAGCTCGTTTACATTCAGCATGTATTTCTTATGCACGTGACTTTATGATTAATAAGGGTTTTACTTATGTAATTCCTCCTTATATGATAAGAAGTAGTGTAGTAACTGGTGTAATGAGTTTTGCAGAAATGGATAGTATGATGTACAAGATTGAAGGCGAAGATCTGTATTTAATCGGTACTAGTGAACACTCAATGATAGGAAAGTTTATTGATACAATAGTAGAAGAAAATAAACTTCCTTATACTTATACAAGTTATTCACCTTGTTTCCGTAAGGAAAAGGGAGCTCACGGAATTGAAGAACGTGGTGTATACCGTATTCATCAATTTGAAAAACAAGAAATGATTGTTGTCTGTAAACCAGAAGAGAGTAAAGAATGGTTTGAAAAATTATATATGAATACAGTAGAACTATTCAGATCATTGGATGTTCCTGTAAGAACATTAGAATGTTGTTCTGGTGACTTAGCTGATTTGAAATGTAAGTCAGTTGATGTCGAAGCTTGGAGTCCTCGACAAAAGAAATATTTTGAAGTTGGAAGTTGTTCTAATTTAACCGATGCTCAAGCAAGACGTTTAGGTATCCGTGTTAAGGGTGATAAGAATAAATATTATGCTCATACATTAAATAATACAGTAGTAGCTCCACCTAGAATGTTGATAGCTTTCTTAGAAAATAATCTTAAAGCTGATGGAAGTGTATCTATACCAGAAGCATTACGTCCTTACATGGGTGGAATGGAATCGATAGAAGTTAAGAAGTAAAAATTGTTTCACGTGAAACAATTTAGTCATTAAAAGAATAAATTAATATTTTAAAAAGAAGATAAAAGCCCCATTTTATAGGCTATTATCTTCTTTTATATTTAACATAAGAAAATTATAATGAATGTTTGTTTTTTAAAATAAATATTTATTTATCATAATATCATTATATCAGATGATCAAAGATACAATCTATTTCGTTTCACGTGAAACGATTTTAGCTATTGCAAATACTAGAAATATAAGTTATAATAAATGAGCTACTACAATGGCATCTACTGAATTAGGTCAGGGCGGGAACGCAGCATCCTTAAGGTGGCTCTGACATGTGTGGTAGCTTTTATTTTACCTAGGAGGATTGTTTAATGCATGAA
>JAVWHP010000028.1:0-8544 GCA_036639955.1 Erysipelotrichaceae bacterium
ACTTTTTCACTACTATTCCATTCTTTTATTTCTTAGCTCTAGGATGAGCACTATTATACACATTCATTAATCTTTGATTACTCACATGAGTATATATCTGTGTAGTACTTAAGCTAGCATGTCCTAATAGTTCTTGTACAAATCTAATATCAGCACCATTATCTAATAAATGAGTAGCAAAAGAATGTCTAAACATATGTGGATGTAAATGCATAGACAAGCCACTATTCTTAGCTAATACATCTAATATGTATTGAATACCACGTGATGTGAACTTCTTATTACTAGCATTAACAAATACATATTCATCGCTATTATAGCTAGTAATAAGACGTTCATTAGATAGATACTTCTTCAAATACTTTTTAGCTGTAGAATTAAAAGGTACTATTCTTTCTTTAGTACCTTTACCTACTACCCTTAATAGTTGTTCCTTAATATTAATATTATTTACTTTTAAATTACATAGTTCGCTTACACGTAACCCACTAGCATACATTAATTCAAATATAGCACGGTTACGTAATCCAAACTTGTCATTAACATTAATACTATTTAAGAATTTAAGCATTTCTTCGTAGAATAGGAAATCAGGTATATTATGGTCACATTTTATAGTTTTAATATATACAAATGGATTAGATATTACATCACTATATTCATTTAAATATCTAAAAAAAGATCTTAATGCTGACATTCTGCGTGCTATACTACTATTCTTTAAATACGGATTACTATCTTTTATATAAGCTATATAGTTATAAACAGCATTACGATCTACATCAGAAAAATTTTCTATTCCTTCTTCATTTAAATATTTCATAAAATTATTTATATCTAAGTTATATGCTTCATAAGTAGCTGATGAATTAGTATTTATATTACTTATATACTTTAGGAAATGATCAATTTGATCATTCATCAAATTTTTTGACATAATCTTTTATAACTGCTATTGCTTGTTGAGCAAAGGCAGTTTTTCTTTCATTCTTGTTTACTTTCTTTAGTAGTTGCATTATTCCGAAGTTAGCATTCATTGGTTGAAAGTATTTTGGGTGTGTATGTGTTATGTAATGAGCCATTGAGCCCATTACACAAGTTGGAGGCAAGACTATTGGGTCATTTCCTTTAACTACACGTGACATATTTAGTCCCGCTAATATACCACTTGCTGCTGATTCTACGTATCCTTCTACCCCACTCATTTGGCCAGCAAAAAATAAATCTTTACGATTCTTTGCTTGATAAGTTGCTAAAAGTACTTTAGGTGCACATATATAAGTATTTCTATGCATTACTCCATAGCGCACAATACTAGCATCTTTTAATCCTGGTATTAAACTCAATATTCTTTTTTGTTCTCCCCATGTTAAATGCGTTTGAAAACCTACTATGTTATATAGACTAGCAGCTGCATCATCTTGTCTAAGTTGTACTACTGCATAAGGTTCTTCTCCATTGTGTTCTAGTCCTACTGGTTTCATTGGTCCAAACAGT
The DNA here is from genome assembly GCA_036639955.1 of Erysipelotrichaceae bacterium. Taxonomy (GTDB): domain Bacteria; phylum Bacillota_I; class Bacilli_A; order Erysipelotrichales; family Erysipelotrichaceae; genus JAVWHP01. The sequence continues at coordinate 1,498 of JAVWHP010000028.1, forward strand.
AATGTTTTTTCACCACGTCTAGCCATTTCTTCAAATGGCATACATCCTTCAAAGTACTTTTCATCTTCAAAGTCTTTTAATTTAACTGTTTCAGCTTTAATTAATTCATTATAAAACAAACTGAATTCAGCCTTATTCATTGGGCAATTTATATAATCTGCTTCACCTTTATCATATCTAGACTTATAGTAAGCTATATTCATATCAATACTATCTTTTTCTATAATTGGAGCAGCTGCATCATAAAAATGAAAGTACTCCTCCTTTAAATAGTCTTGTATAGATGCGCTTAGTGCATCACTAGTTAATGGTCCAGTCGCTAGTATTACCTTTCCTTCTGGTATGCTAGTAACATGTTTAGCTTCAAATCTTACTAATGGTTGTCCTTTTATAAATTCTGTAATGTCTTTAGAGAATTTTTCTCTATCTACTGCTAGTGCACTTCCTGCTGGTACTTTATTTGCTTCTGCATATTTCATGATTATTGAATCAAATTGACGCATTTCTTCTTTTAGTACGCCTACTGCATTATCTAGTGCATCACTTCTTAATGAATTAGAACATACTAATTCAGCAAAGTTTGCAGTATGATGTGCAGGTGAACTTACTAATGGTCGCATTTCAATTAAATGTACTGGTATTCCTCTTTTAATTAATTGCCAGGTTGCTTCTACTCCAGCAAGTCCAGCTCCTACTACAGTAACTTCTTCCATTATTCTTCTTCCTTAACTGCTTTCTTTGTTGTTGCTTTCTTCGTTGTTGCTTTCTTCGTTGTTGCTTTCTTTGTTGTTGCTTTCTTTGTTGTTGTTGCTTTTTTAGCTGCTACTTCAACATTAGTATCATCACCATCTTTAGGTTTCTTTTCTTCTTTTTTAATGTAATGACATTTAGGATAATTACTACAACCTATGAAGAATGTTTTAAAACGTGATTGACGTTTTACTAATTCACTACCACATTCAGGGCACATTTCACCAGTAGGAACTGGTTCAAACTTAGGTTTATTACTTTTAATATATTTACAATTAGGGTAATCTCCACATGCTAGGAATGGTCCAAAGCGACCTTTCTTTTGTACTAGTTTATGTCCACAATTAGGACATACTTCATCTGTTTCTAAAGCAGGATCTGGTTCTCCTTCACTCTTAGTATATTTACAATTAGGAAAATCTATACAAGATACAAATTTACCAAAACGTCCTACTCTATAAACTAGATCATTACCACAATCAGGACATTTTTCTCCTGTAAGTTCTAGTTCTTTCTTTTCCATTTTTTCATAAGCTTCATCTAATAATGGAGCAAATTTATTATAAAAGTCTCTTAATTCATCAACACTGTTTAATTTACCATCAGCTATTTCATCTAAATTATGTTCCATATCAGCTGTATAGCAAACATTAATAATAGTACTAAAGAATTCTTGTAATTTAGTATCTGTTAATGTTCCTTGTTCAGTTGGTATAAACATCTTAGTTTTACTAGTCTCACTAGTTCTTTCTAATGTTACATAGCCTCTTGCTTGTATTGTATCAATAGTCATAGAATATGTACTTGGTCTACCTATACCTTTTTCTTCCATTTCCTTAATTAGACGTGCTTCACTATATCTTAATGGAGGTTCAGTAAAGTGTTGTTTACCTTCTAATTCTACTGGAGATAGTACTTGTCCTTCAGTTAATTCAGGTAGTAATTCTTCTTTAGTTTGTTCATAGTCACTATAAATCTTTAAGTAACCATCAAATACTAGTACTGAACCATTTAACGTAAAGTCTACATTATCATTAGTTAAAACTACATTAACAACATCACTTTTACTAGGTGCCATTACTGAAGCTAGAGTTCTTGCATATATAAATTTATATAATTTATATTGATCAGCATTTAAATATTTTTTTATGCTATCAGGAGTTCTATTAACATTAGTTGGTCTAATACCTTCATGGGCATCTTGTGCATTACTACTGTTCTTTTGGTGAACATGTCCCATATAATCTTTACCATAACTATCACTTATGAAATCTAAAGCATCTTTAACAAAGGCTTCACTTAGTCTAGTACTATCAGTACGCATATAAGATATAAGTCCTTCAGTACCACTTCCAATATTAATACCTTCATATAGTTTTTGAGCTACTTGCATTGTTTTCTTTGCAGAGAAGCCTAACTTAGTAGATGCTTCTTGTTGTAATGTAGAAGTAATAAATGGAACTTTTGGTTCTTTCTTTTTAACTTTCTTATCTACTTTACTTACTATGTAATCATGATTAGCACATCTAGCTTTAATTACGTTAGTATCTTCTTCTGTTTTAAGATCAGCTTTTTTACCATCAATTTTAGTTAAATTAGCTACAACTGCTTTATTAGCTATTTTAGCTGAAGCACTCATAGTCCAATATTCTTCAGTAATAAAAGCTTTAATTTCATTTTCTCTTTCTACAATTAGTCTTAAAGCTACTGATTGAACTCTACCAGCACTTTTAGATTTAATTTTAGATTGTAAAAGTTTAGATAATTTAAATCCAATAATACGATCTAGCATTCTTCTAGCTTCTTGTGATTTAACTAAGTCTTGATCTATTTTTCTAGGGTGTTCAATCGCTTCTAATACAGCACCTTTAGTAATTTCATTAAAAATGATACGATTGTCTTGATCCATATCTATTTTTAATTCTTGTGCTAAATGCCAGGCAATTGCTTCTCCTTCACGATCATGATCACTTGCAAGATATACAATATCTGCTTTTTTAGCTAAAGCTTTAAGATCCTTAACTATTGCTTTTTTATCTGTACTTACTTTATAAGTTGGTTTAAAGTCATTATCAATATCTATTCCTAGTCCACCTTTACCAGATGTTGCTAGATCTCTTATATGTCCTTTTGATGAAACTACATGATATTCACTTCCAAGGTATTTTTCAATCGTTTTAGATTTAGATGGTGATTCCACTATTACTAATTTTGTCATATTATTCCTCCTGTATACCTATTAATATTAAGATATAAAATAGATTTGTCAAACACTTTTTATATTTTATTTCTTTTTTAGCATTAAATATCTTTAATATCTTCTATATTTACAATCATATTAGCACCTTGTTTTATTAGTTCATTACAGCCTAATCCCATCTCATTAAATATATCATGAGGTATACAATATACTGGTACATTAATGTTTAATGCTTCATTAACACTTAGCATTGTACCACTATGTAATTTAGCTTCTATTACTATTAAAGTATTAGATAAAGCTACTATAATTCTATTTCTCATAGGGAAATGAAAAGCTAAAGGTTCTATCCCCTCTGGATACTCACTTACTATCAAATGTTTCTCCTTAAGTGCTCCATATAAACTACCATTAACCTTAGGATATATAACATTAATTCCACACCCAATTACACCTATACACTTATGATGGTTTAACCCATAACTATGGGCTAATCCATCTATCCCCTTAGCTAAACCACTTATAATACTATATCTGGAATTAATGTTATCCATTACAGCCTTTATAGCTTTATTACCAGCTAAGCTAGGACATCTAGTACCAACTATGGCTACCCCATCTTCCTTCAATAAACTTAAATCACCAATATAAAATAAAACAAAAGGAGGATTAGGTAGCCTTAATAGCTTAGCTGGATATTCCTTATCTAAAATTGTAATATAATTATAATTACTAGAAGTAGGAACCCAATCCTCATTATCCTTAATAGCCTTTTTAATTTTAAGATACTCACCACCATACTTAATAACATAAGCTAAAAGTTGTTCTCTCATTAAATCACCCCAATTCTATATTAACAATATTAAACAAAATTCCTAAAAAAAACCCTAGTATTTAATACCTAGGAGTCTTTTCTTAAATTCTTTATAGGAAAAAGGAATCCAAGGATATAAATAAGGATATTCCTTACTACTAGTACTAAGCAATACCTTAAGATGAAGAATAACACCGAAACAAAAACCAGGTAAACCAAATAATAAAGCAAAGAAAGAAATAATAACTCTAAATAATTTATTAGCTAAAGATAATTCATAATTAGGAGTTAATAAATTACCAATATTAACTAAAGCAATCATAATTAAGATTTCTTTAGTATAAGCACCTAATTCTATAGCTAAATCACCTAAAATAAAAACTACAATAAAACTCATAATACCAGATAAAATAGAAGGAGTATGAATTAAAGACATTCTAATCCATTCAATAATAATATCAGCAAAAATTAATTGAAAACCAAATTCATATACATTTAAATTATTAGGATAAGGAATATTCATTAAAGTAGGATTTTGAGTAAAAACTAAAACAATCCATAAAGGAAGTAAATATAAACTAAATAAAATACCTATAAATCTAATAAGTTTAGTAAATAAAGATACTATATTAGTTTGAGTATATTCTTCTATTTGTTGAAGTTGTTCAAATAAACTAGTAGGTAAAATTATAACATTAGGACTATTATCAACAATAACTATAATATAACCCTGTAATAAAGAAACACTAGCTATATCAGGCCTCTCAGTATATCTAACATGGGTATAAGGATTAAAAGATCTACCATACATAGCTTCAACTAAATATCTTTCAGATATAATTTCAGCATTACTATTAATAGCTAAATTAAGTTTAGAATTAAATTCATTTAAAACTTTAGGATTAACAACATCAGTTAAATAAGCAATAGCTATATCAGTTCTAGTCTTTTTACCAACCCTAAGAATATTAATATATAAAGATTCATCCCTAATCCTTCTCCTTAATAAACCAACATTCAATATAATATTCTCAACAAAACCATCATGAGCACCTTTAACACTCTGTTCATTATTAGGTTCAGAAGTAGATCTAGAAGGATAACTCCTAGTCTCAATAACATAATAACCAATATCCTTCTCAACCATAACTAAACTTTGACCACTCAATAAATTAACAATAGCATCCTCAATATTATCTAGGTACTCTACTCCACCTGGATAATATACCATATCTCTATCCCTATTAGTTATAACAATACTCTCTATTAAATCACTGAGTAACAAAGAGTTACTGAGTGATGATAAAAATATAACATAAGTACTACGATCATTAATAACAACATGTCTATAAATAATATCAAAGCTATTAGTTAATTTATCTTTTAATAAATTAACTCTAAGTTCTAAATTATTCATATTAAGATTTAGCTTTAAAGATTAAAGCCATTATAAAAGCAAAAAAGATAGCAGAACTAATACCAGAAGCAGTTAAATTAAAGATACCTAAAGGGATACCAATAAGACCTAAAGATTTAGAAGCTTCAATAGCACCATGAGTTAAAGAATGACCAAAACTAGTTATAGGGATTAAAGCACCAGCACCACATTTAGTTATTAAGAAATCATATATACTATTATAATTTAAAAGAGAACCTATAATAACAAAGATACTAGTTATATGACCAGGAGTTAATTTAGTATGTTCATATAATAATTGAGCTATTAAACAGATAGTGCCACAAAATAAGAAACCATATAAATATATCATTATAAAGTACCTTCAAAGACTATTGCATGAGAACAACATGGTATAGATTCTTTTTGTTGACATTCTATAGGGGATAATAGAGCTCCTGTAGCTACTAATAGTATTCTCTTATATAACTTATCTTCTATTTGTTTTAAGAGGAATGCTAGGGTTACACACATACTACAGCCACATCCACTACCTCCGCAAAAGACATTTTGTTTATTAATGTTATATATTAAAAGACCGCAATCATTTATTTTATCTAATGTTCCATGGTTTTTATAATCTTTACTTAATAGATCTTTAAGAAAAGATAATCCTATAGAAGATAAGTCACCAGTAACTATTAAATCATAATCATCTATAGTTCTATTTAGATCACTTAGATGAGTAGTTAATGTTTCATAAGCAGAAGGGGCCATAGCTTTACCCATATCATTTAGATCTTTAAATTCCCAATCTATTACTTTACCAATAGTAAAACTAGTTACTTTAATATTTGATTTATCTTTAGATAAGACTATAGCTCCAGCTCCTGTTACTGTGTAGGTAGTTGTTTCTTTCTTTTGTACTCCATATTCATTAGGATATCTAAATTGTTTTTCAGCTACTGCATTACTTGATGATGTAAAACATAATACATTAGTCATTCCTAGTTTATCTACAAAACAAGAACTAGTACCTATTGTTAAAGCTGAATTGGAGCAAGCTCCATATACTCCTATAAATGGAGTATCTATAGTAGTAGCATAATAATTACTACAGGCTATTTGATTATTAAGATCAGAACCTATACATAAATCTATGTCTTTTAATAGTAGATGCGCTTTATTTAAAGCGACATCTACTGAAGATTTTACAAGGTTACGTTCTCCTTTTTCAAAAGTAGAACTATTAATATAGTTATCTTTAAAAGAGTTATCAAAGTAGTTAGCTAAAGGACCTTGCATTTCAGTAGGACCTACACTTGTGGCTCTTGATTTAACATATACATTTTTAAAAGATATAGTTGTCATAATAGAGTTACCATATAATTTATAAAGGCTACTATGTAGGCACTTACTATTCCATAAGTTATTACACTACCTGCTAATTTAAACATATTAGAACCAATACCATAAATTAAACCTTCACTTTTAGATTCTATAGCTGCTGAAGTAAGTGCATTAGAAAAACCTGATATAGGGATAAATAAACCAGCTCCTAAATGTTGAGCAGCTTTATCATATATTCCTATTCCAGTTAATAATGCTGTAATAAATATAATGGTCATAATCATAGCAGCTACTGCAATATCTTTATCTAAGTAATTACTATATAGATCTAATAATAATTGAGCTATTATAGATAATGTTCCTCCTCCTATAAATGCTAATAAAGAATTCTTAATCCATTTCTTTTTTACTCTTATATTATTGCCATGTTTCTTATATTGATATATATTCATATTATTACCTCCTTTTATATTATGTACAGTATTTCTTTCATTAATCTTATTCCATAATCTTATTCCATATCTTTATCTTTTATAT
>JAVWHP010000029.1:0-8531 GCA_036639955.1 Erysipelotrichaceae bacterium
GTAGAATGATAATACTTCCAGCAATAGATATAATTGATGGTAAGCCAGTACGCTTATATCAAGGTGATTATAATAAAGTTGAAATAGTAGCTAAAGATATATTAGAAACAGCTAAAGAATTTGAAACTTTAGGTGCCAAATATGTTCATTTAGTAGATTTAGATGGAGCTAAAGCTAAAAAATTAGTTAATGCTGAAGTAATAATCAAGGTTGCTAAAAGTTTAAGTATCCCTGTTGAATGTGGTGGTGGAATACGTACAATGGAAAGTATTTCTTATTTATTAGATAATGGAGTTTCTAGAGTAATATTAGGAACTAGTGCTATTGAAGATCCGCAACTTTTAACTGATGCTATAAGTAAATATGGTGATAAAATTGCTGTAGGTATAGATTGTAAAGATGAATATGCATGTGGTAATGGGTGGTTAGAAACTTCTAAATTGCACTATATTGACTTTGCTAAAACATTAGAAAAACAAGGAGTAAAGAATATTATAGTAACTGATATATCTAAGGATGGAACTTTAAGTGGTCCTAATGTAGAAATGCTTTCTAAACTAAGAAAAGAAGTATCCCTAGATATAACCGCTAGTGGCGGAATAGCGAACATTAATGACATTAAAGCCCTTAAGGATTTAAACTTATATGGAGCTATTACTGGTAAAGCAATATACTCAAAAAGTTTAGATCTTAAGGAAGCTTTAATGTTAACTAAATAGTTTATATGAATTTAATTCATAGATAGGAGTTCTTATGCATACTAAAAGAATAATACCATGCTTAGATGTTAAAGAAGGTAGAGTAGTAAAAGGAATCAACTTTGTAGGGCTTAAAGATGTAGGTAACCCAGTTGATTTAGCTAAATTTTATAGTGAAGCTGGAGCCGATGAACTAGTATTTCTTGATATTACTGCTACACATGAAAAGCGTGGAATAATGGAAAAGGTAGTAGAAGAAGTAGCTAAACAAATTTTTATCCCTTTTACAGTAGGGGGAGGTTTAAACTCTCTTCAAGACATAAAAAACATCTTAAGAGCAGGAGCTGATAAGGTTTCCCTTAACAGTGCTGCTGTTAAGAACCCTAGCCTAATCACTGAAGGTTCTAAAATGTTTGGAGCCCAATGTATTGTAGTTGCTATCGACGCCCGCCTAAATGAAGATAAAAAAAGCTGGAACGTTTACGTTAGCGGAGGTCGAATAGACACTGGACTAGACGCTATAGAATGGGCAAAAAAAGTAGTAGAACTAGGTGCTGGAGAAATACTATTAACTAGTATGGATGCAGATGGAACAAAGCAAGGATTTGATATTCCACTACTAAAAGAAGTAAGAAAAGTAGTTAATGTCCCAGTAATAGCATCTGGTGGATGTGGATCATTACAACATTTTGCAGATGTATTTGATGAAGATGTAGCAGATGCAGCCTTAGCAGCAAGTCTTTTCCATTATGGAGAACTAACAATCAATCAAGTAAAAGAGTATCTAAATGAACAAAAGATACCAGTAAGAATGTAGGTGCTAAAATGAATGAAGAAATTAAAAATAAAATTGATCAACTAGACTTTTCCAAAGGAGATGGACTACTACCAGTAGTAGTTCAAGAATACCAAACCAATGAAGTATTAATGCTAGCTTATGTAAATAAAGAAGCATTAATAAATACATTAGAAGGTTCAACGGCTTGGTATTACTCACGTTCACGTGATGAACTTTGGAATAAGGGAGCAACAAGTGGACATTACCAACATATGAAAGCAATTAAAGTAGATTGTGATAATGATACTTTATTATATATAGTTGAACAAGATGGTGCAGCATGTCACACAGGAAATCATACATGCTTTTATCGAGACTTATAGGAGGTCATAACATGGATGCAATAAAAAGAGAATATGATAAAATTATTGAAAAGAAAGACTCAACAGAAGAAGGATCTTACACTAAATACCTATTTGATAAAGGAATAGAAAAAGTAGTTAAAAAAGTAGGAGAAGAAGCAACAGAAGTAGTAATTGCAGCAATTAAAAATGATAAAGAAGAATTAATCGGTGAAGTATGTGACCTAACTTATCATGTATTAGTGGCAATGGCAACTTGTGGAGTAACACTTGAAGATGTAGAAGCTGAACTAGATAAAAGAGCAGCAAAAGAAAATAACTTCAAGGGTGAAAGAAAAGAAATAATAAATAGATAGTTTCATAAACTAAAGATGATGCAGAGCATCATCTTTTATAATAATATAGAGAAAACGTCCTATAGTATAGTGAGTCACAACAAAATAATCAGACTGGAACAAACTCTTGCAAAAAAATCAGACGGTGGTATAATGAAATTGTGAAAGGAAGTGAGCCAATGTTTGAGTGGATAAAAGGTAACTCCTATTCAGCTGTAGTAACCTTCAATCAATGCAGTGTTACTTTAAATAGTTGTGCTGCAGCACATTTTGCTGAAGTAAGGTATGTTATGGTAGGATTTGATAAGGCTAATAAAACATTAGCGATTAAACCAATTCCAAAAAAAGATATTGATATGAATATAGTTCCATTAGAACAACTTCATAAAATTTCAATTGGAAAAGGCTATGGACGAATAAGTAACAAAATGATTATCGAAGAGGTTCAAGCTATGATCGGATATGATATAACTACATTAAAGACCGCCGCAACCTATGATGATAAAGAAAATGTACTAATAGTAAACATCAACATATTGGTGTAAAGAGGTGAAAGCATGGTAACGTTTTGGATTATTGCAGCTATTGGAGCAATCGTATTAGAATGCGCAACTCCATTAGCTCTAGTTTCAATTTGGTTTGGTATAGGAGCAATCTTTGCTGCTATAAGTGCATATTTAGGAATTACACTGTATCTGCAAATATTTGTATTCTTTGTAATATCCCTAACAAGCATGGCTATTATTAGACCATTAGCAACTAAATATCTTAGGGGCAATACAGTTCCAACAAATGCAGATCGTTTAATTAACGAACAAGGTCTCATAACAAAAAGCATTAAAGAAGATTGTTGGGGTGAAGTGAAAATTAAAGGGGTACTATGGAGCGCTATAAGCGTAGACCAAACCGATATAGAAGAAGGAACACACATAAGAGTTATAGCAATTGAAGGTGCTAAATTGATTGTAAAATCAATAGAAAGTAAGAAAGAAGGAAAATAACATGAGTGCATTATTATTATTATTTATTATTTTTGTTGTATTAGGAGTAGTATTTGCTACAATACTAAAGATTGTGCCACAAGCTAATTCATTTGTTATTGAAAGATTTGGAACATATCACGAAACTTGGAAAACAGGTATTCATATTCTAATTCCATTTATTGATCGTGTAGCAAATAGAGTAACATTAAAAGAAATTGTTAAGGATTTTGAACCACAACCAGTTATTACTAAAGACAATGTAACTATGCAAATAGATACAGTAGTTTACTTTCAAATAACTGATCCTAAACTATATACTTATGGAGTAGTTGGACCAATTTCAGCAATAGAATCATTAACAGCTACAACTCTACGTAATATTATTGGAGATTTAGAACTTGATGAAACTTTAACATCACGTGATATAATTAATACTAAGATGAGAGCTATTCTTGATGAAGCAACTGATCCTTGGGGAATTAAAGTAGGACGTGTAGAAGTTAAAAATATCTTACCTCCACGTGATATTCAAGAAGCAATGGAAAAACAAATGCGTGCAGAACGTGAACGCCGTGAATCAATTCTTCGTGCGGAAGGTAATAAAATGGCAGCAATTCTTACAGCTGAAGGTGAAAAAGAATCATTAATTTTACGTGCAACTGCTAAAAAGGAAGCTACCATAACAGAAGCTGAAGGACAAGCTCAAGCAACAGAACGTTTATATCAAGCACAAGCGCGTGGTATCCAGTTAATAAAAGATGCTAATCCTTCTAAAGAATATTTATCACTTAAAGGATTAGAAACTTATGAGAAAATGGCTAATGGACAAGCTACTAAACTTGTTGTTCCAGCAGAATTCTCAAGCATGGCAGCAATGCTAACTAGTGCTAGAGAATTCCTAGGTGATGCAGCAATACCTACAACAAATGCAGAAACAACTACAGCACCAAAAAGCATCAAATAGTAACATACTACATTATATATGTAGGAGGTAAATACATGGATGAAGCACTGCAAAGAATAAGTTTATTAATAGGTGATTCTAACCTTAAAGAGCTACAAAGCACAACCGTTATGATCATTGGAATCGGGGGCGTAGGATCTTATGCCGCAGAAGCATTAGCAAGATGTGGCGTAGGAAATCTGATACTTGTAGACGGAGATAAAGTAGCTTTAAGTAATCTAAATCGCCAAGCAATGGCAACCTATGACACTATAGATCAACCTAAAGTAGAAGCAATGAAAAACCGTATTTTATCTTTAAATAGAACTACTAAGATAGAAACTTATGAATTATTCTATACTAAAGAAGATAATGAAGTAATATTTAATAAACCAATAGATTTTGTAATAGATGCTATAGATACTATATCGAGTAAATTAGATATTATAATGTATGCTAAAGAAAAGTCTATACCATTTATTTCAAGTATGGGAATGGCTAATCGTTTAGACCCTACTAAACTGACTATTAGTGATTTAAGTAAAACAACCTATGATCCTCTAGCAAGAGTAATGAGAAATCAAGTAAAGAAACTTCATATTAATGGTAAGATACCGGTTATATGTTCAACAGAAATACCGAGTATTCAACGAACAATTGTAGATGAAGGCGGATTAACAAGAAAAGAACAGATGCCACCTGCTAGTAGTCCCTTTGTACCTAGTGCAGCTGGATTAGCAATGGCGTCTTATGTAGTAAGAACAATTTTAAAAAAGTGAGCTAAATGCTCACCTTTTTTATGCCAATTGGCAATATATATATTAAGGGATTGCTCCCTCTTATACTATATGTATATAAAAATATATTATACATTATTTGATACTATTTTAATAATAGGCCATTAAATGGCATAAAAATGCTCATTAGTGCTTAAAGCAAAGGTCATATTATGATATAATTATTTTCAGTATTCTAAAGGGAATGCAATTAGTGTAAAGGAGATTATTATGAAAAAAGTTTTTAAGGCATTATGTATTTGTTTTTGTACAGTAGTATTACTAGGGGGATGTGCTAAATCCAAAGAAGCAGTTTTTAATTATAAGTCAGAGGGGATTGATATTAAAGAAACTGTTACTTACAAAGGAAATAAAGTTGAAAATGAATTTATTGTTAATACATTAACATATGACAAATTAACAGCTGAGGAATTAGAACAATTTAAAGTAGAAATGATTAAACCATATGATGAATATAAAGGCATAAAAGGAATGACAGTAAAAACTGATGTAACTGATACTAAAACTATTATTACAATCGATATAGATTTTAAAAATAACCTAGAATCTTTAATAGATGCTGGAATAGTAGAAGGAGAAGATGAAGGAGTAAGACCTGATTATTTAGCTTTTGATAATGTTAAATCACAACTTAAAGAAGAAGGTTTCGTTCAAGAATAGAAAAGAAGGTATTTAAAAGGAAGATATTATCTTCTTTTTTTAATTAGTTTTTACATTAATGAACCTAAATAATGATATTATGCTATAATATTGTTAGATATAGTTACAGTATAACTGTGATGGAGGAAATTATGATTAAAAAAATTAAGTCGTGTATATTTAGTTTATTACTATTAATAGTATTGACTGCGTGTAATAGTAGTTCTACTAGTGAAACTACTGCTGTCTGTACATTAGACGATAAAACTAACGAAACTAGTATAACGGAGACTATTACTTATAAAGAAGATAATATTTCAAAGATTGTTGAGGTTAATAAGGGAAAAGCCATTAATTTAGATGATAAAACAAAAAACGAATTAGATGATGAAATAGTTAAATACAATGCTACTACAGGTATCAAAGCTTCTTATGAATTAAAGGATGATATTCTTACTACATCAATTGAAGTAGATTATACTAAAGTTGATCTTAATAAATTAAGAGAATTAGGCATAATAGAATCTAGTGATAAAGATAATGTCACTGCTATAAGTTTTAGTAAAACAAAAACAGGTTTCGAAAAAGAAGGCTTTACATGTAAATAAGTTATAAGGATGAACTTAAGTTCATCCTTTTTAATACTATAATTGCGATTAAGAAACAAGTATATACTCATTTATGATATAATATTAACAATGAGGAGCGATACTATGAATAAAGGATATTTTATAACATTTGAAGGTAACGATGGTTGTGGGAAAACAACTATTTCTAAGTTGGTGTATGATAAATTAATAGAATTAGGTTATGATGTAATTTTAACTAGAGAACCTGGTGGAATAGATATAGCAGAACAGATAAGGGATGTAATATTAAAACCAGAAAATACTGCTATGGATGCTAAAACAGAAGCTTTATTATATGCTGCAAGTAGAAGACAACATTTAGTAGAAAAAGTACTTCCTGCACTAGAGAAGAATAAGATCGTTCTATGTGATAGATTCATTGACTCTTCTTTAGCGTATCAAGGAGTTGGTCGTAATTTAGGCATTAATGAAGTATTAAAAATGAATGAATTTGCTATTGAAGGTAATATGCCAATAGCTACTATCTTTTTAAAACTTAGTCCTGAACAAGGTCTATCTAGAATAGCATCACGCCAGTTTAAAGATCGTTTAGATATAGAAAGTATAAACTTCCATCATTTAGTAGCTAAAGGTTATGAAGAAGTGGTAGAAATGTTTCAAGATAGAATGCAAGTAGTTGACGCATCATTAGAAATACAACAAGTATATGAATCAGCATTAGCAGCAGTATTAAAGGTAATAACTAATGTTTAAAGACATACTTAAGGTACAACAACCTATTGTATATAAAATTTTATTGAATGCATTAACCACTAATAAATTAGCTCATGCTTATTTATTTGAAGGAAGTAATGGAACTCCACTAATGGAAACAGCGCAATTATTTGCACAAAGTCTAATCTGTTCGGAAACAGAAGGATATGCCTGTGAAGAATGTGAAACATGTAAAAGACTTATAGATGGAAATTACGCAGACCTACAAATAATTGATGGATCTACAGTATCAATTAAAAAGAAAGATATTATTAAATTACAAGAACAATTCACTAAAACAGGAATAGAAAGCTATAATAAAAGAATCTATATTATAAAAGGTATAGATAACGCAACACCCGATGCTTTAAACTCATTATTAAAGTTTTTAGAAGAACCTGGAGTAGATGTTTTTGCACTGTTATTAAGTAATAATGTAGAAAGAGTAATTCCTACAATAATATCTAGATGCCAAGTAATACATTTCAAAGTATTAGCATTTGAAGATAACTATAGACTATGTAAAACTAAAGTTGATAACAAATTAGATGCATATTTAGGCTCTTACTTAGTAGCTAGTCTAGAACATATCAATGAATTATATGAGGGAGAAGAGTACCAACATGCCAGATATTTATTTATTGAAGTAATAAATGCATTAAGTAAATCTTTCAATAATGCCATGTTATTTATGGAATTAGAAGCTTTTAGTGGGAAAACAAAAAGAAATGATAAACAAGTGTTCCATTATTTTCTAGACATGTTAATATTATTAAGTGAAGATTCTTTAAGACAATCAAGTGAATTAGATGATCCATGGTGGAGCACGAGTTGTAAACTAATGTTAAATATATTTGATTTACCAGAACTATTAAAGTTATGTTTAGATAGTAATGATAAACTATTAAGAAGTATTAATTTAAACTTATTAATGGAAAGCTTTTTTTACCAAATGAAGGAGGTAATGATAAATGAACGAAAATAAAAAACCAGAAGCAGTAGTAAAAACTTTTCGCTATGTAGCTTTTGTAAGTTTTAAAGAATCAAAAAAGGTATATACCTTTGGAAGTAACGATGATTCTATTAAATTAGATGATAAAGTAGTAGTAGAAACAATAAGAGGTTTAGAATTAGGAGATATAGTAAAAGAACAAGTAAGTTTTGCTGATTATAGTAATGGAATGGAAATAAAACCTATTGTTAGAAGAGCTACAAACCTAGATTTAAAAAAAGCAGAAGAAAATATAGCTTTAGCTAAGGAAGCATTAAAGACTTGTCAAAAATCAGTAGAGAAATTAAACCTAGATATGAATTTAATTGAGGCTGAATATACTTTAGATAGAAGTAAAGTTATCTTTGTTTATGTAGCTGATGATAGAGTAGATTTCAGAGAACTTTTAAAAGAATTAGCTAATATATTTAAATGTAGAATAGAATTAAGACAAATAGGGCCTAGAAACAAAGCTAAAATGGTTGGAGGTCTTGGCGCTTGTGGAATGGAAACTTGTTGTACTAGATTTCTTAATGATTTTGATGTCGTTTCTATTAATATGGCAAAAAACCAATTACTAGCATTGAACATTCAAAAGTTAAGTGGACAGTGTGGTAAACTAATGTGTTGTTTAAAATATGAAGATAGTCAATATAAAGATT
>JAVWHP010000030.1:0-8472 GCA_036639955.1 Erysipelotrichaceae bacterium
CCTAAGTTGGGATTAACTTAGAATCATTAAGCAGCGATTACTCTATATAGTGTATACCTAATTAGATACGCTTAATAAGATATCTTCCTGTAGATGTATATCTACCTCCATAATATATAACGAAATTTAAAATGCTACAAATATATAACACCAATGGTCGAATTTACACCACGAATGGTATATCCATAAATTATTCATCATTAAACATAACCCTTAATTTAAATATATTATCTAAAATACTATAATCATAACTTCCTTTATGTTTCTTACTAAAAGTTCTTATACTTATAGTACCAAAACCATGTTCATCATTTATAGAAGTAGGATTACCACTATCATCTAATATTATATTACCATCAAAAGGATTACTAACTTCTACTAATATATTAACTCTATTCTTTATAAATACTAATTTAATAAATCTATCTTTAACATCTAATTTAATATTAGCATTATAAGCATTATCTATAGCATTAGCTAACATCATACTTACATCATCTTCAATACTATGACTTAAAGAAGGTATCTTAAAATTTGTAATAACATCTATATCTGCTTTTCTACACTTATCTAAATATACAGATAAAGTAGTATTAATAGTAACATTATCACAGTACTTATCTACTTTAGTTTTATCTAAAATATAATCAGCATCTCTCAATAACCTTTTAGCATCTTCTATCTTATTATCATTTAATAATCCATATATAATATTAGCTTTATGTTTAACATTATGTCTAATTACTCTTAATTCACTTTCTTTTTCATTATATTCATTTATTTGTTGTAAAAGATGTTCATTCTTAACTTTAACAACATTAGAATATATTAAGTAGTTATGTCTTTTAGAATCTTTATAAAATACAAAACCTATATATAATAATCCTAAGATCATAGTTAATATTAAAACAAATAAGTAATCTAAATCTCCTCTATCTATATAAGTTAAATAAGGTACTAATACTGAATTACTTATGTCTATTAATCTAGTTTTACTACTAGCATATAATTGCCAAATAAATATAATAACTATTTCATATACTAATAACCATAGATTAGATAAGGTTCTATTTCTATACATAAACTTATATCCTTTAGAGAAGTACTTATATATAAAGTATAGTAATACTAATTGCATAATAAGTCTTATTAATAATTGTAGCCATTGATTACTACTGAATAGCATTTCTGCTAATATAAAAGATTCAACATTTAATAGTGCTGCAATAATACTATGAGTAAAGAATATGAAATAGAATTCAAAATATAATTCTTTACATATACTCATAAAACATATTAATCCTGGGATTAAACTTAGTAATGGTGAGTATTCACTTACTATAGGGTTATTCTTAAAATTATATGTTATAAACATATATATTGTTATATTAACAAAAGTACATAATAGCATTCTAGTAATACATTTGCGTTTACTTGGTATACAATCAACAGATAACCACATGCCTATATATATTATTGGTAGAGTTAATAGACAGGTTATAAATTCAAAATACATTACTTATCACCTAACATATAATCAAAATAAGATTTCTTAATATCTTTTATATTCCTTCTTGGTATATTAATCATTAAATCATTTATTAAACTTATAGAATCATTCTCTATATTAGTTATATATTTAATATTAACTAAATAAGCTCTATGGGGTTGGATAAAAATATTAAATTTTATTAATAACTCAAATAGTTCTTTTAAAGATATACTAGCATTTCTAGTTTTAATAATTCTATTATTTGTTAATGTTACTATAAGTACATGAAAACTATGTTCTACACAAATAATAGAATTAACATCTATCTTCTTTATACCATCTATAGTATCTAAAATTATAAGATTACTAGACTTATTATTATAAGCTACGATAACCTTATCGAGTAGCTTATATAAATTAAATGTATTCTGTTTTAAAATATAATGATTTATATCTAAATTATAAGACTCTAAAGCATAATCTTTAGAAGAAGTATATAAAGCTAATTCTACATAAGGATCATTCTTTCTTATAAGTTTAGCTATATCTAAACCAGTATAGGTAGGCATAACTATATCTAATAAGATTACATCAAAGTTTTCTTTACCATGTTCTAATATAACATCTTTATTATTAAATTTATAAAGCTTATATTCTACATTAGTTTTATTAACATAATCTTCTATTAATTTAGAAGATTTGTTAATACAGTTTATATCATCATCAACTAGAGCAATTTTTAACATAAATACCTACCTTTCATATATATTATTATATACTATATTGGTTAATATTTAAACATAATAATTTATATAAGTATTTATGTTTTTGTTAATAAGTACTTTTCGAAGTATAACTAGGTATTCTTCATAAGCAAAACAACGTTGACAATTACTATTATCTACTTTTTTAAGTATGCCAATATCTATTAGTCTTTTTACTGCAGAAGATATTGTGTTATAAGAAGTTCCTAATTCAGAGGCAGTTTTGTTGATATCAATAATTGGGGGTTGTTCTAAATGAGTGAATAGTTTTGTAAGAATTTTAGTTCTTGTATCCGCTATAGTAACCTTGGCTAGATTTCTGTCATGTAATGCGCTAAGTGCATCAATGGTTTGGACAGAATCCACGCTAGACTCATAAATCCCTTTTAAAAAGAATTTGACCCATTGTTCGAAATTTCCCTTTTCACGCACCTCAGTAAGGCGATCATAATATTCAATTCTATTATGTTTTAGAAAACAAGAAATATATAGAGTTGGTAAAGAAAGTAACTGGTTTTCCTTTAAATAAAGATTAATCATTAATCGACCAATTCTTCCATTTCCATCTAAGAATGGATGGATTGTTTCAAATTGATAGTGAATTAAAGCTATTTTAATTAGCGGATCAAATCTATCTTGATTATTGATAAATTCTTCTGAATCTGACATAGCATTTTGCATATCCTAACAACAAGGCGGAATATAACGTGCTGTTTTTAGTGTACCTCCTTGTGAACCAATCCAATTTTAGCTACGGCGATATTCTCCAGGGCTCTTTTCGCTACCTTTAACGTTGTTTAAAAGAACTATATACGTTTCTTGCAAAAGACGACTACAAAGAGGCAATGTCTTAAGACGTTTAGTAGCATATTCTGAAACTCTAATATAATTTAAAACATAAGCAATATTTTTATTTAATTATGCGCAATATGAGGGTCTAATACGTCATCATTAGTTACCTGTGTTCCATCAATTTGTGAAGATAACAGAGCTTCTTTTCGGACATACATAGATATAAAAAGCGGAACACTAGGCAGCCTTGAGCTTATTGCATCTAACTTCGCTAAAGAACTACTAGCATCTACAAGAACACGTAAAAGTTCTTCATCCATAACAATATCAGGTTTAGGTGGCAAAACATTTGGTAAAAATGACTTATACATCATATCACCAGAAAAATTTGATTTATAAATCCCTGATCGATTCATGTGCATCACCTCTATTTGAAATAACAAGTGTATAATCTGCATAATAGTAGATTCAATCAGTTAATCTTATAGCATAAAAAATCATCTTATATAATATAAGATGATAATATTTAATAAATAATTTAGTTTTTGCCTAACAGTCTATACATTCTCTTTTTATATACTTCTACTCCTGGTTGGTCAAAAGGATTTAAATCTAATAAATAAACACTTATAGCACAAGCTCTACTAAAGAAGTAGACCATGTAACCAAATGTCTTAGCTGACATATCTTCTAACTCAATAACTAAGTTAGATACGCCACCCTCATCAGCATGTGCTTCTAATGTTCCTTTAGCTGCAATCCTATTAATATAGTGTAATGATCTACCACATAAATAGTTCATTTCTTCTAGTTCATGTTCTTGTCCAGGGAATACTTTATCTAAAGTAGGATTCTTAACTACAAGACTAGTTTCAAATACAAGATTTGTACCTTCTTGAATAAACTGTCCTATTGAATGTAAATCAGCTGAGAAATTAGCACTTACAGGTAGTATACCTTTGTTTTCTTTTCCCTCTGATTCAGCAAATAGTTGTTTCCACCATTCAGCTACCTTACTCATTTGCATTTCATAAGTAACTAACATTTCAACATGATTACCTTGGTTCTCTAAAATTCTTCTAGCTACTGCATATTGATAAGCTTGATTCTTATGTAGGTCACTTGTAGCTAGATCTTTTTTAGCTAATTGTGCCCCATCTAGCATATCATTTATATTAATTCCTGCTACAGCTATTGGTAACAGCCCTACAGCTGTTAATACTGAATATCTACCACCAATATCTTCTGGAAAGTTAAATGTCTCATAGCCATCTTTAATAGCCATTTCTTTTATAAATCCCTTTTTAGCATCTGTAGTAACTACTATTCTTCTTTTAGCTTCTTCTTTACCATACTTATCATTAATATGATCTCTAAATAATCTTAATGCTATTTGTGTTTCTGTAGTACTTCCAGACTTACTTATAACATTCATTACTACGCTCTTATCTTGTATATAATTATATACTTGTAAGAGGTATGTACTTGAGAATCCATTTCCGATATATATTATTTCTGGTTTCTTATTAGGATATAATCCATTTATCATTTCTATAGCAGCTCTAGCTCCTAAATAAGAACCACCTATTCCACAAGCTAGAAATACATCACAATCTTCAGTAATTCTTTTAGCTACTTCATTAATTCTATTTATTTCATTCTTATCATAGTTATCTGGTAGTTCTACCCATCCAGTTAATTCACTTCCAGCTCCTTTTTTATTCATTAAATCTTCATGAGCTTTAGTTACTCTTTCTTGATAATCATATATATCTTCTTTTAAGAATGCTTTATCTGTTGATAGTTTAATCATAATAGCCTCCGAATTTCTATACTGCTAGTATTATAACACATTCTACCTTCATTTTTAATACATTACTTTACCTTTATACTTGCTTTCAATTGTAAAATGGAATTGATCACAACTGTACATTCCTATGTTGACATTATTATATTTGTAGGTTGGTTTTACTAATTTGCGCAGTAGGGAGTAACAATTGCTTTGATATTAACGAAAATCATTTAGTAATTATAATATCTCTTATTTTTCCTGAACTTTTATCAACTGTGTACTTTCTTCCCAAAAAATCATTTGCATATAAATAAATGTCATCTATATTTATCATCGTATAAACTGCCTTGTACTCCTTCGGTCGTACACCCATCTGCCACATTTTGAGTCCATCAGTAGAATAACAGTATACATTATGAAAAGCATCATACGTTAATTCTTCCTTTGGTGGTATATCAAGTAAAATATAAATTATATCCTTATCCTGTTATATTTGATATACGTTTTCACCAAAAGTAATTTCACATTCATTTAGATATACCTTATTATCTTTATAGGTTAAATTTTTCATTTTCCAGAACTCCATTTTTTTAGACTTACTATTTCTTTAAATTCACCAATGTATTGTCCCTTCATGTCAAATTAAATACCTCCACCTTTAAAACTAAAATTTGGATTGTCCTCCCCCATTCTAATCGTGTTTCCGCTCTAAATCTTAGGTGATGTTCCATCCAACTCTTTAATTCCACTAACTTTATTATAGTGTGTAAAAACACTAGTAGTAAGTAAATTCATAATTATTAAAGAACTTGGTGGTGCTCCACAACTAGCCATAAATGAATTGGTATAACCTATTGCTTCACTAGTTACTATATCTTTAGTAACTGATACAACCAACGATTTCACAGTATTACAAGATTTTAAAATAGAGCCTAATGGTATTAAATCAATACCAATGCTAAATATACCCATGGCTACCATATTTTTAGCTTCAAGATCATTAATTAATTCTCCACTCAGAGTAGTTCCGATTATGCCTTCAAGTGTTTGTTTAACACCACCAATAATAGGACAATAATCTAAGAATTTAGATATACCTTCAAGGTCAGAATCCATACTATGCTCAAAACTAGTAATTGAGCGTTGTTTATAATATTTATCTCTTAGATTAAATTCTTCTTGAATAGTTACGCTTCTTCCTAATGCTATTTCACGTTCTTCTTTCATTTGTTTGAAAACTAATTCTTCATAATAATTAGAATATCTACGGTACTCTTTAATCTTAAGTGTAGGTGTTGTATCACCATATACTTCATAAGTATCTGAAAACAAAAACACCTCCCATAAATTAATGTTTTGTTTTTCTATTATCAAGCATGAATTGAAGTTCCTATTTATAGGATTTGCTTTAACTAGATAATTTTAGTAGCTCAATAACAACACTCTTTTTAGATATTACAATTAATTTAAGTCATCAAAATATTCTGAATTTTGGTAATCTTTAAACCAATCCGTTCCGCCTTTTAATAGGTCTTTATATTTACGATATAGAACTCTCGCTCTCACTAATAAAGATTCTTCTATATATATAGAAATTATGTCTGAATCAGACAAATTCAATCTATCTATATCTTCAGTTTTTAATGCTAGATAATTACTAATATCATATTTTATACCAGTATTAAGATTTTTATACCTAACAAAAGCCCCATCAAATGTTATAAAAATTTCTAAATGATATGTTGTACTACTCAACAACATTGTATTCTCATCCAATTTATCGACACTTAAATCAAAATCATTTATAATAGAATCAAATATTTCAAGAAACTTTTCTTCATATGTTTTATTGTTAAATCTCATTTTCTTGTTCTCCTTATTTTACAAAAGCTTTAGCAACATCATCATAAGCATATCCTGCTTTTTCTAGCATATCAATTTCACGACCAAATCCCTTTAGACATTGAACACCTTTTTTATCAAGAAAATATTTATATTTAGGTAATGGGGGTGTAGCCACTTTAATAATATCTTCACGACTAATAGCTTCTTGTAGCCATTTTGAATTATACTCTTCCCAAAACTGTTGTTTTGACATTGAATCGGCGATTTCATCAGGAACATTTAATACATTAAAGCCTCCATTTTTCGCACCAAAATTAAACGAATCAATATCTCCTAGTTCATTTACTATGTCTTTCATATCGTCTTGATAATTACCTACAATTGTTGTTGTTTTACCTTGTGTACCCTGTAATTTTATTCCAGTTGAAGTAGTGTAATCCAATTGTGTTTTAATAGAGTCAAATTTAGAAAGGTTGTAACGCTCCTTTGCTGTAAAATCTTTCATTACTAAAAAATTCCATTCAAGATATCTTTTTGAATCTTCAGCATTCATTCCTCTTAGGAAATCATCAATGTTAGCTCCACTAGCTCCCTTAGTTGATAGAAAGCTATCTTTAATGTCAGCATTCTGTTTTTCGTAATAAACTTTTATATCAATTTCATTACTTACAACTTTTTCGATTGTAACAACATCATTATTATCACCAAACATAGACTTTGTCTTGCCTGAGAATGCATCTTCTATATAATCTAAATTAGTGCTATTCGCTTTAGTTGGTGTTACATCTAAATCTTTAATTGGACTAACTGTATTATAGTGTGTAAAAACACTGGTTGCAAGTAAATTCATAATTATTAAAGAACTTGGTGGCGCTCCACAACTAGCCATAAATGAATTGGTATAACCTATTGCTTCACTAGTTACTATATCTTTAGTAGCTGATACAGCCAACGATTTCACAGTATTACAAGATTTTAAAATAGAGCCTAATGGTATTAAATCAATACCAGTGCTAAATATACCCATGACTACCATATTTTCAGCTTCAAGATCATTAATTAATTCTCCACTCAGAGTAGTTCCGATTATGCCTTCAAGTGTTTGTTTAACACCACCAATAATAGGACAATAATCTAAGAATTGAGATATACCTTCAAGGTCAGAATCCATACTATGCTCAAAGTTAGTAATTGAGCGTTGTTTATAATACTTATCTCTAAGATTAAATTCTTCTTGAATAGTTACGCTTCTTCCTAATGCTATTTCACGTTCTTCTTTCATTTGTTTGAAAGCTAATTCTAAATCTTCAAATTTAACATCTTTTTCTAGTTCTGAGAAGCAAACTTCTTCCTTCATCGCAGTGCTGTACTCTAACTGAACTGCTGATGTATGTTGGTCCATGGATGTTCCCGAATGAGAACTAGTCCATTGAGGACCAGATTCTGTAATAGTTCTATCAGTATTCTTAATCTTATTGCCATCCAATGTAATTATAGATAAGCGTTCTACTACTGGCTTCATGTCATCTCGAAAAGCAGCTTCACGCATTCCAAATTCACCATGTATCTTGCTAGCATACCTTGTTAACCAATAATTAGTTTCTCGATGCTTTTCGATTTTATAACGGATAGAATTATACTCAAAGGGTCTTACGCCATCTATACGACTTAATAATTCAGCAGATCCTAAAAATAAATTATCATCATAATTAATTATATTAATTATTTCATAATCTTTTCTACTATTGGCTAATTAACTCAGCAGAAATTATATTTTATTGTCCTCT
>JAVWHP010000031.1:0-7833 GCA_036639955.1 Erysipelotrichaceae bacterium
ATATTAATCGTAATAATTATTATATTAAGCATTGGGGTTGGATTTGGAGTTTATAAAATTATACAGATAGAGAAACCTAAGGCTCAGACTGAGAATGTTGTAGTAGAGAAGCCAAAAGAAAAAGAAGAGGTTGTTATTGAACAAGTAAAATTAGATGATAAAATTAATAGTTATCTAAAAGATAATGGTATTAAAAAAGGTGAGGTTGGAATTTATATTCATAACTTTAAGAATAATGAAGAGTATGTTAATAATATAGATGCTAACTTTGTTGCTGGTAGTACTTATAAGCTACCATTAGCTATTTTATATTACGAAGCTATCAATAATGGTAGTAGATCATTAAGTGATACTATCTATTATGATGATTCATTTAATGATGATGGAGATATAACAATGGTTAATTCAAATCATTATACTAATACTGTTATAGATTTAAAAACTTTATTAAGTTATCTTATTGTGTATTCTGATAATACAGCAGGTAATATGCTATATGATGATTTAGGAGGTTGGGCTACTTTTAGAGAAGTCATAAATAAATATAAAGATAAAAACGATGCAAGTATAGTTAGTTATGAAAATGAGTTTACAGCTAAGTATATGAACAGTGTTTTAAATTACTTATATAATAATGCTAGTAGTTATGAGACACTAATAAGTGATCTTAAATTAGCTGAAAATGATAACTATTTAAAAAAGTATGTTAATGTTGAAATTGCTCAAAAATATGGCTTGTATGGTAATGCAGTTTCTACTGTTGGTATTGTGTATGGTAATCAACCTTATAGTATAGTTATATATACTAACTTAGGCGAAGAAGGAAAAGAACATATAGCTAATATAAATAAAATAACTTATGAATACTTTGGATAACATAAAACGGTCTTATTGTAAGACCGTTTTTATGTATGTTAGAAATGATTATAATAAAGTTTAGAAAAGATAATGAAATTGTTGTATAATAAGCACAGTAAAAGTGAGGTTACAATATGTTGATAGATGATATAAAGAATTATAGAACAGAAGAAAATACAATTATAGGTATAAACTATAGTAAAGAGTATTTAGAATTAGAAGATATAGAAAGAATAGAGTTTAGTGATTGTACATTTGATAGCTGTAAGTTTATAAATTGTAATATAAGTAAAACTAGTTTTATTAAATGTAAATTTAAGAACTGTGATTTTTCTAATAGTGATCTAAATGAATCACTTCTAAAGTACTGTAATTTTGATAGCACTAAATTTATGGGTACTACCTTCATTAAAACAATCCTTAGAAATACAGAGTTCACAAATAGCCATTTCCCTTATACTAACTTTAGTGATGCTAGCATCCAATCCTGTATAATGGCGTCTTGTGAACTGAATGAAACAAGCTTAACACATGCAAAGCTAGGAATAAAGTTTAAACAATGTCGATTAATTAGAGTTAACTTTGCTAATAGTTCATTAAAAGGAATAGACTTTACTAGTAATGAATTAGAATCTATCATAGCTAATATAGTTGATATTAAAGGAGCTATTGTTAATAGTACTCAAGCTTTATCTTTAAGTGGCCTATTAGGCATTATAATTAAGGATTAGTTATGAAGTATTTAGTAATAGGTTGTGGTGGAGTAGGTGCTAGTATTGCGAGTTTTCTATTATATAATGGTTTTGATGTAGATATTATAGCTAGAAATAAACAATATAATAAATTAAAAGAAGAAGGACTTAAAGTGAAGTCTGATATTTATGGGGATATGGTATTTAATAATTTAAATGTTTATAAACAAGAAGATTATCATACTATAGTTGATGTAGTATTTGTATGTGTTAAATACAGTGGGTTAGATGGGGTTTTAAAGACTATAGAAGAGGTAAGCAATAAGGATACAAGTATTATACCAATCCTTAATGTTTATGGAACAGGGACCTATATAAGAGATAGAATTGGGAAAGATAAGGATGTACTAGATGGGTGTATTTATATATTAAGTAATTTAGAAAAGAATGGGGATGTAGTACAACATAATAATTTGTTTAGGATTGTATACGGTAATCCTAAACAAATTATTAAAAAGAGATATAAAGTTATAGAAGAAGAATTAAGAAAATGTAAAATTGAGGCTATATGTAGTAGTAATATTAAAGAAGATACATATAAGAAGTTTAGTTTTATATCACCTTATGCAGCAGTAGGGTTATATTATAATGCTAATGCTAAAGAAATAAGAGAAGATAAAGATAAATTAGAGATGTTTATAAATTTAAATAAAGAGATAGTAGAGTTAGGTAAAGCAATGAATATTAATATTAAAGAAGATGTTATAAAAGATAATGTAGATATGCTAATGAAATTAGATGATCATATAACAGCTTCTTTACAAAAAGATATAGAAGCTAATAAAATTAGTGAAATTAATGGTATAATAAATTATGTAATAGAACAAGCACAAAAATATAAACTTGTTCTAGCAAATTATAAATTAGTATATGAATTAGCAAAAGAAAAAGGATGGCGATAATATGAAGCTATATTTAATGAGACATGGAGAGACAGATTGGAATAAACTAGACAAGATACAAGGCAAAGTAGACATTGAACTAAATGAAGTAGGAAAAGAACAAGCAAGAAATGCTATAGAAGAAATAAAGAAATTGAATATAAGTAGAATTATATGCTCACCACTAACAAGAGCTAAACAAACAGCAGCAATTATAAATGAAGAACTAAAAGTTAATATAAGTTATGATAAACTAATACAAGAAAGAAACTTTGGTATATTAGAAGGATATAGAAAGAAAGACTTTCCATGGGCACAAATATGGGAATATAAAACTAATATACAATATCCAGAAGCTGAAGATATACATACATTTTATAAAAGAGTAGAAAAGTTTGTTGAAAATATAAAAGAAGAAGGAAGAGAAGAAGAAAATATATTAGTAGTAGCTCATGGTGGGGTATGTATACCCTTAATAGCTTATACTAAGGAAGGTGGAATAGAGTTAGATGATCCACTAAAGTATATACCTAATAATTGTCAAATAGTTAAATTATTGTAAAGATTATTAGAATTTATAACTTATATATTGCTTCACAATGTTGACATAATTTGCAAAAGATATTATTATATTCAAGGAAGAAGAAACGAAGTCAATTCGTAAACTTTATATTTAAGCATATTATGCTGTTAAAAAACCTTCCTAAATGCTAAAACTGATGAAGAACTTATGAGGATTAGCATAGCTTTAGTAAAGAAGTTTTATGGCTATAACTTTAAAAAAATAGCGTAATAAGCTCTACCAACAGGTAGATTTGAAAGGAGATATGACATGATTTACTCAAAAGAAGTAGAAAATATGTGCACAGTTAAAGCTGGCGCAAGTCATGGTTGTGCACCAATTCCTGAAGAAGGAAAATGGGTCAACTCAAAAGAAATTAAAGATATTTCAGGTTTAACACACGGTATTGGTTGGTGTGCACCTCAACAAGGGGCATGTAAATTAACACTAAACGTAAAAGAAGGTATCATTGAAGAAGCACTAATTGAAACATTAGGATGTTCTGGAATGACACATTCAGCTGCAATGGCATCAGAAGCTATTGTTGGAAAAACATTATTAGAAGCATTAAATACAGACCTTGTATGTGATGCAATTAATACAGCAATGCGTGAATTATTCTTACAAATCGTTTATGGACGTACTCAATCAGCTTTCTCTGAAGGTGGTTTACCAGTAGGAGCAGGACTTGAAGACTTAGGTAAAGGATTAAGATCACAAGTAGGAACAGTATTCTCAACTAAATTAAAAGGACCACGTTACTTAGAATTAGCTGAAGGATACATTACTAGAATTGCACTAGATAAAGACTCTGAAATTATTGGATATGAATATGTAAACATGGGTAAATTCATGGATGCAGTTAAAAAGGGAGTTAATCCTGCTGAAGCATTAGAAAGTACGAAGGGTTCATATGGACGTTTTAAAGACGCTGCTAAATATATTGACCCTCGTCACGAATAGGAGGAATTAGACATGGCATTATTTGAAGGTTATGAAAGACGTATTGATAAAATCAATGGAGTCTTAAAAGCTAATGGTATTGCATCTTTAGAAGAAGCTAAGAAATTATGCGACGATAAAGGTGTAGACGTATATAATATCGTAAAAGATATTCAAACAATTTGTTTTGAAAATGCATGCTGGGCTTACATTGTAGGTGCTGCAATAGCAATTAAAAAAGGAAACAAAACTGCTTTTGAAGTAGCAACTTCATTAGGAGAAGGACTACAAGCATTCTGTATTCCAGGATCTGTTGCTGATGACCGTAAAGTAGGATTAGGACACGGAAACCTAGCAGCAATGCTATTAACAGATTCAACTAAATGTTTTGCATTCTTAGCAGGACATGAATCATTTGCAGCAGCAGAAGGAGCAATTGGTATTGCTCGTAATGCTAATAAAGCACGTAAAGAACCATTAAGAGTAATCTTAAATGGATTAGGTAAAGATGCTGCTAAAATTATATCTCGTATAAATGGATTTACATACGTAGAAACTAAATTTGACTACTTTACTTCTGATTTAAATGTAGTTAGTAGAACTCCTTACTCTGATGGAGAAAGAGCTCTAGTAAACTGTTATGGTGCTGATGATGTACGTGAAGGTGTAGCAATTATGCACACTGAAGGAGTAGACGTTTCTATTACAGGAAACTCAACTAACCCAACACGTTTCCAACACCCAGTAGCAGGTACATATAAAAAAGAATGCTATGAACAAGGAAAGAAATACTTCTCAGTAGCATCTGGAGGTGGTACTGGACGTACACTACACCCAGATAACATGGGAGCAGGACCTGCTTCATATGGTATGACAGATACAATGGGACGTATGCACTCAGATGCACAATTCGCTGGATCATCATCAGTTCCTGCACACGTAGAAATGATGGGATTAATCGGAATGGGAAACAACCCAATGGTAGGAGCAAGTGTTGCAGTAGCTGTAGCAGTTGCTGAAGCAATGCAAAAATAATTAATA
Source organism: Erysipelotrichaceae bacterium (assembly GCA_036639955.1). GTDB lineage: Bacteria > Bacillota_I > Bacilli_A > Erysipelotrichales > Erysipelotrichaceae > JAVWHP01. The sequence continues at coordinate 5,037 of JAVWHP010000031.1, forward strand.
AACAATTAAAACTACACTAAGTGTAGTTTTTTTATGTATATAATTAATATTTTTTTCATAAGATTTAGAGAGGATGATGATATGAAAAAAATATTAATTATATGTATAGTATTTATAGGTTTAATATTTAGTAGTAATATATATGCTAAAGAAGAAGTAAACAATAAGGATGATGGATTAGGAGGGAATGCTAGTAGTATATATTTATTAGAATATAATAGTAATACTGTAGTATATGAAAAGAATAGTAAAGATAAGTTATATCCAGCTAGTATGACTAAGATGATGTCTTTAATAATTATATATGAAAAGATTAATGATAAGAGTTTAAAGTTAGATGATATAGTTAGTGTATCTGCTCATGCTGCTAGTATGGGAGGATCTCAAGTATATTTAGCAGAGAATGAAAAGATGAGTGTTAATGATCTTTTAAAAGCTACATGTATAGCAAGCGCTAATGACGCTGTAACAGCTTTAGCTGAAAAGATTAGTGGAAGTGAAGAAAACTTTGTAAAGTCTATGAATGAGCATGCTAAGGCCCTTAAATTAGAAAATACTAATTTTGTTAACCCTACTGGACTTCATAATACTAATCATTATAGTTGTTCTAAAGATATGGCTACTATAGCTAAAGAACTAATTAAAGTAGGAGGACCTGATCTATTAAAGATTACTTCTACTTATGATGCTTATATTAGAGAATCTACTCCTAATAAATTTTGGTTAGTTAATACTAATAAACTATTAAAATCATATCCTAGTGTAGATGGATTAAAAACAGGATATACTACAGAAGCTAAATCATGTATAACTACTACAGCTAATAAAGATGGTATAAGACTAATAGCAGTAGTAATGGGAGCTAGTGATGCTAAATCTAGAAATACTATAGCTACTAATCTATTAAACTATGGTTTCTCCCAATTTAATAGTACTCTCTTATATAAAAAAGATACAATCATCGAAGAGCAAAGTTATAGTAATGGTAAACCAAATAAAACTAATCTATTAGTTATGGAAGATACCTATATAATATCTAATAAAACTAATAAACCAGAACTAATAGATTCTAATATAGAAAACATATATAACTCTTTACCAATTAAAAAAGGAGAACATATAGCTAATTTAAATTTAAAATATAATAATGATTATAATATAACTATTAAATTAAAATCTTCTTTAGATATAAATCCTTTAAACTATATAGATACTTTCTTTAAATTCTTTAAAGCTATAATAATATAAAACTAACGTCTTTAAGACGTTTTTTTTGTCGAATAAATTCTACTTTTGTCGTATTTCTACATATTTATTTTAAGTATGATATATTATTTTTAAGGAGGAAATTATATGAAATTTAAAGTTGAAAAGAATACTTTATATTTATATTTTTATAATGATTTAGATCATTTAGCTATTATGAATATTAAAGTAATAGTAATTGATTTAATAGATAAGTATAAAACAAAGAACGTAGTTATGGATTTTGAAGAAGTTAGTTTTATAGATAGTACAGGTATTGGTTTTGTATTAGCTAGATATAAACAGATATCTAAATATGGAGGAGAATTAGTAGTAAGTAATTTATCTATAAGTAATAAAAGACTATTTGATATGTCTGGTATATTTCAAATTATAAAGTATGAAAGGAATGGAGTAAAATATGAATAAAATGATTCTTAAATTTTTAAGTAGATATGAAAATGATTCTTTTGCTAGAACTACTGCTATTGCTTTTTTAATGCCTTTAGATCCTACTTTAGAAGAGATTATGGAGATAAAGACTATTATATCTGAAGGAGTTATTAATGCTATATTACATGGTTATAATCAAGATGAAACTAAGTTAGTAAAATTAGAAATAGCTTATGATACCAACTCATTAGTTACTATTATTATTAGTGATGAAGGAGTTGGTATTGAAGATATTAATTTAGCTATGCAACCTTTATATAGTAGTAAAGCATATTTAGAAAGATCGGGAATGGGTATTACTATAATGGAAAACTTTGCAGATTCATTTGATATAGTATCTACTATTAATAAGGGAACAAAGATCATAATTCAGAAACAATTAAATAGTAATGGAAAACTTAAGTAATGAACAATTAATTTGCTTAATTCATGAGGGAGATGATATAGCAAAAGAATACTTTGTAATAAAGAATTCACCTTTAGTATATTCTATTATTAAAAGATACGCTAATAAGCGTGTAAGTTATGAAGACTTATTCCAAATAGGTTGTATAGGTTTAATGAAAGCTTTAAATAACTTTGATACTTCTTTTAATGTTAAGTTCTCTACATATGCTGTACCTATTATACTAGGAGAAATAAAACGTTTCTTTAGAGATGATGGTAGTATTAGAATATCTAGATCTTTAAAGGAAGGTTTTGTTAGTATTATAAAAGAGAAAGAATTACTATCTCAAGTCTTAAATAGAGAGCCTACCTATAATGAAATAGCAGAGGCTCTCTCATTAGATGTTAATGATGTAATTCTTTCGTTTGAAGCTAATCAGTTTGTTTATTCTTTAGATGAACCTATATATGAAAGTGATGGTTCTTCTTTTAATTTAGAAGATAAGATAGTATGTGAGAATGATGATATAGCTTTAAGACTTTCACTTCATTCTGAAGTATCTAAGTTAGAAGCTAAAGAAAAGTTATTATTATATTATCGTTATGACTTATGTTTAAAGCAAGATGATATAGCTAAAAGACTTAATATTTCTCAAGTACAGGTATCTCGTTTAGAGAAGAAAATCATTTTTAAACTTAAAAATCAACTTAT
>JAVWHP010000032.1:0-7276 GCA_036639955.1 Erysipelotrichaceae bacterium
TATCTATGGATTTTTTTCATCTTTCTTAATTCCACTTTCATTTTACAATTGAAATCTAAATAGAATTTCAAAAAAAATGTTTACAATTATTGTAAACGGTGTTATTATATATCCATAGAAATCAACAAGTGACGTTCGAATTAGCGAACTGATCAAGCGCCATTATACAAACTTACTACTAGTCAATCGACTAGTAGTTTTTTATTATAAGAGATGTTATAATTATATAAAATTAGGAGGCACTATGAAAATACTAACTAAAGAAAAATTTGAAGATATGTTTAATATTATGGATAACTCTTTTCCTAATACAGAAATGAGAACCTATGAAGGCCAATTAGCACTATTAGATAACCCTATCTATAAAATATACTATGAGGAACTAAATAATGAAGTAGTTGCTTTTATAGCTACTTTTCAGTTAAATAACTATAGTTATATAGACCATTTCGCTGTAAGCGATAAGGTGAGAGGAACTGGTATAGGATCTAAATTCTTAAAAGAATATATTAAAAGTACTAATAAACAAATAATACTAGAAGTAGAAAGACCTATAAACAATATAGCTATAAGAAGAATAAACTTTTATGAAAGACTAGGCTTTAACCTATATAGCTATGATTATAAACAACCTCCACTCAGAATGAATAATCCTTGGATAGATCTTTATATAATGAGTAATAAACCATTAGAAGAAATAAACTATAAAGAAGTAAAACAACTATTATATAAATATGTATATCAAGTAGAGGAACAATAATGCCAAAAATAGGATTAAGAATCATTAAATCAAGTATAGCAGTATTATTATGCTTTATAGTATATATTATTAGAGGAGAAGGAGTACCATTCTACGCAGCAATAGCTGCCATATTATGTATTCAACCAGAAATAAGCAAATCTAAATTTAAAGCTAAAAGCAGAATAATAGCAACTATTATTGGAGGGATTATAGGAATGCTAATACTAGCATTCAAACAAAACTATATGAATGATATAAACATAATATACTACTATTTATTAGTAGCTATAATGATAATACCATTACTATACATACCAACAATAATCAAACAAAGCGATTCATCCTATTTAACATGTGTCGTATTTTTAAGCATTACAGTATCTCATATCGGAGATATAAACCCCTTTATATTTGGAACTAACAGAATTATAGACACCCTAATAGGAGTATTTATAGCTATAACTATAAACACATTTAAAATACCAAAAAAAATTAATGATAATCTAAAATTTATAATCCCTCTAGAAGCCATCCTAAATAATAACAATATCTTAACTAAACAAAGAATTAAATTAAATAAATATCTTGATGATGGCGCTACACTAATCCTAACAACAAGCCATCTAACATGTAATGCTATAATACCATTAAACCCAATAATAAATAATAAAAATCTATATATATCAATATTAAATAATAATGCTATATATAACTATTATGAAGATATCTATAAATATATTAGCAATATAAATATTAAAGATAAGGAAACTATCCTAGAATATATTAATAATAAATATAATACTTTTATATATGAAATTAAAGATAATATGATGTATGCACATTATATAAAATTAAATAATTATATGGAAATAAATTATAATAAACAAAGAAAACTAAATAAGATTCATTTTATAAGAGAAAACAATATTAATATAAAAGAAGTACTAGCAATAGAATTAAATGAAGAAGAAACTATAATAAATAATATTATAGAAGATTTAAAAACTAAAGATATGGAGATTAGATACATAAGATATAGTAATAGATTATTAATAATAAATGATAAAGCTATATTTGATCATAAAGAATATATAACAATAAATGAAAAAGAAGATAAACTATTAAAAGAAATAGAAAGCTATTTATATAAAAGGAGATAATATATGTTATTAATAAATTATAAAATAGAAGAAGGAGCTGAATTTTTACCAGGTTTTATTGGGCTTTTAAAGATTACTAAAGAATATAATAATATAAGTATACATACGGATAATTTATATGAAGTAATGAATGATTTATGTAATATTAAAGATACTAATAATATAATAATAGAAGTTAATAATGAAGAAACAATAAACTTATTAAAAACTAAAGGTAACATAGAAATTAAATATAATAGTTATAATATAACTATAAAAGAAAATGAATATTATATTATAGTATTTAAATTAGTAAGTGATTATATAAATGAAGTAAAAGCTTTAGATGAATATCATAATTTAAAAGAATATATAGAAATATTAGAAAATAAAATTGTAACCTTATCATTAATATTATAGATTAAGAATACTATTATAATATTATATAATGTTGTATAATATAGTAATAGATTGGAGGTATAATATGAATAATATAATGATAATAGTTAATCCTATAGCTGGTAAATCTTCAATAAAAAATGAATTATTAGAAATAGTAACTATCTTCTCTAGAAATGGATATATACCAAATGTATTTGTAACTAAGAAGAAGAATCATGCTGTTGAGTTAGTGAAAGAATATGCTAAGAATTATAATATTTTAGTATGTATTGGTGGAGATGGTACATTACATGAAGTTGTAAGTGGTATACTATTAAACAATATTGATATACAAGTAGGATATATACCGATGGGGACTACAAATGATTTTGCAGCTTCATTAAGGATACCAAATAATATAGCACTTGGTTGCAATGCTATTATTAAGGGGAAAGAGTTTAAATGTGATATGGGTTTATTTGAAGATAAGTACTTTACTTATATAGCTGCGTTTGGTGCTTTTACTGAAGTTAGTTATAAGACTTCTCAAAGTCAAAAGAACTTATTTGGAAGATTAGCTTATATAATGGAAGGAATTAAAAGAATACCTAATATAGCATATTATGATTTAAAGATTGATATAGATGATGAACAAATAGAAGGGAACTTTGTATTTGGAGCTATAATGAATGCAAGAAGTATAGCAGGTATACAAGGATATGTAAGTAGACATGCTGATTTAGATGATGGACTATTTGAAGTACTATTAATAAAGACACCTAATAATCCATTAGATCTACAAGAGATAGTAGCTTCTTTATTAAAATCTAAAATGGATAGTAGATTTATGATATTTAAGAAAGCTAAACATGTTAAAGTACATTCATTAAAGAATATAGAGTGGACATTAGATGGAGAATCAGGTGGAAGTTATAAAGAAGTAGAAATAACAAATATTAAACAATGCATAACATTCTTAGTAAATAAGAATATAAGAACATTATTATAGGAGATAAATATGATAAATATAAAATTATTAAATAAACTTATAGAATTAGGATTGGAAGTAGGAGGAGAATTTGTAGAAATATTTGAAGAAGAAACTATAACTAATACTTTTAAAATGATGAATAGTTTAGTAGAAAATGTTGGTAATACTACTATAGCAGGTTTAGGTATTAGAATATATTATGATAATAAATCAGTATATGCTTATAGTAATGATTTTAATGAAGATGTATTAATGAATATGATTAGTAAATTAGGTAAAGGGATAGATAATAATAAAGATGATGATAGTGCTACTGCTACTGCTAGTACTAGCATTAATATTAAGGAAGAAGTTTATGATAATGCACATCCTATTAGAATTAAACCATTAGAAATGAGTAGTAAAGATAAGGTTAAGTTAATGTTAGAAGTAAGTGAAGCTGCTAATAATTATAGTAGTTTAGTAGATAAAACTATATGTACGTTGTTTGATGAAACACAAAAAGTAAGAATAACTAATAGTACGGGTAAACTAATAAATGATTGTAGAATTAGAACTAGAATGAGTATTCAAGCATTTGCTTTAAAGAATGATAATCAACAAGTTGGACATAAGAGTTCAGGAGGCTCAATCGGTTATGAATTATATACTCCTGAACTATTAAATGATTTAGGAAAAGAAGCAGCTAGAATAGCTGTAGCAATGCTAGAAGCAATAGATGCTCCTAGTGGTAAAATGGATGTAGTGCTTGACCATGGATTTGGTGGTGTAATATTCCATGAAGCATGTGGGCATGGATTAGAAGCAACAGCTATAGCTAAACACCAAAGTATATTTGATGGTAAAGTAGGAAAACAAATAGCAAGTACAATAGTTAGTGCTGTAGATGATGGAACAATAACTAATGCTTGGGGATCAACTAATATTGATGATGAAGGAAACTTTACTAAAAGAAATATATTAATAAAAGATGGAATACTACAAGGATATTTAGTCGACCAATTAAATGGAGAAATAATGAAAACTAAGAGTACTGGTAGTGGAAGAAGAGAAAGCTATCATTATGAACCAACTTCTAGAATGACTAACACTTATATAATGAATGGTAAATCTACATTAGAAGAACTTATAAGCAGTACTAAACATGGATTATATGCTAAAACGTTAGGTGGTGGTTCTGTAGATCCAGCAACAGGAGACTTCAATTTTGCTTTAATGGAAGCCTATCTTATAGAAGATGGTAAAATAGGACAAATAGTAAAAGGAGCAACACTTGTCGGCAATGGAGCTGATGTATTAATGAATATAAGTATGGTAGCTAATAACCTAACTAGAGAACAAGGAATGTGTGGAAGTATATCAGGATCAATACCTACTGATGTTGGACAACCAGCAATTAAAGTATTAAACATGAATGTAGGAGGAAGTGCAAATGATTAATTTTAAAGAACTAAATACAAATGCTATAGAAAAAGGAATAACAGCCTTAGAAGTAAGTACATCTACTAATGAAACACTAACTTTAAGTATATTTAAACAACAAGTAGAAAGAAATAAAATAAGTAAAACAACAAGAGCATCACTAAGAGGAATATATAATGGAACACAAGCTATATGTAATACAGAAAATATAAATAACATTGAATTAAACAATTCTTTAAAAAAGATTGTAGAAAACGCTAGTCTAATAACTTCTAAAGACGAAACAATCTTTTTAAAAGAATTAAAAGAATATAAAGAAGTAAATAACTATCATGAATGTATAGCTAAAGAAGATTATAATAATATAATAACCTTATTAAAAACTATTGAAACTAAAATGCTAACCTTAGAAAAAAGAATAAAGCAGTTAAGTAGTTGTAAATATTATTATCATTATAATGAAAGAACTTTAATGAATAGTTATAATTTAGATTTAAGTAATAAGAGTAATTATGGTTTAATTTATATTGATGCTATTATTGAAGAAGATGGTGATACACAAACTTATGGTGATTATATTTTTATAAAAGATTTTAAGGATGTGGATGTAGATAAGTTTGTAAAAGATTTTATTGTTAATATTGCTTTAAAGCTACATCCTATTGGTATAGCAAGTAAATCATATCCAACTATTTTAAAGAATGATGTAATGAATGATTTACTTGCTAACCTAGGTAGTATATTCTTTGCTGATAATAATCAGAAGGGAATTAGTCCTTTAGCTAATAAATTAAATACTAGTATTATGAGTAATCTAATTAATATAAGTGATGATCCTTTTAATGTAGATGCTTATGAATCTGTTTCTTTTGATGATGAAGGCTATCCTTGTAGTTTAACTAATATTGTAGTAGATGGTAAGTTAAATTCTTATTTATATAATTTGAGTACTGCTGCTAAGGATAAGGTTAGTTCTACTGGTAATGGATTTAAAGGTTCTTCTGCAATTGGTATCAGTAGTACTAACCTTATCCTAAAACCAAGTACTTCTTCTTTTGATGATCTTATAGCTAATATGAATACCGGAATAGTTATAGAAGAAATCATGGGATTACACGCCGGTATTAATAAAACAACAACAGATTTTTCTTTACAGGCTTCTGGTTATTATGTTGAAAATGGAGTGCGTAAACATCCTATAAATTTAATAACAATTGCTGATAATTTCTTAGAACTAATGAATAAAGTAACAGCAATTGGAAACGATCTTAAATTTTCTTTAGATGGTACTGCTAGCAGTTCCATCCTATTTAGCAATATTTCTTTAACTAGTGAATAAATTAGGTAGTGCCTAAGTTTAAAAATGAAAATATTAATTGACACACGTATTTATGTATGTTAAACTTTCATGGCACTACAATTCATGGCGCGTTGGAGAAACGGTTAACTCACTTGCCTTTCACGCAAGCATTCACGGGTTCAAATCCCGTACGCGTCACCAATTATAAATTTAACTCTCTTAGGAGAGTTTTTTTATATAAGAATTTCATTAAGTAGTATATAATTTTTAAAGTTAAAATTAAAATATAAAAGGATTAAGACCTATTATTTGGTCTTAATCCTTTTTAGCATTCTTTTATATAATGTATAGAAATCATACAGTACCAAAAGACATATAATTGGAAAAACTAAAATTACTAGATGATTGAAGCTACATGCTATTTCAAATTCAAAATGAAATGCATGAATGAAAGCTCTAGTCATACCACAAAATAAACATTTATTATTGAATAAATTGAAGAATATACAAAACGATGTATCGTCTAAAAATGTCGATGGCATCATAATAATATAAATGGGAATGGAAATATATATTAAATATCTTACATCATACCATTTAAATAATTTATTCTTAACTAACTTTTTAATATTTTTCCCTCAGAATCAACTGGCGCTTTATTAGTTAAAATCATAATTCCTTCTATTAAACCCCATATTTCAGCGATTATTGAAGTTATACCACAAGTTGCAAGACCAGCTATGGTCAATATAACTTGTAAAATACCTTTACTACTAAAACCTAAATAAAAGTTATGAATTCCTAATGAGCCAACGAATATTCCTAATAGTCCTGCAACTACCTTAGATTTTTCACTGCTATTTTCATTGATTTTTAGTGAATAACCACATTTTAAACATACTTCAGCGTTTGGGTCAACTTTACCACCACAATGTTGACAGAATTCGTTGCCAGTTCCTATTTTAGTTCCACATTCAACGCATATTTCAGCTTCAGAGTCTACTTCTTTTCCACACTTTTTACAAAACATAATTTTTCCCTCTTTCTCAGTTAACTATAATTAACCTTAAATTTGTAGTTGTATAATTTAATATTTATACTACAAAACAATTATACAATAGTAACTGTAGTATATCAATCTTTTTATATAATATAAAAGAATTTAATTTTAATTTAGTAAAATAATAAACTAATTAAAAAGGGACCTCGTCTGAGGTCCCTAGTTTATTGTTAATCAGTTTTAAGGTTGTTAGTAATTGGAAGTATAGCACGTACTACTGCACAACATACAACTACAGCAA
>JAVWHP010000033.1:0-6542 GCA_036639955.1 Erysipelotrichaceae bacterium
CGGTGACAATATCTAGACTAGCTCTAGTGAAGATAGCACATTGCCAGGTAATTAGCTCATCCGTAGGATGAGCTTTTTTTAATAAAAATGTAGATGTAGTTGATTAACTTAATCAACTACATTATAATAGATGAAAGGTGATAAAATGGCAGAAAAAATATTATTAGGTCTTTCAGGAGGCGTAGATTCAGCAGTAGCAGCATATATATTAAAAGAGCAAGGTTATGATGTAACTTGTGCCTTTATGCGTAATTGGGATGCATTAGCAAACAATGATATTTTAGGGAATCCAACAATATCAAATGATGTATGTCCTCAGGAACAAGACTATCTAGATGCTAAACATGTTGCTAACCAATTAGGACTAGAATTATTAAGAATAGATTTTGTTGGTGAATATTGGGATGATGTTTTTACTACCTTCTTAGATGAATACAAAAAAGGAAGAACACCTAACCCGGATATCCTATGTAATAAATATATAAAGTTTGATGCTTTCTTAAATTATGCATTAAAAAATGGCTTTACTACAGTAGCAACTGGACATTATGCTCAAGTAAAACATACTGATAAAAAAAGCATAATGTTAAGAGGACATGATGATAATAAGGATCAAACTTATTTTTTATGCCAAATAAAACAAAGCGCTTTAGCAAAAGCTATGTTTCCTATAGGAAATTTAGATAAAACAGACGTAAGAAGAATAGCAGAGGAACAAAATCTTTATGTTGCTAATAAAAAAGATAGCACAGGAGTATGTTTTATAGGAGAACGTAACTTCAGACAGTTTTTATCTAATTATTTACCAGCTAAAGATGGTAAAATCATAGATATTCATAGTAAAGAAGTTTTAGGTGTTCATACCGGTGTTCTTTACTATACGATAGGACAAAGAAAAGGTTTAGGTATCGGTGGTACTATGGGACCTTGGTTTGTTGTTGGTAAGAACGTTGAAAGAAATGAATTATATGTAGCTAATAAAGATGAGAATGGCTGGTTAATGAGTGATTCTTGTTTAGTTAACGATGTGAATTGGTTCTCTAATGATTTTCCAGTTGGAGAATTCAAATGTACAGCAAAATTTAGATATCGTCAAAAAGATAGTGATGTAACAATTAAATTCAATTCTAATGACCAGGTATTTGTCTGCTTTGATGATTTAGTTAGTTCTGTTACTTGTGGACAAGAAGCGGTCTTTTATGATGGTGAAATTTGTTTAGGTGGAGGAGTAATTGATGAAGTATATCTAAAAGGTATTTCTATTGAAGCAAGAATCAAGGAGGAAATGAATGGGGCAAACTAAGAATATTTCAACAAAAGCAGCATTTGTTTTACTTATAAATTATTTTATTGGTTATATTTATCTTTATCCAAAACTATTAAAAATGATTACAATAGCATTATATCCTACAGCTAAGGCAGTACCTGATTATTTAGTATATATATTTTATATCTTAATGATCATAATTAATATAGTGATTGCTTTTCCTTTGCTAAAGCAATCACTATATAAAATAGAAGGCAATTTAAAAAAATTAATTAATGTTGCAATTAGTTGTTATGGACTAGTACTATTAGTTGGATTTATAGTTTCTATATTTATTAGTTTGTTTGTTGGGGTTGAGTTAAGCAATAATCAAGAACTTATTAAGCAAAGCTTTAGCATAAATCCATTAATGATAGTATTTTCTACTTTAGTTTTTGCACCAATAGTTGAAGAAATAGTATTTAGAGGTTGTATATTTGCTTATTTAAGAAATAAGCATTCATTTATGTATTCAGCTATTTTTTCTTCATTAATGTTTGGGTTAGTGCATGTTATGGCCTCAATTGGCATTGGCGATTTCTATGATTTAATACACATATTAAGTTATGCTGCAATGGGGTATTGTTTTAGTTTAGCATATGAAAAAACTGATTCTATTTATGGTGGTATGGCAGTACATTTACTTAATAATGCTTTTGCTTTATTAGTAATGGCTTTATAAAGATAAGGAGAAAAAGATGACTGATGAAATAAATATTAAAGGGCAATTTATTGTAACTATCTTTAGAAATGATTCTACAGGATATACAATAGCTAAATTTAGAATACATGATAAAACAGAGAAAGTCATCAGTGTAACTGGTGCTTTTTCTGTTGTGAATTTAGATATTTTATATTCTTTGACAGGTAGTTATGTTAATCATCCTAAGTATGGTATGCAATTTAATACTACTACTTATGAACAAATTATGCCTAGTGATACTGATTCCTTAATAAGATTCTTTAGCAGTGCTATATTTAGTGGAATCGGAAAAAAAACTGCAGAAGACATTGTTAATGTGTTAGGAGAACAAGCTATTGATTTAATAAAAGAAAACCAAGATGAACTACTGAAAGTTAAATCTTTAAATGAAAAGAAAAGGACAAGTATCATAAATGGAATACATCAACATGACGATGTTGATGATTCCATAGTATTTTTATCATCACATGGTGTATCACAAAGAAATATAATGAAAGTAGAAGCAACATATGGAGAAAGAGCAATAACAGTTATAAAGAATAATCCTTATCAGTTAGTGGAAGATATTGATGGTATAGGATTTATAAGTGCTGATAAGTTAGCTAAAAGTTTATTATTTAAAGATGATGATCCTAATAGAATTAAAGCAGCTGTTTTAGCTTGTGTATTAGAAATATGTATGAATACAGGTAATTCATATGTAAGCTATGAACAATTAAAAACAGCAGCTATTAGAAAATTAAAATTTGAAGAATTTGATCTAGATGAATGTATATTCTACTATATAAAGAAACATATTTTATATAATGTTGATGGTAGAATATACCATTCATCACAATATGAAGCTGAATGTGGTATTGCTAAGTTGTTAGCTAATTTCCCTTATATAGAAGAAGATAGAATCGAGGAAGATTTAGATGTTGAAATACATAAAATAGAAGTTAATGATAATATAAGTTATGAAAATCTTCAAAGAGATGCTATTAAGTTATTCTTTAAAAAAGATTTTATGATTCTAACAGGTGGTCCAGGAACAGGCAAGACTACAATTGTTAAAGCTATTTTAGAACTATATAAGAAGTTTTATCCAACAAGAGGTGTAATTCTTAGCGCTCCTACTGGACGCGCCGCTAAACGCTTAAGTGAACTTAGTACGGGTGAATCCTCTACTATACATCGTCTACTTAAATGGGATTTAGAAACAAATACCTTTGTTAAGAATGAAAAAGACCCAATCGAAGCCGATCTATTAATCGTTGATGAATTCTCCATGGTTGATCAAAACTTATTTTATAATCTTTTAAGAGCTTGTAAAAAAGTTCGTAAACTATTAATAATAGGAGATGAAGACCAGTTACCCAGTGTATCACCAGGTTGTGTATTAAAAGATTTAATCGAAACGAATGAATTTCCAGTAATCAGACTAGAAAAAATATATCGCCAAGCTGAAGGTAGCGATGTAATTGCTTTAGCACATGAAATTAAGGATGGGTTTGCTAATTCAGTAGAAGGTAGTAAGGATGTAGTATTCTTTAATGCAACTAACTATCATATATGTGATATGGTTAAATCTATCGTTACTAATGCTTTTAACAAAGGTTATACACTAAATGATATCCAAGTCTTAGCACCTATGTATAATGGAGTAGCTGGTATTGATGCTTTAAACAATACTTTACAAGAACTATGTAATCCTAAAGAAACATATAAGAAAGAACTACGAGTAGGATATCGTATCTTTAGAGAGATGGATAAAGTCCTTCAATTAAAAAATCAAATAGATGATGACATATATAATGGTGACATCGGTTTTATCAAAGAAATTATTTATGCTAATGAAGACCCTAGTGGTCGTTATCATATTATAGTAGATTTTGATAATAATCTTGTTACTTATAATAGTGAACAAATAATTAATCTTACTCATGCTTATTGTATAAGTATACATAAATCACAAGGTAGTGAATATCCAATCGTTATAATGCCTATAATATCTGATAATGCTTATATGCTTTCTAGAAGATTAATCTATACAGGTATTACTCGTGCTAAAAACTCTTTAGTATTATTAGGTAATAAAGAAGTTATGTATAACTCAATTAAAAAGAAAGAAAGTACCCAACGTTTAACAACCCTAATTAAGAAAATTCATAAAGAATTTTCTTAATTAAAGTATAATAGACATTTAATCCTCCATAATATTATTGATAGGAGTGATAATATGAATAAAAGCTTAATTGCATTAATGAGTGGTATAGCTATTGGTATTCTTGTTGGTTATAAAAATGAGGACGAAATAGAATGTTTAGCTCATAAATCTCAACGCTACCAACGTAAGGTTATGCGTAAAATTAATCATTTAGCAGATAACATGGATTAACCCCTAATGGGGTTTTTCTTATCTTATAATGACTAATAAATTATTGAAAGTACTTAGCTTTTTAAAATCAATTATAATTCCTCTATCAAGTATCCTTTTAATCATTATAATATTTAAACAAATAGGTATTTATGCTAAATTAGAACAGGTTCTAATAGCTCTTCTTCCTTTAGCATTAGGTTTTCTAATAGCTTGTTTATTAGAACCAATTATAGCTAAATTAAAACTTAAGTATAGTAAAGTTATATCTATAGTTATAGTCTACTTTGGTATCCTTTTAATTATAACAATATTATGTATAATATTAATACCTATGTTTATAGAACAATTCATCGCTTTAAGTGAAGCATATCCTAAAATTATAGAAAAAATCCAATCTTTTTTAACTAGTAATAATATCCCTATGAATATTAATACTAGGGAAATTATTACTAATTCATATCCTTATGTTTTAGATATAGCATCTATGTTATTTAATAAATTAACTATAATTGGTATTGCTTTTATGGCATCTTTCTTTTATTCTTTAGAATTTGATTATTATTATAGACTACTTATTAGGCGACTTAAAGAGCCTAATAAGTTTATTAATTTTTATCAGACGGTTAGTAATGTTATTTATCAATATTTAAAAGGTACTATATTAGACTTGAGTTTTATAGCAGTAGTTGTAAGTATATATTTATTAGTTATGGGTTTTCCCAATGCTATATTATATGGAGTAGTATTAGCAATATTAAATTTATTCCCTTATATAGGCAGTATTTTAGGTTTAGTTATTATTCTATTAGTAGCTGTTATTAGTTATGATAATATCCCTATCATTTTATTTTTAGGAGTATGGGGGATTCAACAATTTGAAGCTAATGTAATGCAACCTTTAATTTTCAATAAAACGATGAATATTAGACCTATCCTTTTATTTGGTTCTTTATTTTTATTTGAAGCTTTATTTGGTATCATTGGAGTAATATTATCTCCAGTCTTAGCTGCTATTATCCAAATAGTATTTAGATCAATAATCCACGCAAATAAGAGTAATGATGTTGGTAAATGGGAAGATATCTGGTATGATTTTGATGATGTCATGAGAGAAAATAATTATGAATGATTTGTAAGTTTATTTAAACTAACAAAAAATATCGTAATTATCCCTATATTAAGGCATAAAATCAAAATAAAATCTTGTATTTATGCCTCTTTATGGTATAATTTTAATACAAATGATGAAAAAGATGAGTAAATTAAATATTTATTGTAGAGAGAAAACAGTTGGTGAAAGTTTTTATAAATAAATAATTGAAGCTACTTTGGAGTTTGCGTATGTCTAACGTTATAGATAATTAAGGTGCATGACAATGTCATGAATCAGGATGGTACCGCGTATATATACGTTCCTGTATTAGTAGGAGCGTTTTTTTATGCTCAGGAGGAAATATGAAAAATTTAACAGGTAATCAAGTAAGAGGACTATTTTTAGAATATTTTAAAAAGAATGGTCACATGATCGAACCAGGTGCATCATTAGTGCCGCATAATGATCCAACATTATTATGGATTAATGCAGGAGTAGCAGCATTAAAGAAGTACTTTGATGGTAGTGAAAAACCAAATAGTAATAGAATTGTAAATGCACAAAAGTCAATAAGAACAAATGATATTGAAAACGTCGGAAAAACTGCAAGACATCATACATTCTTTGAAATGTTAGGTAATTTTTCAATTGGAGATTACTTTAAACCAGAAGCTATTCATTTTGCTTGGGAATTTTTAACTAGTGAAGAATACATCGGATTTGATCCTAAGAAATTATATATAACGGTATATAGTGATGATACAGAAGCTTATAATGTATGGGTAAATGAATGCCATGTTGATCCTAGCCATATATGTAAAACACCAAATAACTTCTGGCAAATAGGAGAAGGACCATGTGGACCAGATACTGAAATATTCTTTGATAGAGGAATAGAATATGATCCAGAAAATATTGGAGAAAAACTTTTCTTTGAAGAATTAGAAAATGATCGTTATATAGAAATATGGAATGTAGTATTTTCACAATATGATGGTAAAGAAGGAATTGACCGTAAATTCTATAAAGAATTACCTCAAAGAAATATAGATACAGGATGTGGATTAGAAAGATTAAC
>JAVWHP010000034.1:0-6332 GCA_036639955.1 Erysipelotrichaceae bacterium
TCAGCTCCTGCATCTTCTAATAATAATTATATACCTAATAATTCTGGTGGTGCTACTAATAATACTGCTCCTACTGATAATAACCCTTGTATAATGTGGTATATTGATGGTGGTTGTATGCAACATAAAAATGACCCTATCCTTTGTGAAGGTGGGGAAGACCCTACTATGGCATGTAATCAATATACTACTCCTTTAGGTAACTCTGGAAAAGCATTTAAAACTAATAAAGAGGCTTGGAACTGGGCTGAAAAATTATGCCTTGATGAAAATAGTGAAAGGTATATGAATAGTTTTATGTGTCATACTATATGGTATAATTTACCTAATGGGAAATCTTACCAAGTTTGGACTGTTGAGTTTACTAAATAAAGAATTAAGCGAACACAAATGTGTTTGCTTTTTTAATGCGAGTTTGTATAAGAAAAAAGGAAATGTTTCCTAGAAAGGAAATTTAAAATATGAATTATTATCGAGTTGGTAAATCAAGGGCATTGCCCTTTTTATTATGAAAGGTTAATAAGTAATGATGTACACCTTACTTATTTTAATGCCTAACAAATAAATAAAAAAAAGAAAGACAATTAGTTTGTATCTATCTTAAGAATATACAAACGGAAAAGGAAATAAGAAAATAAGAAAAAAATAGGTATTTTTAGAAGTTCATATATATTGGCAAAATACTTTTATATATTATATATAAAAGTTATTTTGTCAATAATATGAAAAGATATGGATAGGATACATAGAATTAAATAGTAAAATTATTGTTGATTACTAAACAAATTTTACATGTAAGCAATATCATTTAAGAGTTAATGAAATATTACTATTAAATTCTTATTAATAGTTCTATAATGGAACACTGTAAGACGGAGGAAAGTAAAATGAAAAAAATTATAGCATTAAGTATTATAGGATTATTAATGATTAGTTGCGTAAATGTAAGCGCAAAGGATAATAGAGAAGAAGGAAATAGTATTATGAATGGAGCGCCTACAGAATCAGCAGCAGCATATAATGAATATTATGCTAAAAAGAATTTAAAAGAGAATCCAAGTATAGTATCTAAACCAGTAGGTAATATAGTTGGAGATAACCATACATATGGAAACTATGAAGCAACTGGTAAAGCAACAGTTATAGGTTTTGCTCCATTTAAAGCAATAACAGAGAACAATGCTAAGCATTCATTAGATATAGCACCAACAGAAAACGGTATAACAAAGAAAAACAGAGTAGATAACTCTGATCAGCCAGTAGTGAATACAGCTTTTGAAGAAAGTGCTGGAGTATTACTATTACTTATAGTTGGATCAATTTATTTGATGGCTAATTATAAATACAGAACTAAACATACACAAGCTATTTAGAAGTACTATTTTATATAAAAACTTATTAATGCCCTTTAGTGTCCGATTTGTAACAATGCTATATTATTGATAAATAAAATGAGTATAATGGCATAGACATTAAAAGCGGAGGACATAAAATGAATAAAATAACTAAGACAGTTTCCACAGTATTATTATCTACATTATTTATTGGTAGTAGTGTAATTATGGGAATGGATAGTTCTAAAGCAACTAACTTTACTCAGACTTTAGATCCAAATAATTTAGTTTGGGAAAAAGCAACAGATAATAACCCATTAGGTGGAGCAGTAAACTTTAATGGAGTTATATTTGGAGACTTTAAAGGATATGCCGATTCAGAAGGTCCAGTAGCGGCTTCAGGAATAGTAAATGCATCTGGAGGAATATCTTCAGCAAATACAGGCTCTGTTTACCTTTCACATGGTGGATGGATTACTCCTGATGCAATAGATGATGGAATAGTAAAAAATAATAAAGTTGGTCTATTACTAGGCAATGGAAAAGCAGACTCTGTATCTAAAGTAGAATATGGAAAGATTATATTAGGAAGTAATAGTACTTTTTCTTATAAAGTAAACCATCCAAATATTATTAAAAGCAATGCTGCTGATAAATATATGGCAGATGCTAAAGCTGATTTAATAGCATCTAATGCTAAAGTTTATGCAAAGAAAGCTAATGGAATAATATTTGATGAGAAATCTAAAGAGTATACTAGCGATTATCCAAATGAAGGAATTATTCAAGGGGCAATGGTGTTTAAAGGTTCTGATGCTAAATTGAATATATTTGAATTAGATTACAGTTTATTTCCAAATATGAATAATAGTATGATTATCTTTGATGTACCTGAAGATTCTGGCTTGATAATTAATGTTAAAGATAGTAGCAACAAAACAATTACTATGCAAGGTGGAACTAATGCATTTTATCCAGGAACAACAGCTAAAGCGTTACCTGTAATAAGAAAAGGAAAGACATTCGTAACACCAACTGCAGAATTTGCAGGAAGAGTATTATGGAATGTTAATCCTTCAGTTGATAAAATTAATTTCCTTCCAAATGGAAGTAACTATTTATTAGGAAGTGTATTATGTCCTAATGCTGATGTAAATCCATTAACTGGTTCTTCAAGTGTTAACGGAGTATTAGTAGCTAAATCAGCTATTAATTCAGCGGGTGGTGGTGGAGCGGAACTTCACTGTTTCATGTTTAGAGGAGTAGATGCTAGTGGAAATGCTCCAGTAATACCTCCGAACCCAGGAAATCCGACAACACCAGGAAATCCGACAACACCAGGAAATCCTACAACGCCAGGAAATCCTACTACACCAGTAAAACCAAACCCTAAGCCAACAGTGCCTAGTGATCCAAATGGTAATAACAGTAGTAATAGTAATACAAGTAGTAATAACAATAGTAGTAATAGTAATACAAGTAGCGAAATAGTAGTAGATGGTACAAAACCTAAAGGTGATCAAAATATTGATGCTTCAAAGACAGGAATTGTACAACACAAAGGATTATATGCAAGTATAGCAACTATATCTTTAGTAGGTATGATAGTTATAATGAAGAAAAAAGTAAAAGAATAAGAGAATAAAAATAAGTAAATAATGAATCAAACTAATAAAAGGCGATAAATCGCCTTTTTATTTGAAATTAAAGAAGAAATAAAGTAAAATATAGAAGTAAAAATATAAGGAGATGCTCATGAAAATATTAGTAATAGGAAAAGGTGGTAGAGAACATGCATTAGCATATGCTGCCAATAGAAGTAAGAAAGTAAAACAAGTTTATGTAGCACCCGGTAATACTGGAATGCAAGACGTAGCTAAACTAGTAGATATCAATGATAGTGATATTGATGGATTAGTATCATTTGCAAAAAAAGAAAATATAGATTTAACAATAGTAGGACCAGAATCAGCACTCTCGTTAGGAGTAGTTGATGCTTTCCAAAAAGAAGGATTAAAAATATTTGGACCTAATCAAGCAGCAGCACAAGTAGAATCAAGTAAAGACTTTGCTAAAAAGATGATGGCTAAATATGATATACCAACAGCAGAATATAAAACCTTTAATACAAAAAAAGAAGCTAAAGAATATGTTGAAACTAAAGGAGCACCTATTGTTATAAAAGAAGATGGATTAAAAGCCGGAAAAGGAGTAACAGTAGCAACTACTATAGAAGAAGCTTATGAAGCATTAGATATAGCATTTGATATACCAAACAATAAGGTTGTAATAGAAGAATGTTTAGTAGGATTTGAATTTTCATTAATGACATTTGTATGTGATGACTTAGTTATACCAATGGAAATAGCACAAGATCATAAAACAGCATATGAAGATGATAAAGGACCAAATACTGGAGGAATGGGAGCATACTCACCAGTAAAAACAATAACACCAGAAATAATTGATGAAGCAATGGAAAAAGTAATGATACCAATGGCTAAAGCAATGCAAAAAGAAGGAGTACCTTTTACAGGATTCCTATATGGTGGAATGATGTTAACTAAAGAAGGAGTTAAAACTATAGAATTTAACGCTAGATTTGGAGATCCAGAAGCAGAAGTAATATTACCAAGATTAGAAAGCGATTTTATCGAAGTAATAGAAAGTGTAATGAATAAACAAGATATAGAATTAATATGGAAAAACAATGTAACAGTAGGAGTAGTAATGGCTAGTACTAACTATCCACAATCATCAACTAAAGATGCAATTATAAAAGGAATAGAAGATGTAGAAACATTAGTATTCCATATGGGAACAGCAGAAAAGAATAATGAATTAGTAACAGCAGGTGGAAGAGTACTTGTAGTAGTAGGAGAAGCTAAAACATTAGAAGAAGCTTATGCTAAAGCATATAAAGAAATAAAGAAAATAAAATGTGATGACCTATTCTATAGAAATGATATAGGCAAAAAAGATATGGCATAGCCAAGAAAGAAGAATGAAAATGTATAAAAGTGATTTAGAAATAGCTCAAGAAGCAAAAATGCAAACAATAAATGAAATAGCAAAAAAAGTAGGAATTAATGAAGATGATTTAGAATGCTATGGTAAGTATAAAGCAAAGCTTAGCCTTGATGTATTAAACTCACGTAAAGACAAAGAAGATGGAAAACTAATATTAGTAACAGCTATTAATCCAACTAAAGCTGGAGAAGGAAAATCAACAACTACAGTAGGATTAGGAGATGCTTTATGTAAATTAGGAAAGAAAACAATGATAGCATTAAGAGAACCATCATTAGGACCAGTATTCGGACTTAAAGGTGGAGCAGCAGGTGGTGGATATGCACAAGTAGTACCTATGGAAGATATAAACTTACACTTTACAGGAGATATGCATGCTATAACAACTACTAATAATTTAATAAGTGCTTGTTTAGATAACCATATACACCAAGGAAATGAATTAGATATAGATCTTAATAATGTAACTTGGAAAAGATGTTTAGATATGAATGATAGAGCATTAAGAAAGATAGAGATAGGACAAGGACCTAAATCTAATGGAGTAGAAAGAACAGATGGATTTAATATTACTGTAGCTTCTGAAGTTATGGCAGTATTATGTTTAGCTACTTCTATAGAAGATTTAAAGAGTAGATTATCTAAGATGTTAATAGCATATAATACTAAGGGAGAACCAGTATATGTTAAAGACTTAAAGATAGAAGGTGCTTTAGCTATGGTGTTAAAAGATGCTATTAAACCTAATCTAGTACAAACTGTAGAAAATAACCCTGTTATAATACATGGAGGACCTTTTGCTAATATAGCTCATGGATGTAATTCAATATTAGCTACTAAGACTTGTTTAAAGTTAGCTGACTATGTAGTTACTGAAGCAGGATTTGGAGCTGATTTAGGAGCTGAGAAGTTCTTAGATATTAAATGTAGATTTGGTAATTTAAAACCAAATGCAGTAGTTATAGTAGCTACTATAAGAGCTTTAAAACAACATGGTGGTATAGCTTTTGAAAATCTTAAAGAAGAGAATGTAGAGGCTATGTTAGAAGGTTGTGGAAATCTTGCTAAACATATAGAAACTGTTAAGTCTTTTGGATTACCTTATGTTATAGCTATAAATGAATTTGTAAGTGATACTAAAGAAGAAGTAAAAGCATTAGAAGATTGGTGTGTAGCTAATAATGCTCCTATGGCTTTATCTCAAGTATGGGAAAAAGGATCTGAAGGAGGATTAGAATTAGCTAAAATAGTATTAAAAGAAGTAGAAGAAAAGAATAATTATAAACCTATATATGAATTAGAAGATGATATGGATATAAAGATTAATAAGATTGCTAAGACTTGTTATGGAGCTAGTAAAGTAGAATATTCTGATTTAGCTAAAGAACAAATGGAAGTATATAAGAAACAAGGATGGGATAAGATGCCTATATGTATGGCAAAGACTCCTAATAGTTTAACTGATGATGCTAAAGTATATGGTGCTCCTAAAGGGTTTACTATTACTATAAGAGAATTTAGACCTTCGTTAGGTGCGGGATTTATTGTTGCTTTAACTGGTAGTGTGTTAACAATGCCTGGGTTACCTAAGCATCCTGCTGCTTTAGATATGGATATTAATGAAGAAGGACATATTAAAGGGTTGTTCTAGAAGATAGTGTTTGAGGGATTTATATATTAGAAGGTAAAGGGAAACAAAAGCCACAGATGGAAGAAGATATCTGATGGCTTTTTTTATTTCATAAGGGTGTTATTGATGTGTGGTTGTGTTGGGTTGTTGGTGTTGGTGGATTTGATGGGGGATCAGTTATTAATAGAGGTATTATGTTGAAAGGAGATTAGGATAATAGAAAAGGGATAAAAATAGGTTAAAGTGGATAATTATTTGGATTAATTGTGGCAAATATGGGGAGAACTGCATAGAATATAGGGTGGATTAAATTTTTATAAAGAAATATTAAAAAAAGA
>JAVWHP010000035.1:0-5372 GCA_036639955.1 Erysipelotrichaceae bacterium
ATTATTTCTAGTGGTACTTTAATTTTTATTTCTCTTCCAAGAATATTAAATTCTAAGAATGCTATTCTTTTGTGTCGATCAATTTTAACTATTCTACTTTCTTGACCAATTAAGGGTCCATCAGTTATAATCACTTGATCGTTTTCAATAACTCCGGATGAACGTTCAATTATCTTATCTTTATTCATAAGACTTTCGATATATTCTTTTTCTTCTTTTTGAAGAGCTTCAGTTCCTTCATTATCATATTTTAATTCTTTAACTATACCTTTTTTTCTACCTCTTATTTCCACTATAAGTTCTTGAAACTCTGATTGTTCCATTTCACTCTCAACAAATATATAAGACGGAAACATCGGTTTAGTTATAAAGTGGCATTCGCCATTTTTTTTAATACAATTTTCCACCATAGGGCAGAATGCTTTTAGTTTATCGTTTTCTTTTAAGTAGTTAACCAAGGCTAGTTCTTTTCCACCTTCAACAAACAAGACATACCACTTCATTATTTTGCACCATCGTGAGAAATAACGGTCTTAAATGTTTTAATTAAAATTGTAATATCTAACCAAAAGCTCCAGTTACCAAAGTAGTAATCATCCATCTTTAAACGATCATCAAATGAAACGTCAGACCTTCCATGGGTTTGCCACATTCCAGTAATTCCTGGCTTAAATCCTATTACAGTTTTATAGTAAGTTCCCATATCATCTTTTTCTCTTAGTAAATAAGGCCTTGGACCTACTAAACTCATTTCACCTTTAAGTACATTAATTAGTTGAGGGATTTCATCTAATGAAGTTCGTCTTAACATATTTCCAGCTTTAGTAAT
The DNA here is from genome assembly GCA_036639955.1 of Erysipelotrichaceae bacterium. Lineage (GTDB taxonomy): Bacteria > Bacillota_I > Bacilli_A > Erysipelotrichales > Erysipelotrichaceae > JAVWHP01. The sequence goes on from JAVWHP010000035.1 coordinate 830, forward strand.
TCTGGGGTCATTTTCTAATTTCTTATTCTTAAGGTATTCTTCCTTAACTTCTGGGTTTTCTTCCATCATTTCTTCTAGAACTACTTCAGCATTAGGCACCATAGTTCTATATTTATATATCTTTATGACTTTTCCATTCTTTCCTACTCGATCCTGAGTAAAAAAGATTGGGTCTTGATCTCCGCTCTTATTATTCTTATATTTTACATATAGAGATAGTGGAGCTAAAAGAATTAAACCTGCAATACCTCCAAGTATATCAAGAAATCTTTTCATAAACTTCATATAGGTTGGGCCACTACCTTTAGTACTAGATATAACTATTTGTCCATCTAGATCTTCAATATTTGAATCAAAGGTTACTAGTCCACTTGAAGACGGAATATATTTTATTTGATTTACTTTGCCACGTAGAATTGACATTATTTCATCTAGATCATGTCTACTGATTTCGGGGACAGCCACTACAACTTGATCAATTTTGAAACTATCAAGCAAATGGTGTAAATCGCATAACTGAAAAATTCTATTTTTATCAATTACTCTAATTTTTTGTTTCAATTTAGGATACGTATCGTTAATATCAACATAACCTTTTATATCCATTAAAGCAAATCTATTTGTTGCACATATTTCATCTAAAGCTAGTGCATTCAAACCTGCTCCAATTATTAATACTCGATCTGTTAACATGTCTAGTAATAAATATCTGACAAATTTCGCTATTATTAGATTAAAAAATAGCATACATACAGCGAATAATGCATTCGCTATAATATGCCAATTAGTAACAAATATTATTGGAGTCAGGGTTAAACTCGCAAGAAAGAATGCAAAATGACTAGTAAACTGTAATCGAAATTCCTCCCATATTAGCGTAGTTTTTCCACTATAACAACCAAATACAAATTGTAATATAAAGTACAATAATATAAATCTGAATGTGTATTCACCACTATATTCTAAAATTATACAAGTGAAGACTATTACTGCATATTGAATCAAAAAGCATATTGCTCCTAAGATTTTTCTCTTCATAACTACTCCTCCCATTATTAATTTTCGTGAACAATATTTTTCATTAACATTGAGTTCCTCGATTTCTGTCTACTTTCTCTCTTTTTAATTTTAACTAAAATTAGTAATAAACCTACTCCAATAAGTATTAGTCCTAATATAACATTAATAATTAAATAATTTCTTCCTAATGCTACGATTAAATCGTACATATACTTAGGGTTTAAACTTATCTTTTGAAAGAACTTTTCAGCTAACATTACTGTTGGCAGTGCGCCAACTAATAATCCTGATCCAATAAAAACATATGAACCATATTCTCTTCTTCTTTTAGCTCTTGTATTAATTTTAAGCATTAATACAGTTAATACTGCTATTAGTGTTAATAGTATCGGTGTTGCTATTACATAAATTTTATTAAACCTAGTTACTAAATCCGCATACATATTTATGTATGGGAATTTAGTTAAATAAGAGTACTGTTTAACAATTGCTGTTATAAATGCTTCAACTCCTATATCCAGTGATTCATTCATAATAATGTTATTTTTGACTATGTAAGTATTTACTGTATTTCTGATTCTTTTATCAATTTTTTTCGTAGATATATCTGCTTCTTCATGATTAAACATCTTCATTTCATATTCTATCATATCGCTTCTTATATCTTCTTCAGTTATATAGCCTTCAAACATTTCCGTTGGAAAACCACTAGGCACTGCATTTAATCTAATAAATCGATTTAATTCTAGCGCTGTATTTTTATAATAGTCGACTTTATCAAGTGTCTTTATAAAATACCTTTCATTCATTACACTAAATCTCGTACTTGTCATTATAAGAACTAAAAATATGAAGAATGCTATAAAGAATGAGAATATAAAATTGATTACTTTTTTTAATTTTCTTTTATCCATATCTATTCTCCTAGAATAGTAGGGCCACTTATCTTATCTGCATATATAAACAATCTTTCTTGTTTAAAACCAATCCCATCTAATGGGTAGCATGTATATAAAATTAATTGTTCCTTCTTTTTTTGCTCTAAATCATACATAGAGCTATCGTTGAATTTTCCGACCTTCATATTTGCAACTTTATATTTAAATATTCCATAATGAGTTGATAGCGTAATTTCATCGCCTTTATTTATATTCCCAAACTCTTGGAAATAAGGTATTGTATGTCCTGCTATTAGTATTGTGCGATCAAAGCCTGGCAATATACTTCCTTGAAACATGCCTGCTCCATCTAATAATGTCTCTTCACTGTCTCCGTAGAATAATTTAACATCTAAATTAATACTTGGCATTTCAATCTTTCCAAATAGATCTCCATAGCTTGGCATTTTAACATCCTTTAAGTAAAGTACTCCATCAGATTTTCCATTACTTCCATCATAAAGATTAACAGTTCTATCCGTAAAGGTTGGTTCATACTCATTGGCTATAGTATTGTAAATAGAATATAAAGGCCTTAGAGTAGGACTCGCTAAACCATAAATGAGGCTATACCCTAATATTAAAAATGATAATGGCATACATATGTATGTAAATACTTTTCTTATTTTAGATCTATGTTTCATTACTCTTTAACAATAAGTCCATTTTTTACTGCTATGATTCCAGCACCTGCTAAAATTAATGCGATAGTAGCACTAATAACTAATGTAATTGTGTAATCATCACCTGTATTCTTAATAGCTTTTTCCGTTTGGAAAATTAGTTTTCCTGACTTATCTGTGACAGATATTTTTTTATCTGCATAATTTGGTGAAATTGTTAATCCAAGAACATTACCAGCATCTTGAGCTATAACGATAATTTGATCTTGAATCTTTTTATCTATAGTCATAATATCTGTTACTTTGTTATCAACTATTAATTGCTTAGCTGCTTTTATTTGAAGAACAATCTTATCTTTATCAGCAACTGTAATTCCTAAATTTTCTGTCTTAAGATAGTTCTCAGCCGCATTTAATTCAGCCGCTGGTAAATTAACCATCTTACCATCTACCATAACTCCACTCTTTAATTCTTCATAAATAGCTTTAGCTTCTGGTGATAACTCAGCTGCTTTAACGCTAACACCTATTGTAGCGCATATTAATAAACTTGCAAATAAACAAAATACTTTTTTCATTTTTTTTCTCCTTGATTCCTCTTTATAAGAAATTCGATTTTTAAATAATAATAATAACTGCTAAAAATTAATAAATTTTAATTAAATTTACGTCTCATTATAATTTAGAACTTTTTTAAATGTAACTGTATATGTTATCATTTAGTTCATAAAAATAACTAATTCTATATATAATTTTAACGCTAATTAGGTAAAAAAGACATAGGTTCCCTTACCCAATAATGAGCAATTTAATCCTATGTCCATGCTATTTAACAAAGTGCCTAAACAACTATTGCTATAAAAAGCATTTCATAAATAAATACTTAATTTATACTGCCAAATAGTATAATAATACTTTAGAAATATTGCTTAAGAAAACCCTTTGTGAACTAGGATTTTGTAGTGACAATATTCGTGAAGAAGTCGCGAACTACGGTAAATATACAATATTTAGTCTATAATTGCAAGTATATTTGATTAATTTAATACATATAAAGTTTTTCATTACATATATAATGTAAGTTAATTATTGCTAATAATGTCAAATAAGACCAATTTCTAGGGCTTTTTAAGTTTTTTATTTAAAAATAATATTTTTGCTTTTTATTTATTTTTTTTTATCAATTTATGACAATAATATTTAAATAGCATATTATTAGTAACTATAAGTGCTCTCTCTTATAATAATAATGATATATTATCTTTTTTTAATATTTAATTTTCTTTTGTACACTGTTTTTCAGTCCCCATAAATTAATTCTAAGACCTTTTACTCTTAACGGCATATAAATACATTCTAAACTCGTTACGAGTACGTATATGCGTTCTAAACTATGTCTAACAAGAGTATAATAAAAACATATAGTGCATATAGCATCCATATGTTAATTTCTTATAAATTAATAATAGGTCTAATCTTCTTAGCCAATAAACTACTTACATATAATTGTATAACATCAGTAACCATAAATTTAATAAAATAAGCACCTATAAGATACGCTATTCCTAGATCTTTACCAGTTATAACATTTAAATATATATATAAATAAGGTAAAGCTACCATATATAATGCTAAGTATCCAGGAATACTAGCTTTAAAATATCCTTTTAAACTACTAGCATTCTTAGAACATATCCCTGCTAGTATTACTAATGGTATAAATCCTAGCACAAATCCAAAACTTGGCATTGTTATATAGCTTAAGCCTCCACCTCCTGAAAATACAGGTAGTCCTAATAGTCCTAAACTTATATAAACTATAACTGCTAGTAGTCCTCTCTTCCATCCTAATAATAATCCTGTAAGGTTTATAAACATAAACTGTAATGTAAATGGTATTATAGGTATTGGTATCTTTATAAAAGCTCCTACACATATTAAAGCTGTACATAATCCTATACT
>JAVWHP010000036.1:0-4476 GCA_036639955.1 Erysipelotrichaceae bacterium
ATATAGGTGAGTTAGACCGTTTCCCTGAAGATACAAGAAATGTAATAAATAGAGCCTGTGAAGAAACTAAAACTAACACGGGGTTAATACTATGCTTAGCATCTAATTATGGATCAAGAAGAGAAATAGTATTAGGAATCAAAAAGTATACTAATGAAGTAGTAACTAATAAACGAGCAAATGATTTAGAAGAAAACGAATTTGATAACTATCTTATGACATCTCAATTCCCAGAAGTAGATTTAATGATAAGAACAAGTGGGGAATTGAGATTGTCAAACTTCTTATTATGGCAATTATCTTACAGTGAGTTAATGTTTGTAGAAGAAGCTTGGCCTGACTTTAATGAAGAAGTTTTACATCGATGTATCGATGAATATGAAAATAGAAATCGTCGATTTGGAGGTATATAATGAAAACAAGAATTATAACAGCATTTGCAATACTAGCAGTCATAATACCATCACTTCTATTTGGTGGTGTTTTAATAGATTTATTAACAGCAATAATAGTAGCTGGTTGTGGCTATGAATATTTGAAATTATGCGAAAATAAACAACCACCTCTAATTATGATAGCAACTACAATTGCATCTTTTGCTATAATATATCTACCTATCGAATATGTTTTAATAACTATTGGTTTAGCTATATTGGTCTTATTTGCTATACCTGTATTTTATGAACGATTTACGAGCAAAGACGCATTTGTTTACGTATCTTTTATTATATTTATATATTGTATAGCTTCATCATTTAAATTAATATATAATGCAAATCCAATGTTTATATGGATGATAATAATCGCTACTTATGCTTGTGATACAGGAGCATATTTTACTGGTTATTTCTTTGGTAAACATAAACTTAATGAAAGAGTGTCACCTAAAAAAACAATTGAAGGAAGCATAGGAGGCTTTGTGATAGGAGCCATAGCATCATTTACCTTTGCTCACTTTTGTATAAGTGGATTCTCTACTACTGCTTTAGCAATAGCTTGTATTATAATGCCAATAACTGGACAAATAGGAGATCTAGCTTTTTCAGCAATGAAAAGGAACTTTAATATTAAAGATTTCTCTAATATATTTCCAGGACATGGAGGAATGTTAGATAGATTAGATTCACTAATCTATAATTTTATTATATTTTCATTCATATATACTGTTGTGATAATGCTATGAAAAATATAGTACTATTAGGAGCTAGTGGCTCTATTGGACTACAAACTATTGATGTAGTTAAAGCCCATTCAGATTTATTCCATATAGAGGCTATTAGTATTGGTAAAAATATAAGCGTACTAAGAAATATATTAAAAGAAATAGATGTTAAAATAGTTTGTGTAGCTAAAAAAGAAGACATGGACCTATTAGAAAAAGAATATAAAGAAATTAAGTTTGTATGCGGTGAATCAGGATTAATGTACATCACTAGTCTAGAAACCTTTGATACTTTAGTTAATGCCTTGGTAGGTTTTGTAGGCCTTAAGCCAACGCTTAATGCTATAAACAACAATAAAGATATTGCGTTAGCTAATAAGGAAACATTAGTAGTGGGCGGTAGTTTAGTTAAAGCGGCAATTAAAGAACATAATGTTCATTTATATCCAATAGATTCTGAACATTCAGCTATATTCCAATGCTTAAGAGGTAATGACAGTAAAGAAGTAGATAAACTTATAATTACAGCAAGCGGAGGTAGTTTTAGAAATTTAGAAAGAAATCAATTAGAAAATGTAACATTAGAACAAGCATTAAATCATCCAAATTGGTCAATGGGCGCTAAAATTACAATTGATAGTGCTACTATGATGAATAAAGGATTAGAAGTTATAGAAGCACATTACTTATTTGATACAGACTATAAAGATATAGAAGTACTATTACACCAAGAAAGTGTAGTACATTCAATGGTACAATATAAAGACACAAGTATAATTGCTCAATTAGGAACTGCTGATATGAGATTACCAATTCAATACGCTTTAAATTATCCTAATAGAATTGAATTAAAAGGTGGCCAAAAATTAAACTTAGCTGAACTAGGATTATTACACTTTAAGAAGATAGATTTTATAAGATATCCACTTGTTAAAGTAGCAATAGAATGTGGTAAAGCTGAAGGTAATGCTTTAGCTATAATGAATGCTGCTAATGAATGTGCTGTTAATCTATTCTTAAATAATAAGATTAAATTCTTAGATATAGAATTGTATATAGTAGATGCTTTAAAGCATATAGATTATAAGAAGAATGTTACACTTGAAGATATTATAGAAGCTGATCAAGCAGCAAGAACTTTTATATTAAATAAATTGAAGGGAGATAGCTAATGGATATAATATACGAATTATTTTATTTTGTTGTTGTTCTAACTGTGATTGTTATTGTTCATGAATTAGGCCATTTAATTGCGGCTAAAAAATTTAATGTTTATTGCGGTGAATTTTCAATTGGTTTTGGACCTGCATTATTTAAGAAAAAATTCAAAGAGACTACATTAGCAATTAGAGCATTACCAATTGGTGGGTATGTTCAAATGGCTGGTGAAGAAGATGCTAATGGTGAAATGTATGATGCGATTCCTCTAGAACGTTGTGTTAATGGAATTAAGCCATGGAAACAAGCAATTATTATGGGTGCTGGAATCTTTATGAATATTGTATTAGCCCTTGTTATATTCACCGGTATTAATTTGTATAATGGTGTTATTAGACTGCCTATAGATGAAGTGGTTGTTGGTGAAGTAGTTGCCAACTCACCAGCTAGTAAAGCTGACTTTAAAGCTAACGATAAAATTGTTGGCATAACTTATAGTGATGGAACAAAGCATCCGATAGTTGATTATCAAGATTTGATGGAAGCAACTACTGCTGAAATGGGTGAATCTATTTATGAAGTAGAACGTGATGGAAAATTAGTGAGTTTGAAATTGACACCAGAAAAAAATCCTGAGACAGGCACAATTCAAGCTGGGGTAATAATCAAAGCTAAAACTAAAGAAATAACTATGTTAGAAGCAGTGAAGTATGCTTTCATAGATTGTGTAAATAGTGTTAAATTAATTACTGAAGCTCTATTAAATTTATTTAGAGGTGTCGGTTTAGAAAATTTATCTGGACCTATTGGTATCTTTAAAGTAACTTCACAATTTTCAACTCAAGGTTTTATGGCTTTCTTCAATTTAATAGCTATGCTATCATTAAACCTAGGTGTATTTAATGCTTTACCAATTCCTATACTAGATGGTGGAAGAATCTTTATTCTTATTATAGAGAAGATAAGAGGTAAAAAATTATCAGAAAAGTTCATTACTATAACAATGAATATTGGTGTATTTGCAATAATAGCTTTAATGGTTTTCGTAACATGGCAAGATATAGTTAAACTATTCTAAGGAGATATAATATGAAGATTAATAATCGTGATGAATTAAATGAAGTTTTAAAGAAACAGTCAAAAAAGAATGTAGAGATGTATGCATTAGCTACCTATAAGGGAGCTACAAAAGTAGTTTATTTTCCTGAATATCCTGCTAATGGTAAAGTTACTAAGGATTACTTTGAAGCAGAATGTCATTTAAATAAAATAGAATTTAAGGAACAGAGTGATGATGCGCTAATTGCTTATGTGAAGGATAACTTTATAGAAGACTTCCAAGCGGAAGGCTTAGACTATGTTAAATCTATGATAAGAGGTAATTTTATTTGTGAGATAGCATCTTATTTAACTCAACCTTTCTTACCAAGAGTTATTGATAATTTAGAATTTATCGATGAGAAGGCATGCGTAGATTACTTGTTTGAAAAATAAAACCTTGTCATAAGGCTATTAAAAAAATACAATATATGTTTGAGTGTTAGTTTAATAAAACTAACATTTTTTTATTATAAAAAAACACGCTATTAAGCATGCTTGATTTCTACATTTTTTGTTAGTTTATTTAAACTAACAAATCTTTCACTAATAGTCTTTATTTAAGCGATTTTAAGGCCTTTTCACCTGTTCTCCTTCATTCTAAATTAAGAAAACAACAGCTATTAAATGAGCGATACTTGCAGCATTAATAAAGAAATGCCAAATTACATGCATATACTTAACACCTTTTTTTGCGTAAAAGTAAGCACCAATTGAATAAAGTATACCACCTAACACGATGAATGATAAGAAGATTGGAGAAGCGGTAGCCAATAATTTAGGAATGAATAAAACAGCAGTCCAACCCATAACCAAATATATTGCTAAAGAAATTTTAGGAGTGCTTTTTTTGCTAAGACATTTATAAAGAACACCAAAGATAACCATAGACCACTGAATTATAAGAATAGCCATACCTTCCCAACCTTTAATAAGATAAACAGCTATAGGAGTATAAGTACCTGCTATAGCAAAATAAATAAAAGAATGATCAAGTATTCTAAAAATATATTTATGACTAGTACCAAAAGGCATAGAATGATATAAAGTAGAAACTA
>JAVWHP010000037.1:0-2883 GCA_036639955.1 Erysipelotrichaceae bacterium
GATAAACATAATAGATTTATATATTATAATAAATCTAATAGTACTGGTTATATTATATCTAATGATTATATTGATAAGTTCAGAATATTAAATTGTAGATATATGTTAGCTATAGTATTTGGCGCTTTCATTCATCTATTGTTCTTTCCTTTTTATATTTCTTTAATTATAGCTATTATAAGTGCTTTATATTTAGAGTACTTATTTAGATATAAAGTTTTATATCAATTAACTACTGTTCCTAATTTTAAGGTAGAGAATTCTAAATCTCAAATTGAGATTTTAGCTGAAGATGATCAGGGTAAACTAATACTTAAGTTAATATTATATATTGCTTTAGCTATTGGTATAATGTTAAATGCTTTTGATCAGAAATTTGATGTAGCGATGTTGATTGTTAGTGGGATTGTTTCTTTTGGTAGTTTATATATTTCAATGTTACATATATTGGCTATTCGTTTTAAAAAGCTATAGGTTATCCTATAGCTTTTCTTTTATATATTATCTTTTATATATTTATATATAGTGGTTTATTTAAAAGATTAAATACTTCGGTTGGGGTTGTTACTACTTTTCCTATTAGTTTACTTAGGAGTTCATAGTTATTTATTCTTACCATCATATAGGGTACTTTCTTTGGTAGTATTAAAGGAAATACTTTATCTAAGCATTCTGCTAAAGATACATTGATTATTAGTTCATTATTATCGCCTATTAAGTATGAACATAGTTTAATTAATGCTAATGAATTTAAATATATAATTTCTTTTATAATTGGTTTATCATTATATATATGATATAGTGCATAACCTAATAGCATTCCTTTATTATCTCTATAACCTACAATATCTAATAGACCTTCATTAACATATTTTAATATAGTATTAAAATATGTTTGTTTTCTTTTAATATATCCTTCAAAATGTGAAGTATATTTTTCATATATTTTTAGTAGTTCTTGCTCATTTAAATTAGTATCTATACCGGCTTTACTTATATTATTTAAATAACCTTTCTCTATAGAATATGTTTTATAATAATATATCATTTTAAAATCATATTTTTCAAATAGTTCTGGATGATAAGTTGAAGTATAAGTAAATAAACATTTATTTTCTAATTCATTAATTGCTTCTCTAATTAAAGAATTAGCGTGGCCTCTTTCTCTATAATCAATTTTAGTTACTAAAGAATGGATATAACCTGTTTTTATAATTCTTTTAGAATAATTTATATCAAAGTAACTTATTCCTAGTGTAGATATAATTTGATCATCTTGTTCTATAACTAAGTATTGATCATCTGTTTTAGGATGTTCTAAATTATATTCAATTAATTCTGTTTTAGCATTAGGACTACTTCCAACTATTAGTTTTTTTAATTCTTGTAATTGATAAGAATTTGGTTGTGTTATCATTAGTTGTTCTCATCTTCTGTTTCACTATATTCTACATCAATTACGTTACCTTTGATCTCTCCATTACTAGTTCCATGTTGTTCATTAGGTTGTTCGTTTTGTTGTTGGTTATGATTAGTATATGTATATGAAGTATAAGTACGTTTAGGCTTACCTGTTAACATTCTAAATACTGAATATATTAAATAAATAAAGACAAAGAAACTTATAATTCCAAATAATGCGGGTAATAAATTTATAATTAGAATAAGAATTAAGAAACCAAATACTGCGTTGATTAAGAAGTTCATATTATTTCCTCACTTTCGTTCTAGTACATTATAGTATAAAAAAAGATTTGTTTCAAAACAAATCTTTAATTTCTATATCTAGACCTTCAGCAATACGATAGATTGCTACAATAGATATGTTTCTTTGGCCTCTTTCTACATCTGAAATATAGTTTCTATGTAGTTTTGTTAATGCACTAAGTTGTTCTTGAGATAAATTCTTATTTTGTCTTAAAGAACGTATTTTAATACCTAGTTTAATTTTAATATCTTCTTCACTCATCTTTAGTTCTTTTTCATCTTTAGTAGATAAGTCCATATTTTATTCCTCCATGTATAAACTGAGTATATTGCAAAACAACTAACTAGTCTACAACCTATGAGTGTAGTCGTTTATTTTTGTATAAATAAATAATAATTGCACTCATTAATAGTAATAAAAATATTATTAGAATATAACCTCTACTACCTGTTTTAGTAGTGTTTAATAGTTCTTCATCAGAACTATTAAACACTACAGTATTCTTACTATTCATTTCTTTTATATATTTATATTCAGGGTTATTAATTTTAATAGTTGCCATATCTTTGTCTATAAGTTTAGATTGAACTAATTCATTATCAATAAATAAATATACCTTCAGTGGTAATTCTTGTTTTATATTATCTACTTCTATCTTTATATCTTTCTTATGTTCTTTAGCTTCATTTAAATATCTACATAAATACTCTTTACCATCCTTAGTTATATTAATATTAAATAGTTCTATTTCTATTACATCATTATTTAATTCTACTTGAATACTTTCGGTTGTACATGTCTTTATACTAACATTATATTGTTTATCCTTTATTATAGGTATTAATACCATAAATATCATAAATACTTTCATTATATCACCTATATAATTATACCTAAGTATACTTACTTTATTCATACCTTATCTATTCTTTAATAGTTCTATTCATTCATAGTGGGCCCCGTATAAGTCCACTACGAATGAATTTAAACACTATCCCCTTACTACTCATTTTTAAACTTTAAACTCTTCTATAAGCTTTAAATCATTATATAAACTAAATCCAAGTATTATAAGTAACTAATCTTTTTCATATTATTGACAAAATACCTTTTATATATAATATAAAAGTATTTTGCCAATATATATGACTTTAATTTTTCTTTCCATTTTCATC